>NZ_JBEPLZ010000005.1:0-336201 GCF_040545455.1 Enterocloster citroniae | reverse complement strand
AATTTCAAAAAAGTTGTTATAATAATCTTGTTTTAGCATAGTTCCATTATAACATGGAACGGAGAGAAAGATGGTTGTTGTTAGCCATCTTTTTTTCTTTTTAGAGGATAAATTTCAGGGGCAGGCGTGACTCGCATGAGTCACGCCTGCCCCTGTTCGGAACCATCTATTTCCCGACAGCCCCAGGATTTTTTGCTTTAAAAAGTTTCCGGCTATTTAAAATTTGGGGTTGACATTTTTTGATTTGAGCATATAATGTAGATATAAACATATGAACAATAATTCATATGAACAGATGTGAATGAGAAAAAGGGGGTCAAGGCCATGGCGATAAACGATGTGGAGTGCTGTGATTTTTACCAGGTCCATGAGGATGTGGTTAAAGCTGTTAACAATAAGATGCCGGAGGAGGATGAACTCTATGACCTGGCAGAGATATTTAAGGTTTTTGGTGATTCCACCCGGATCAAGATACTGTATGTGCTCTTTGAGTCTGAGATGTGCGTGTGCGACATAGCGCAGCTGCTGAACATGAACCAGTCGGCGATCTCCCACCAGCTGAGGATATTAAAGCAGAACCGGCTGGTGAAGAGCCGCAGGGAGGGAAAGGCTGTGTTCTATTCCCTGGCGGACGGTCATGTGAGGACCATTATCAACCAGGGTATGGAACACATTCAGGAATAAAAGCAGTAGTTCTTAAAATAATAATAGATGGAGGATATGAAAATGAAAAAGAAATTCAAATTACAGGATCTGGATTGCGCCAACTGTGCGGCTAAGATGGAGGAAGCCATCAAAAAGATCCAGGGTGTATCGGATGCCAATGTGAGCTTCATGACACAGAAGATGACCATTGAGGCTGAGGACGGCAGGTTTGACGAGATCATGCAGGAAGTTGTAGCAGTGTGTAAAAAGGTTGAACCGGACTGTGTGATCCAGCTGTGATCCATATATGGTCCAGCTGTAATTTGGCTGTGGTCCAGCTATGATCCAGCTTTAATCCGGACTTGATCTTGCGGTGAGGAATTGCAGGCCATGCCTGTATTGGAAAGGAAATCGTTATGACTAAGAAACAAAAGGCAATGCTGGGACGCATCCTGCTTACATTTATCATATATGTTCCCATGGCGGTCGCAGACCATATGGATATGCTGCCGGCCGGTCTGGGAACCTGGGGAAAGCTGGCGGTGTACCTGATCCCCTATGTTCTGATCGGATGGGATATTGTGTATAAAGCCCTGCGCAATATACGGAACGGGCAGGTGTTTGATGAGAACTTCCTTATGACCGTGGCCACCTTTGGCGCATTCGGAATCGGGGAATATTCAGAAGCAGTTGCGGTTATGTTGTTCTATCAGGTAGGAGAGTTGTTCCAGAGTTACGCGGTGAACCGATCCAGACAGTCCATCACGGAGCTGATGGATATCTGTCCTGAATATGCCAATATAGAAGAGGACGGACAGCTTAAGCAGGTGGATCCGGATGATGTGCAGGTAGGGGATATCATTGTGGTAAAGGCAGGGGAGAGGATTCCCCTGGACGGCAAGGTGGTGTTCGGCGATTCCATGGTGGATACCTCGGCCCTGACCGGTGAGTCCGTGCCAAGGAAGGCGTCTGTGGGGGATGATGTGATCAGCGGCTGTGTCAATGGAAGCGGCCTTCTGAGGGTACAGGTTACAAAGGAGTTTGATGACTCCACTGTTGCCAAGATACTGGAACTGGTGGAAAATGCCAGCAGCAAAAAGGCACAGGTGGAAAATTTTATTACCAGGTTTGCCAGGTATTACACACCGGTAGTGGTCGTGGGCGCCGTGATCCTTGCAGTACTCCCGCCCCTTGTCTTTGGCCAGTCCTGGGCCGAGTGGGTGAGAAGGGCATGTACCTTCCTGGTAATTTCCTGCCCATGCGCCCTTGTCATATCCGTTCCCATGAGCTTTTTCTCAGGGATCGGCGCCGCGTCCAGACGGGGCGTGCTGATCAAGGGAAGCAACTATCTGGAGGCATTATCCGAGATGAACACCATTGTCTTTGATAAGACCGGAACTCTTACTAAAGGTGAGTTCAAGGTGACGGAAATACATGCGGCAGTTGGCACCCAGGAGTCACTTTTGGAACTGGCAGCACTGGCGGAGAGCTATTCCGACCATCCCATTTCCCGCTCCATTAAGGAAGCCTGCGGCCACGCCCTGGATATGAACCGCGTATCCGACACGGAGGAGATTTCCGGCCACGGTGTTAAGGCAGTGATCGATGGTCATGTGGTCCTTGCCGGCAACAGCAAGCTGATGAAGGAGATGAAGGTAGAATATACGGAGAGTCCCAGCATCGGTACAGCGGTCTACATTGCAATGGACGGAACATTTTACGGCTCCATCATTATATCCGACACCATCAAGGAGGAGGCGTATGAGGCCATCAGGAGCCTTAAACGGGTGGGAGTAAAGCGGACCGTCATGCTTACCGGCGACAAGAAAGAGGTGGGCGAGGCAGTGGCTGCCCGTCTGGGCCTGGATGAGGTCCATGCAGAGCTTCTTCCGGACGGTAAGGTAGCCAAGGTGGAGGAACTGCTGGCCGAACTGAAAGGAAAGGATAAGCTGGCCTTTGTGGGAGACGGGATCAATGATGCCCCGGTGCTTTCCAGAGCAGACATAGGGATCGCCATGGGAAGTATGGGGTCCGATGCAGCCATTGAGGCAGCGGATATAGTGCTCATGGATGACGATCCTTCCAAGATTGCGGATGTGGTGCGTATATCCCGCAAGACCATGACCATTGTAAAGCAGAATATCATATTTGCCCTGGGAGTGAAGGCCATTGTTCTTCTCATGGGGGCCTTTGGTATGGCCAATATGTGGGAAGCCGTATTTGCGGATGTGGGCGTGTCGGTGATAGCGATCATCAATGCCATGAGAGCGCTGTCCCTGTAGGACTTGAGTGGATGCAGGATCATACGATGGGATCATAAAAAGAGGAGGTCCGGATTAATGGACTCCTCTTTTATTCTGCGATCAGATCAGGATATCTTCCAAGCTTCTCTTGGGGACGTAGTGGGTCTGGTTCTCATCCCTGTAATACACCGTGTTTTGGTCCTCGCCCACAGGGACCATGACCACCTCTTCCTTTGGTTTCCCAAGAGCCAGAAGCAGGCCCACACAATATTTGTCCGGGTCCAGGTTAAGGATCTTCAAAAGTTCAGAGCGCCTGCAGTTTCCAATTATACATCCGCCATAACCCTTTTCCACAGCGCTGAGCATAATGGTCTGGGAGGTAATCCCTTCATCCCACTGTTTGTTCTTTCCTATGGAGAGATCACAGATAACGGCAATATATGCGCTTGGACGTTCACCCGGTTCAGGCCCGCCCCAGTCCTTTAACGCAGCGGCCCATCCGATGGTGGGAAACACCTTGGCGCACTGGTCGGGATCGCATATGATTCTGTATTTTAACGGCTGGGCATTGGCTGCACTGCCTGTGACCCTTGCAGTGTCCACCATATCCTTCAGTTCATCAAAGGGAATCCGCACATCTTCGTAAAATCTTCTGTAGGAACGGCATTGGTTCACAAGGTCTTTTAACATGGACATCTCCTCCTGTGCTTATGATGTTATGGTCATACCCCGTCCGGCAGTTCATGGCCCAGGGTAATGTGGCGCTTGATGGCTTCAAATGTCTGGGCGCTGAGAACATGCTCCATGCGGCAGGCATCCTCGGCCGCTGTCTTGGCATCCACTCCCAGGTAGATCAGCCAGTTGGACAGCATGGTATGGCGCTCGTACATGGTATCTGCAATAGTCTGCCCTGAGGCGGTAAGGGTAATGTGGCCCTGGTCATCCATCAGGATGTATCCGTTTTCACGGAGGTTTTTCATGGCAACGCTGACGCTGGGCTTGGAAAAATTCAGTTCATTGGCAATGTCAATGGAACGCACATATGGTTTTTCCTTTCCCAACATTAATATGGTTTCTAAGTAGTTTTCCGCTGATTCCTGTATCTTCAATGTAATAACACCCCCGTTTGTCTTTAACCTTAAGTGTAACATATAAAAAAAAGATTGACAAGAGAGTTAGAAAGTGCTAATCTGAAAACGAAGTTAGAATTACCTAACCAACGTGTTCTATAAACATTTGTGTAAATGATAAACCGGACGGACAGAGACAGAAGGGGGAATATATATATGAATCTTTCAACATTTATAATTTTAGTCGTACTGGCAGTGATCATAGGCGCGGTCATAAGGGGCATGATACGGGATAAAAAAGCAGGAAAGGGTTGTTCCGGATGTTCAGGGTGCTCCGGCTGCTCCTCAGGCGGCTGCGGTACCCATCAGGATGTTCACGGGGAACATCAATAGGAAAAGAGAAAACGGAACTGGACCTGACAGGGGGATCGATCTCCCGCAGTCGGATCCGGTTCCGTTTTTTATATCCTCAATTCCCCATCCGTTCCTTCACAAAATATTCCCCCACCAGGTCCATGAGATAATGGTCCGGCTCGCAGGGCTTAAAATTGCGTTTGGCGACAGTACATATGTTCCAGAAGACCCCGTCCCCAATGGAGAAATAGCTGATATGGGGGTTACTGTCCACATAGCTGAGCGGGATCACGGTAATCCCCAGGCCGCTTGCCACCATTTTCAGGGAAGATGAATGGTTGTTGATCTCGCAGATGATCCGGGGTGAGATCCGGTACTGTTCAAATACCGAGTTGGTGATATCCCGGATGGCTGTTCCTGAACAGGATATGATAAAGTTTTCATTCTTTACCTTGCTGATATCCAGGGCTTTCAGCGCTGTGCCCGGCCGCCTTTGGCAATCCGGCATTTTTCCCAAGGATACGGGCACGGCAAGCACAAGCTCCTCCCTGGACACGCTGACGCTGGGAAGTGAGACAGGTGCGTCATCCGCGACTGCCAGGATGGCTATATCCAGGGTTCCCTTTACCACCTGTTCCAGCAGGGGCTTTGTGGTATCCTCCAACAGGTTGACCAAATAATTGGGGTATTTCTGCTTGAATATTGGGTAGATTTCCGCAAACATTTCCCCTCCCCACTGGGGCGTGATCCCGATGGAAATATGCCCTGTCTTGGACTGTTCAATATCAGAAAGCTTTTTGTACAGGCTGCTCTGCAATTCCATCATGTTGCGGCAGGTTTCCTCATATAACTCCCCCGCATGGGTGAGGGTGAGTTCGCTGCGGTTCCTGGAAACCAGCTTAACCCCCAGTTCCTGTTCCTCCCTGGCCAGGAACTGGCTGAGAGTGGACTGGGACACAAAAAGATAATCCGCTGCCTTTGACAGGTTCCTGTATTTTGCAATGGCCATAAAATAAGTCACAAACTTCATCTCCATATATCAATCCCCCATTCCCCAAATGCTCAAAAAAATTAATACCTGGTATTAAATCCTTTCATTGGTGCCGGACCGCTTAAAATAGTATAATTCAAATATCACGTGAACGCAACAAGGGACTATGCCGGCAGCTGCCAATACAAATTTATTATGACTTACCGCCTGAAAAGGCGGTAGATGCAATCGGAGGGAAAGATGAATACTGTAACATATCTTATTATCTTACTGCTGTCAGTGGCAGTACTGATATTTTTGAATGTGAAATTAAAAGTGAACAGCTTTATGGCTCTTTTTGTCACTGCCGCAGCTTTGGGGATACTGTTTGGCGCCACTCCATCGGAAGCCCTGGCCGCGGTGAACAATGCCTTTGGATCCACCATTGGAAACATTGGTATGGTTGTGATCCTGGGGGCCGTGCTGGCCATGGGAGTCCAGGACTCTGGCGCAGCAACCGCGATCACCAATTTCTTTATACGCCTGTTTAAGGGAAAACGCCTTGAACTGGCACCGGCCCTCACAGCATTTATCATGTCTATTTCCGTTTTTGGGGATGTCACACAGCTTCTCACCTCCCCCATTGCAGCGCGTATCGGAAAGCGCAGGAACATCAGTATGTCCGTAATAACACCGTACACCATTGTGGGCGTGTGGCTCACCCACGGGGTGGTGCCTCCCTCGGCAGGGATTCTGGCCGTGTGCATCCTCCTTGGAGCGGACGTGGGAATGTCCATATTCTGGAGCATCCTGGTATGCCTTGCAACCCTTCTCATCACTTACGCGCTTACCATTGGGTTTATGAAGAAAACTGAATTTGTGGAGGCAAAGCCGGAATTTGTTACAGGAGTCGTGGAGGCGGACCAGGCCGCTTCTGTGGAGGAACTGTTGATCAAAGAGGACCGTCCCCTGCATCCAATAGCCGCTTTCCTGCCGCTAGTGGTACCTGCCCTGCTTATAACAGTGGGCTCCCTGGGGAACATGTTTTTCAAGGACAATGGAAACATACTTGCCGTGACCTCCTTTATAGGAGACAAAACCGTGGCAATGCTTATTGGTATCATCATCCTTCTGATAACCTGCGCTGCAAGAAAGGACCAACTGGTGGACGCTGCCAGGAATTCCGGCTCCCCTGTCAGCGACAAGCCCTCATTTTTGGAACTGGGTTTTGGAAACTGGATTGAGCGGGGGATCAAGGTAGCTGCCATGGTGATCATGATTACCGCCATGGGAGGAGCGTTCAGCACCATCCTTAAGAGCCATCCGGCTGTGAATGAGATCGCCAGTGCAGTGGTTGCCAGCGGTATTCCTATGCTGCTGATCCCCTTTGCCATCTCTGCGGTGATGAGGGCTGCATGCGGTTCCATGGCCACTGCCACCATGACGGCTGCCGGAATCTGCGCCCCCATCATGGGAGCCATGGGCCTTACACCGGTGGCGGTTGCACTGTCCATTGGTATGGGCTCCCTGCTCTTTGGCCATGTGAATGACAGCGGTATGTGGATGTGCTGCGAAATGTTTAACCTGAAGCCGGAGCAGTACTTAAAGTATGTTACTCCCATTACCACCCTGGCGGGGATCATTGGCTTTATACTGCTTTTTATCCTCAATACCATAGGATTACTGTAACAAAATATCTACCCTTGTCCACTGAGGGTATAATTAGTAGAAGGGAATATTATATCAGCTTATGAAGATCACATCCGTAAAAACCATCTTACTGAAATGGGAATGCCCTGTAATGAGTGATGCCCTGTCCGTGTGCACTGCCCGCCAGGCGCTTCTTGTAAAAATAGAGACTGACACTGAACTGTACGGCATAGGGGAGGCATTCTGCTATGGAAGCCCACTCCATGTGGGAAGATCCATTGTTGAGGAGCAGCTGGCCCCCATGCTCATAGGTCAGGATCCGGAACAGATAGAGAACCTGTGGCAGACCATGTACTGGCGCACCATTGCCAATGGCCGCAGGGGAGTTGTCATGGCTGCTGTCAGCGGAATTGATATTGCATTGTGGGATCTGCTGGGGAAAATGCTGAAGGCCCCTATCAGTACATTGCTGGGCCGCCACCAAGACCGGGTCCCTGCGTATGCCAGCGGCGGTTTCTATGCGCCGGGAAAATCCCTGGATGGGCTGGAACGGGAATTGGAAGGATATGTAAAGAAAGGATATTCTGCCATTAAGATTAAGATCGGACGCAATCCCCACATGCCCCACAATGCCATACGCTACACGGCGGACCAGAGCTTTGGCGTCAGCTACGAGGAGGATATGAGGCGTCTGGAGACAGCCAGAAGGATTCTGGGAAAAGGGAAGCTGGCAGCTGATATCAATGCGGCCTGGACTCCCATGCAGGTCCTTGCGGCCAGAAAGGACTTTGCCCGGGTTGGACTGGACTGGCTGGAGGAACCGGTCAGGTTTGAGGACAGGGAAGGGTGCAGGATGCTGGTGCGTGAGATGCCCGGGATCAGCCTTATGGGCTTTGAGACAGAGCAGGGATTAAGCAATTTTACGCATCTGGTGGAGGATCAGATGGTGGATATCGTACAGCCGGATATCGGCTGGGGCGGAGGGGTCAGTGAACTTGTAAAAATAGGCGCCATGGCTTTGGCCAACCACAAACCGGTTTCCCTTCACTCTTTTGGTTCCGCCATCCATTTTGCAGCAAGCCTTCAGGTGGCGGCCGCCCTGCCCAATACGGAATGCATAGAGTCGGAAGAAAATGAAAACATGCTGAAATCAGGGATCCTTACAACCCCCTTTGAGGCGGATGAACATATGAATTTTTATGTACCCCGGTCACACGGATTGGGCATAGAGCTGGACTGGGACGCGCTGGAGCAGTATGTGATCCTGTAGGTCCCCTACAAATTACTGGTAACAATTCAGGAACGCGGCATCCGGCCGTTACATTTATAAAACATACCGGAAAAGGCCCTGGGCGCTTCCTGCGCCCGGGCCTTTTCCATTACAATGATCCGCACATGGATCTTATATTTATTCGGATTTGATCTCTTTCCACATATCATTATAGATGGTATCCACGTCATCTCCCAGGTATTTGATGATCTCGCAGTTTGGCAGGCTGCGGATATCAGGGAACAGCGCTTTGTTGTTCTTTAACTCGTCATCCAGCAGGTCGTATGCGCCTTTGTTGGGTGTTGCGTAGGTGATATATTCAAAGTTCTTCTTGGCAATGTCAGGACGGCACAGGAAGTCGATCCATTTCTCGGCATTTTCCTTGTGCTCCGCATTGGCGGGAATTACCCAGGAGTCGATCCAGTAGTTGGTTCCTTCCTCGGGAATCACATACTCCAGGCTGTAGTCCAGGCCCTGGTCGGCCACTGCTTCCTGAATATAGAGCATTTCTCCGGAGTAGATCACGCCCACGGCTGCCTCGCCGCCGATCATCTTATCCCTTACCTGGTCAATGACATATGCCTGTACCAGGGGTTTCTGCTGGATCAAAAGGTCACGGGCCTGGGCCAGTTCGTCCGGGTTGGTGGAGTTTAAGGAATAACCCTCCATTTTCAGGGCAACTGTAAATGCGTCCCTTACGCTGTTCTGCATCAGGATCTCGCCGCTGAGACGCTCATCCCAGAGGTCAGACCACTTAGTGGGAGCCGGCACGCCCAGTTCCTCCAGCCGCTTGGTGTTGTAGAGGATTCCCATGGTGCCCCAGCAGTAGGGTACGGAGTACTTGTTCTCAGGATCAAATCCTTTGGAGATATCCAGGTAGTCCTCGCCGATCTCCTTATAGTTGGGGATGTTGTCAAGGTTGATCTCGGCCAGCAGATTGTTCTGGCTCATACGCTGGATCATGTAATCCGATGGGCAGACCACATCATATTTCACAGCGCCGGCCTCGATGACAGGGTACATTTCCTCATTTGTCTCAAATACATCATAGACAACCTTGATCCCTGTCTCCTCCTCAAACTGGGAGATCACATCCTCGTCAATGTATTCGCCCCAGTTGTAGACATTGAGCTTGTTGTCCTCTTTGTTTCCTCCCTCGGAGGAACCGGATTTGCCGCATCCTGTAACCAGGGCGGCGGACAGTACTGCAATGGAAGCAGCTGTCAGGGTGATGACCATTTTCTTTTTCATAATTATTCTCCTTTAGATCTCAAAATAGGTCAGAGTGGATCACTCTATGCTTGTTCCGGTTTTTTAATGGACCGGAAATTAACAATAATAAGAAGGATCAGCACTGTCAGGAAAATGATGGTGGACAGTGCGTACATGGACGGGCGGATACCGCGCCTCACCTCGCTGTATATGAGGGTGGAAAGGGTGTTGATACCGGCTCCCTTGGTAAAGTGGGTGATGATAAAGTCATCCAGGGACATGGTAAATGCCAGCAAAAAGCCGGAGAGCACGCCGGGCATGATGTCCGGGAACACCACCTTAAAAAAAGCGTAGGACGGGGACGCGCCCAGATCCAGGGCTGCCTCATAGGTATATTTGTCGGTCTGCTTCAGCTTTGGCATCACGCTCAGTATCACATAAGGTATGTTGAACGTGATATGTGATATGAGCACGGTCTTAAATCCCAGGGAAATGCCAAAGGCGATAAACGCCAGCATCAGGGATATGCCTGTTACGATATCAGCGTTCAGCATGGGTATATTGGTAATCCCCATCACAATGGTCTTTGGAACCGCCCTCATGGAGCCTATGGACAGGGCGGCGGCCGTGCCGATGACAGTGGCTGCCAGGGCGGACACAAAGGCAATGACCAGTGTGGTGGTCAAAGCGCTCATAATGGAGCGGCTGTCAAACATCTGGGCATACCACTGCAGGGTAAAACCGCCCCACTGTGTCCTGGACTTGGACTGGTTAAAGGATAATACCATCATGGTCAGGATAGGGGCATATAAAAAGATTAATATCAGCACCATATAAAAATCAGAAACAATTTTGCGCAGCGCTCTTGAACCTTTTGTCATCAGAATGCAGTCCCCTCTCCATTTTTATCGTATTTGGCGATCATGGCCATACTGATCAGGATAAAGACCATAAGTACCAGTGAAAGTCCGCTGCCCAGATGCCAGTTGCTTCCCCTGGTGAACTCCTGCTCAATGACATTGCCGATGAGAAGGATCTTGCTTCCGCCCAGCAGGTCGGAGATCACAAAGGTGGTCAGGGAAGGTACGAACACCATGGTAATGCCGCTTATGATGCCCGGGATGCTTAAGGGGAACCATATCCTGATAAAGCGCTGGAAACCGTTGGCCCCCAGGTCTTTGGCAGCGTTGATGATATTGTCGTCTATCTTGGACAGCACATTGTAGATGGGCAGTACCATAAAGGGCAGGAAATTATATACCATGCCCAGCACAATGGCTGAGGGCGTGTTGATCAGGGACTGTGTTGGCAGGTGCAGCCATGTGAGCAGTCCGTTGATCACCCCGTTCTTTTCCAGCAGTGTCTGCCAGGCCAGGGTCCTCAGAAGAAAGTTCATCCACATGGGAAGGATGAATATGAACACAATAAATCCTCCAGCCGCAGCCCCGCGGCCCCGGAGGATCATAGCCAGGGGATAGGCCAGGAACAGGCACAGGACAGTGCTCACCAGGGAAAGTCCCAGGGACAGCCACAAGGCTTTTGCATGGTCTGCTGACGCGATGGCAATGATGTTGGACAGGGTGACGGCGCCGTGTTTGTCGGTAAGGCCATACCACATGATCAGTGCCAGGGGTATCAGGGTAAAACCGATCATCCACAGCAGATAAGGTCCGGATAACAGCGCTTTGCCGATGGCAGCGCCTTTTTTCTCGCTATTCATTGACTCCCAGCGCCTCCTCATCCTCAGAAGCAGGTTTGTTCATGATCTGGATATCAAACGGCTCCACATGGATGCCAACCTGCCGGCCAACCGGGAACATGTCGGTGGAGTGTACCAGCCACTCAAAACCATCCGGGGTGGTTACCTCCATCTCATAGTGCACACCCTTAAAGATCAGATGGGTCACAACACCCTGTATACTGCCCTCCTCGGGTTTTACAAGATCAATATCTTCAGGACGGATCACAACGTCCACAGGCCTATTATTTCCAAAGCCCTTGTCAACACATACAAACCTGGCGCCGAAAATTTCAACCAGTTCATCCTTGATCATAATGCCGGGTACAATGTTGCTCTCTCCGATAAAGTCAGCCACAAAGGCATTTTCCGGTTCATTATAAATCTGTTCAGGGGAACCCATCTGCTGGATATATCCCTGGTTCATGACCACAATCGTGTCTGACATGGTGAGGGCTTCCTCCTGGTCATGGGTCACATAGATAAAGGTGATTCCCAGTTCATTCTTAAGGCGGATCAGCTCGTACTGCATATCCTGGCGCAGCTTCAGGTCCAGTGCGCCCAGGGGTTCATCCAGAAGGAGGACCCGGGGTTCGTTCACAATGGCCCTGGCAATGGCAATACGCTGCTGCTGGCCGCCGGACAGGGAATCCACGGTACGCTTCTCATAGCCGGACAGGTTCACCAGCTTTAAGGCGTATTTTATCTTATCATCAATGTAAGCTTTTGATTTGTTCTTGATCTTAAGCCCAAAGGCAATGTTTTCCGCAATATTCATATGGGGAAACAGAGCGTACTTCTGGAATACTGTATTTAACTGGCGTTTGTTGGGAGGGATCCTGGTGATATCCTGCCCCTCAAACATGACCTTTCCTGTGTCCTGTGTGGTAAAGCCGCCGAGGATACGAAGGGTGGTGGTCTTGCCGCAGCCGCTGGGGCCAAGCAGGGTGACGAAACTGTTCTCCTTAATGGAGAGGTTCAGGTCGTCCAAAACCATCTCACCGTCAAAACTTTTTGAAATGTGCTGTAAATCAATGAATGGCTGGCTCATGATAAATACGTTCTCCTTTTATCGTAATGTGAAGCTTCTAAAAGCTGGGCGGTGAGCTTACCCACAGCAGGAGTGCCCCGTTCTTGCTGGTCAGGTAATGTTTCTTGTCCGGGGTGAAATAAAAGGATTCCCCCTTTTTGGCCTTGTATGTCTTGGTCCCCAGATGAATGGAGACAGCCCCCTGAAGCACGTACCCGAACTCTTCTCCTTCATGGGGATTATCCGGATAAGTGGATCCTCCCGCCTTTAAGGTCAGGAGAATGGGCTCCATCACATTCTTCTGTGCATTGGGGATGATCCATTTGATCTCATTATTCAAGTCTGTGTCAATTTTTTCAAAATAATCCTGTTTACCGAATACAATCTGTTCGTCCGGTGTTTCGGTGAAGAAATCCCCGATGGTGGTGCCCAGGCACTGCAGTATATCCATCAGGGTTGCGATGGATGGGGAAGTCAGGTCCCGCTCAAGCTGGGATATAAAGCCTTTGGAAAGCTCGGCCCGGTCCGCAAGTTCCTCCTGGGTCAGACCCTTCAGCACCCTCAGTTCTTTTAATTTACTTCCGATCTCCATGGAAACCCTCCCTGTATCCCGGGTGTGTCTGCGGACACACTCTAATCTGAACAAAAAGTTTACAAATACTAACTGACTGTAAAATTAAGCAAAAAGTTTAGTAATAATAAACAAGCGCGAATTTCATTATACATTAAATTGATAGTATGTCAATACTTTTTTGTAAAGTTCCGGGCAACAATTTCATAAATATCCGGTTAACAAATTCACAAAATTATGATATGATGTTTTTAGCGCAGCGTCCAATGAAAAATCAGGGATTGGGCCGGCATTAAGACGGACGTGAATCAGGGAGGTAGAACAGGTATGAATGGAAAATATATGGCATATGTAGGATCCTATTCTTACACCGGCAAGGCCAAGGGAATCACAGTGTATGATGTGGATGTGGAAAAGGGTGTGTTTAAGGAGCGGTGTGAGGTGGAAGTGGACAACTCCTCCTATGTCATTGCTTCCAGCGATGGAAAGACCTTGTACTCCATAGCAGATGAAGGTGTGGTATCCTTCCGTATCCTTCAGAACGGAAGCCTGGCCAGGCTGAACAGTTCTCCCATACGCGGTATGAGGGGCTGCCATTTGTGCACGGATGTGAAGGACGAGTATGTGTTTGTGTCCGGCTACCATGACGGCAAGACCACTGTGCTGAGCCTGAATAAGGACGGTTCCGTGGGTGAGATCGTGGATGAGGTTTATAATAAAGGTTACGGCAGTGTGGCGGAGCGAAATTTCCGCTCCCATGTAACATGTACCAGAAGGATGCCTGACGGCAGGTATGTCCTGTCCGTGGACAACGGCACGGACCAGGTAAAAGTTTACCGGTTTAATGATAAGGATAAAAAACTGGTCCAGGTGGATGCCATCCACTGTGACCTGGAGTCGGCACCCAGACATTTCCGCTACAGTTCGGACGGAAGATTCCTTTATCTGATGCATGAACTCCAGAATGTGATCAGCGTGTATTCCTATGAGACCGGGGACAGGGCGCCGGTGATCGAGAAGATCCAGACCATTTCCACCACGGCCACCAAGAATCCGGGCAATCTGACGGCTGCCTGCGCCATGAGGCTGTCTCCGGACGAAAAGTATATTTACTGCACCAATGCAGGTGAGAACACGGTGACGATCTACAGAAGGGATGAGGAATCAGGACTGCTGACCATGATCAGCTGCCTGCCTGTCAGCGGCGAATATCCCAAGGATGTGGCTATTTTCCCGGATCAAAAGCACATTGCGTCCATCAACCATGACAGCGGCTCCATCAGTTTCTTTGAGGTGAATTATGAAAAAGGGCTTTTGGTCATGTGCGGACGCAGCATCAGCGTGAACCAGCCCAACTGCTGTGCCATTGCCAGGATCGGCAGGTCATAGCAGGGGATGTGATGAGGGTGTATTATCAGGCGCACGATCAGGGTATACTATCAGAACATAGGATACTGTGGGCAGAACAAATACGGGCATGATATGGAGGCAGGATAAGGATACATGGCAGGTTCAACATATGGAACAATTTTAAAAGTTACTACCTGGGGTGAATCCCATGGAAAGGGGATCGGCGTGGTCGTGGACGGGTGCCCGGCCGGCCTTCCCCTGACTGAGGCGGACATCCAGGTGTATTTGGACAGAAGAAAACCAGGACAGAGTAAATTCACCACGGCCCGCCAGGAAGGGGACGTGGTGGAAATTCTTTCAGGGGTATTTGAGGGCAGGACCACGGGAACGCCCATTGCCCTGGAAGTGCGCAACACGGATCAGCGCTCCCACGACTACGGCAACATCATGGATGTATATCGTCCCGGACATGCGGATTATACCTTTGACTGTAAATATGGGTTTAGGGATTACCGCGGCGGCGGGCGTTCCTCAGGCCGTGAGACTACCGGCCGGGTGGCTGCAGGGGCTATTGCCTGTAAGCTGCTTAAAAGCCTTGGAATCACTGTGAGGGCTTATACCCGGTCCGTGGGTGAGATAGAGATCAATGACCAGGCGTTTCAGTTGGATGAGATGTGGAACAACCGCCTGTATATGCCGGATGCCGGTGCGGCGCAGAAGGCCCAGGCCTATCTGGAGGAGATGATGGCCAGGAGGGATTCCTGCGGAGGCGTGGTGGAGTGCGTGATCCAGGGAATGCCTGTGGGGGTGGGTGAACCGGTATTTGAAAAGCTGGACGCCAACCTGGCAAAGGCCATTCTGTCCATTGGGGCAGTGAAGGGATTTGAGATCGGGGACGGTTTTGAGGCCGCCAGGGCTCTTGGGTCATCTAACAATGACGGGTTTATCATAAGCCGGGAAGGCAAAGAAGACGGCAAAGAAGACAAAAAAGAGGACGGCGGAGGGAACGGAAAAAGGGCCGGACAGGAGTATAAGGTGGTCAAGAGCAGCAACCACTCCGGGGGCACCCTGGGAGGTATCAGTGACGGCAGCGATATCGTGATCCGGGCAGCATTTAAGCCAACCCCATCCATTGCCAGAAGCCAGCACACGGTCACCAGGACCGGACAGGAACTGGATATTGAGATCAGGGGACGTCACGATCCCATCATTGTGCCAAGGGCCGTGGTGGTGGTGGAGGCCATGGCTGCGCTGACAGCGGCCGACCTGCTGCTGGTGTCCATGACATCCAGGCTGGACCGGATCCAGGGCTTTTTTGGACGCGGATAGAATTGTGCATTTAAGGGATAAAGAAAACTGACGCATCAGGAGATAGGAGAAAGATTATGAAAATCGCAATCGGTAATGACCATACAGCCATCGAGCTGAAGGAGATCATCAAAGAGTTTGTGGAAAGCAAGGGATATGAGGTTATTGACCTGGGAACCAATTCAACGGAAAGCTGTGATTACCCTGTATATGGGGAAAAGGTGGGAAAGGCAGTGGCTTCAGGAGAGGCTGACCTGGGAATCGCAATCTGCGGCACGGGCGTTGGGATCTCCCTGGCTGCCAACAAGGTAAAGGGTATCCGCGCATGCGTGTGCAGTGAGCCTTACACGGCCAAACTTTCCAGAATGCACAACAACTCCAATGTCCTGGCTTTTGGCGCCAGGGTGGTGGGAAGTGAACTTGCCAAGATGATCACTGAGGCGTGGCTGGATGCCAAGTTTGAGGGCGGAAGACATGAGCGCAGGGTGAATATGATCATGGAGATCGAGAATCAGTAGGATCATAAAAGCAGGGCCGGGATATGAAGTTTCCCGGCCCTGCTTTTATGATAGGGTATGAATTAATAATTCTCAACTTTTCTCTCAAAGTAAGCTCTTGGATGTGCACAGCATGGACATACTTCAGGAGCTTCCTCGCCCTCATGGATGTATCCGCAGTTTCTGCACTTCCAGCCCAGAGGAGCATCACCCTTAAAGGTCTTGTCGTTCTTTAAGCTGTTTAACAGGGTGTTGTATCTTCTCTCATGAGCTGCCTCAACCTTGGCAACCAGTTCAAACTTAACAGCCAGTTCCTCAAAGCCTTCCTCACGCGCCTCACGCGCCATACGTGCGTACATGTCGGTCCACTCGTAGTTCTCGCCTGCAGCAGCGTCAACCAGGTTCTCCTCAGGAGTTCCGATCCCGTGAAGCTCCTTGAACCACATCTTAGCATGCTCCTTCTCCTGATCGGCGGTCTCCAGATATAATGCGGACATCTGCTCATAGCCAGCCTTCTTAGCTGCGGATGCATAGTATGTATACTTATTGCGTGCCTGGGACTCTCCGGAGAATGCGTCCTTTAAGTTCTGTTCTGTTTTAGTTCCTGCGTATTTTGATGCCATAGTTTTACCTCACCTTTCTCTTTTGAATATTATATATTGCTGCCGTTTACTGCTAATTCCTATTGTATCCTTAAATTTCAAATATTTCAATCCATATTTTGCTAATTCCTCCTTTGTAACTGACAGCCGGTGTTAAGGGCAGTGCAGGCAGCCTTGGGGAGACCGCCTGACCGTTTAAAAGGAGGGTTCTATTGATTATGCTAACAGATTAGCCGAAGTATCTATTTAACAGGCCTTCAAATGCCTTGCCGTGGCGTGCCTCATCCTTGGCCATCTCATGAACCGTGTCATGGATCGCATCCAGGTTCAGGGCTTTGGCTCTTTTAGCCAGGTCGAACTTGCCGGCAGTAGCGCCGTTCTCAGCAGCCACTCTCATCTCCAGGTTCTTCTTAGTGGAGGAGGTGACAACCTCGCCTAACAGCTCCGCAAACTTGGCAGCGTGCTCCGCTTCCTCAAAAGCAGCCTTTGCCCAGTACATGCCGATCTCGGGATATCCTTCCCTGTGGGCGACTCTGGACATGGCCAGGTACATGCCAACCTCAGAGCACTCACCCTCAAAATTAGCCCTTAAATCCATCATGATATCTTCAGGAGCGCCCTGGGCAACCCCTACCTCATGCTCGCATGCCCATGCCATCTTGTCAGCTTCCTGCTCCTTGAACTTGGATGCAGGAACGCCGCACTGTGGACATTTCTCAGGTGCATTCTCGCCTTCATAAACATAACCGCATACTGTACATACCCATTTCTTCATAACTTATATTCTCCTTTTTGATTTATGATTAAATGTTTTGTTTCTATCAATAATAGTAATTGTTACTGATATTAATATAATACAAACAACCCCATAAGTCAATAGATTTTTAAAAATATTTAAAATATATTTGTGCAAATCCCGGGTTGGAAATACTGCTGAAAAGAAATGAAAAGTATTAAGGGGCCAGGGAAGAACGCCAGGGGGAAAATGAAGAAAAATGAAAAAATAAGAAAAAAAGTAAAAATAGTTGACAAAAAATAAAAATAATTATATATTATTACTAACAATATGAAAGAAGGTGACAAAATATGAAATTTTCTGGAAGAATGAACTCTTTTATGTTTAAAGGAAATTATGATCTGTTCCAAACCATAGATGCATACCGAAACCTGGAGGGGATCACCCACCTGGAGTTTAATTACCCGGAGCATGTGGACGGTTATGATCTGGATGAAATCAGGGAGCATATGGGCGGCCTGGGGGTGAACGGGGTTGCCTTAAGATTTCGGGGCAATGAGTTTGCTGAAGGAGAATTTACAGGCACCCGTGAGGATGTGAGCAGACGTTCTGTTCAGCTTTGCAAGGATGCTGCGGATGCCTGTGAGGCGCTGGGGGGAAGTGTTATAACAATATGGCTTGGGTTTGACGGGTTTGATTATCCCTTCCAGGTTGACTATGAGAAAAACTGGGACAAGATCGTCAGGGCGTTCAGGGAAGTGGCGGATTACGCAGGAGGCAAGGGGCTTAAGGTGAGCATTGAGTATAAACCATGTGAGCCCAGGGCATTTTCCATGATCGATGGCATAGGGCTGACCCTGCAGATGATCGATGAGGTGGACCGGCCTAATATCGGAGTTACCCTGGATTTCTGCCATATGCTGATGAAGCGTGAGAACCCGGCTTATTCCCTGGCTTTGGCTGCCAGGAAGAATAAGCTGTACGGGCTGCATATGAATGACGGATACGGGGAACTGGATAACGGTTTGATCTTTGCCTCTGTGAGCATGCCCCAGGCGCTGGAGTTTGTGTATTACCTTAAGAAATACAATTATGACGAAGTGGTATTTTTTGATTCCTTCCCCATCAGGGAGGAGGCGCAGCAGGAGGTCAGCGCCAATATCAAGGCGTTTAAGGCACTGTCAAACGCCATTGACAGCTATGGTATGGACCGGATCGAGGAGGTTATAAAAGAACAGGATGGTATCAAGGCTCAAAAGCTGGTACTGGACATGTTCTCAAAATAATAAAAAGGAATCCAACAAAAGGAGGAGCAAGCGATGAGAAAAAAGGTATTGGGAATTTTGGTTACATCAGCAATTGTAGGGGCCATGTTAATGGGATGTAGTTCAGGCGGCGGCAGTACCGCAGCGGTCCAGACAACAGCCCCTGCGCAGAGCGAGGCCCAGTCCCAGGAGACAAAAGGGGAGGATAAGGGCGCGGAAGCTGCAAAAGAGGAGACTGAGGCCGTGGTCAGCGAAGGTTTTAATCCTGATAAGGAGGCGGGCGTCAGCATTGAGGATGTGCGTGAGGAATTTGGAGCAGAGGTCCCTTACGGAAGCCAGGATATCGTAGTCGGGGCAGTTGCCAAGCAGTTCCAGAATGAATACTGGCGCACCCTGAAAGAGGGATATGAGGAAGGAGCCAGACTGGCATCCGAGGCAGGGGTAAAGGTTACCATCGATGTCCAGGCCGCCCTGGATGAGAACGATGAGCAGGGACAGCTTGCCATCCTTAATAATATGATCAATAAAAAATACTCTGTGCTGCTACTGTCTCCCATTTCTGACGGAAACCTGGTGCCGGGTGTTGAGAGCGCGGTTGAGAAAAACATACCTGTGATCAATGTAAACGATGGCCTGATTGCAAATGCACCTAACTTTGTAGGGCCAAAGGCAGACCAAAACGGTGAACTGGCAGCGGAGTGGATCTCCAAACAGCTGGACGGCAAGGGTCAGGTTGCCATTGTGATCGGTATGCCCAAGGCATTTGCCGCAAGGCAGAGGACCGAAGGCTTTGAAAACTGGATGACGGCAAATTCACCGGACATTGAGATTGTTGCAAAGCAGAATGCCGACTGGGACAGAAACAAGGCCAAGGAACTGGCTGAAACATGGATCAAGAACTATCCCGACCTGAAAGCGATCTTCTGTAACAATGACGGGATGGCCCTTGGTGTTGTGGAAGCGGTCAAGGAATCCGGAAAAGATATCCTGATTGTAGGTGTTGACGGAATCGGCGAGGCCTATGATTCCATCAGAAAGGGTGAATTAAGCGCAACCATTGATTCCTTCCCATTCTACAAGGCGCAGATCGCCCTTGAATGTGCCCTGCGTGAACTGGCCGGACAGAAGCTTCCAAGAGTTATCTGGACGCCGCAGGCCCTGATCGATTCCACCAACGTGGATACTGACGCAAAAGAGATCATTAATTGGGTTCCCACAGAATATAAAGCCCAGTAATATACAGCTCAGCAGAATACAGCTAGTAATATACAGGATCAATACATGGGGCCAATGCAGAATGCTCGGTAGGGCTTTGCACAGGCCCCATAGCTGAAAGGGGCTTGCAAATGGAAAAATCAATCGAGTTTAGGCAGATAGGCAAACAGTTTTCCGGCGTCAGGGTACTAAAGGACATCAGTTTTTCCGTGTGTAAGGGGGAGGTCCATGCGCTGTTAGGGGAAAACGGGGCCGGCAAATCCACGCTGCTGAATATCCTTCATGGGGTTTACCAGGAATATGAGGGCAGTATTTGGCTTAACGGCAGTCAGGTATCTTTTAAGAACCCCAATGAGGCCATTAGGAAAGGCCGCATTGTTAAGGTACACCAGGAGATCAATGTGGTGAGGGATCTGACTGTTGGCCAGAACGTTACCCTGGGATATGAGCCCCATCATGGCATGATAGTGGATTACCGCACGCTGAACAGGACTGTGAATGAGATATTGGACAGGTTAAAATGCGATTTCAGGGCTGAGGACATGGCCAGCCGCCTGACGGCAGGCGGGATGCAGATGCTGGCCATTGCCAAAGCCCTTTTTCATAAGGCGGAGGTGATCTCCCTGGATGAGCCCACCGCCTCGCTGACAACCGGGGAAACGGCTGAATTGTTTAAGATTATCCGGGAGCTAAAGGAGTCAGGCATTACCATCATCTATGTAAGCCACAGGCTGGAGGAGATTTTCCAGATCTGCGACAGGGCTACGATCCTGAGGGACGGGGCTTATATTACCACCCTGAATGTGGGGGATATCAGCAGGGAGACCCTGATCAGGCACATGGTGGGCAGGGATGTGAATGCGGTGGCATCCAGAATGAGAGAGAGCTGTGTCCGGGATGAGGTGGTCCTTAAGGTTCAGGGTCTGAGCCGTAAAGGGGTATTTGAGGACGTCAGCTTTGAACTGAGAAAGGGTGAGATATTGGGATTTGCCGGTCTGGTGGGAGCGGGAAGGACCGAGGTGATGAGGGCGATCTTTGGAGCGGATGCCAAGACGGCCGGACACATTTTCCTAAAGGGCAGGGAGGCGGCCATACATAATACCCAGGACGCCCTGCGCCTGGGAATCGGCCTTCTTCCCGAGGAGCGCAAAACCCAGGGCTTTATCAATATG
The DNA here is from genome assembly GCF_040545455.1 of Enterocloster citroniae. Lineage (NCBI taxonomy): Bacteria > Bacillati > Bacillota > Clostridia > Lachnospirales > Lachnospiraceae > Enterocloster > Enterocloster citroniae. The sequence continues at coordinate 315,303 of NZ_JBEPLZ010000005.1, read as the reverse complement.
ATGAGCAACATAGATAACGCAGCCCTGTCCTCCCTGGAAAAATATTTGACCAACCACTTTGTGGATGAGAGGAAAAAACGAAAGAACTATCTGAAGTATGAGAGTGAACTGAACGTCAATCCCAAGAAGCCGGATTATATGACCCAGAACATGTCCGGGGGAAACCAGCAGAAGATTATATTGGCCAGGTGGATGTCCACGGATGTGGATATACTCATTTTCGATGAGCCCACCAAAGGCGTGGACGTGGCGGCCAAGGCGGAGATATACAGGCTGATGGAGGACATTGTCCACAATGGAAAATCCGTGATCGTGGTGTCCTCAGAACTTCCGGAGGTCATGGGTATCAGCGACCGCATTATTATTATGTGTGAAGGAAAAAAGACAGGGGAGCTGCAAAAGGAAGAGTTTGCAGAGCAGGTGATCCTAAATTACGCAATGGGAGGAAAAGACAATGGGGAAAGAGAATAACAGCCGGCAAAAGGCCGTATCGCGGATGATGTTCAGCGGTTCTGTCCGTGAAATAGGGGTTTTTGTTGCTTTGATCATCATGGTCATCATATTTGCGCTGATTGACTCCTCTTATGTGACCGTGGGAAATTTTGTGGATATTGTAAAGCAGGCCACCATTAACGGGATCCTGGCCATCGGCATCACCTTTGCGATCATTTCAGGGGGAATCGACCTGTCCCTGGGAAGTACATTCGCCATTGTCATTGTGGCGGTCGGACAGCTTACGGTACTGGGTGTGCCGCCTGTAGCCGCCATATGCGCAGGCGCGGTGCTGGGAACCTTTATGGGATCCATCAATGGACTGCTGGTCACCAAGATGAGGCTGCAGCCATTTATCGCCACCCTGGGCACCATGAGCGTATTCCGGGGTATCGCCTATGTGGTCACAGGCGGATGGCCGGTCCTCAACATACCGGATGCGTACAGAAAATCCCTGGGGGCAAAGGTGATCGGGGATGTGCCCATATCTATCTTTGTGCTGTTTGCCATCGCGGTAATCGCCCATATCCTGCTTAAGAAGACCAGGTTTGGAAATTATCTCTTTGCCGTGGGAGGCAACGAGGAGGCGGCAAAACTGTCGGGCGTGAATGTGGACAGGACAAAGATCCTTGCATATTCCATGTGCGGGTTCTGCGTAGCATTTGCCGGCATGATCATGCTGGCCAACCTGGGCACCGGCGAACCGGCCACCGGACAGGGATATGAACTGGATGCCATCGCTGCCTCGGCTATTGGCGGAACCCGTATGGCGGGAGGAAAGGGCAGTATTTTGGGCACCTTTTTAGGCGCATTGCTGTTGGCAGCCCTGAAGATCGGTCTGATCATCACCGGGGTCAGCACCTTCTGGCAGTATATTGTGACAGGTATCATCATTGTCATAGCAGCCTATTTTGAGGTGATACAGAGCAAGTTGTCCTCAAAATTTTCAAAGTCACAGGCATAAGGACGGATGGTGAAAATGGAGGGAAAGGCAGTTGTAATAGGAAGCCTGAATTATGACATTATTCTAAAGACAGACAGGATGCCGTACAAAGGTGAGACGCACCAGGCAAAAAGCGCGGAGTTCTGCTGCGGGGGCAAGGGCGGCAACCAGGCGGTGCAGTGCGCCAGGCTGGGGATCAAGACCTATATGGCCGGCAATGTGGGCATGGATGTAAATGGTCTAAAGCTTCTGGAGGGTCTGCAGAAATACGGGGTGGACACGGAATTTGTGAAACGCAGAAACGGCAGCAGCGGCATGGGAGTCGTACACACACTGCCGGATGGGAGCGTGTATGCCTCCATTACCAGGGGCGCCAATTATTCCATGGGTACGGAGGACATTGATGGGATACGCTGCCTGCTGGATGAGCATACGGTTGTCATTCTGCAAATGGAGATCCCGGAGGAAGTGATCCGGTACGCCATTGAGACGGCTGCAAAGGCCGGATGTACCATCCTGTTTAATATGGCACCGGCTGCAAAGATCCATAAAAGATATATGAAGCTTTGCGGTTACCTGATCATGAATGAGGTGGAAGCTGAATTTTATACAGGTGAAGCAATTGACTCTGTGGAAAAGGCAGAGGAGGCATTAAAGCGTTTTGCAGGGGAGATGGGGAATGTCTGTATCTTTACCTTGGGAAGTCTGGGGGCGGTGGCCTGTAAAGGAGAACGGCTCTGTTACAAGGGATCCTATCCGGTCGCGGCAGTTGAGACCACCGGGGCCGGGGACTCCTTTGTGGGCGGCCTGGCATACGGCATCCTAAACCATATGGAGCTGGAGGATATGCTGGATCTTGCCACCTGCTGCAGCGCCCTGACCGTACAGGATACGGGCGCACAGGACTCCATGCCGGATATTGGACAGGTGTTGGATTTCCGTAATAAATGGTTGAAATGAGACCACTGTAAAATTGACAATCTTTGCATTTCATGTATACTTTAAGGTAAATAGTGATGTGAAAGATACAGGGAGGGGTCTGATGATTCCATACGAAAGACGGCAGATATTGCTTACAGAACTGGAAAAGCAGGATATGGTAACCCTTGGGGATTTTGCCAAAGCATTAAACGGGGTTTCGGAATCCACGATCAGAAGGGATTTGAAGATATTGGAGGGGGAAGGGCAGATCGTCCTTTTGCGGGGAGGAGCTGCCAAGATCAAAACAGGCTCCTATGATACTCCCATCAATTCCAGGGGCTTATATAAGATCAAGGAGAAAGAGGCCATTGCAAAGACGGCGGCACAGCTGGTAGGCGATGGAGAGGTCATTTATATCGATGCGGGAACCACCTGCTTAAAGATGATCCCTTATCTCAAGAATAAGAAGATAACAGTGGTGACAACCAATGCAATGGTGGTTCCCAGCATTTTGGAAACTGAGATCAATGTAATAATGATTGGCGGGGATGTACTGAAGTCCACGGCGTCTATTGTGGGCAGCATGGCGGATAACAGTTTAAAGAACATGTTTTTTGACAAAGCCTTTATTGGCGCTACCGGGTATGACCTTCAGTCCGGTGTCAATACCCCTGACAGCAGGGAGGCCAATAAAAAGCGGATCGTAAAAGAAAATTCAGCGCAGATCTACGTGCTGGCAGACAGTTCAAAGTCGGGAAAACGCACCATGTGCAAAGCCATGGAGCTGTCGGAGTGCACGATCATAACTGAAAAGGAGACGCCGCTTTTAAAGGAATATGCCAACTACATTCTCGCCAGGGATTAGGAGACGGAATGGAAGACGGGATAAGAGACAGGATAAAAGACGGGATAAAAGACGAGGCCGTATCGGGATTGGATCTTGGGGCGGGCGCCAGGAGGATACTTGGCATGGACATCGGCGGCACCAACCTGCGCATGGGGCTGGTGGATGAAACGCTCATTGTGTCAGCCCTTGAAGTGATTCCGGCCAGACAGGTATATGAGGCGGACGACACGCCCCAGGCCCTTGGCGCTGTGATCCTGGATTATATCAGGAGAAATTCAAATGGCCGTGTCCCTGTGATGGTGGCGGCAGGATTTCCCTCTGTTGTGGACAGGCACAGACGCAGACTGTATTCATCCACCAATTTTCCGGGACTGGATGGTGTGGATATTGTGGAGGCGCTGGAAGATAGGCTGGGCATACCGGTCATCATAGACCATGATGCATATTATCTGCTGGCCAATGACATATGGCAGCTTAAGCTGCCTTCAGAGGGAGCAGTGGCAGGCTTTTATTTTGGCACGGGAATGGGAAATGCGATCTACATAAACGGACGTCCTTTTATTGGCAAGAACGGCACGGCTGCCGAGGTGGGCCATATACAGATGGGACTTGAGCAACGCCCGTGCAGCTGCGGCAATAAGGGATGTGTGGAGATGTACTGCTGCGGAAAAGCCCTGGAGCAATTGCAGAAAGCCCATTTTCCCCATACCGGGATCGGGGATCTGTTCACCCAATGGGGGCACACGCAGGTGCTGGACGAATTTGTACAAGCCATGTCCATTCCGGTGGTGGCGGAGATCAATATACTTGACCCCGAGGCAGTGGTGATCGGAGGCGGGATTGTACAGATGAAGTCATTTCCAAGGGAAAAGCTGGTACGCTGTATACTGGAGCATACGAGAAAGCCGTATCCGGCTGAGAACCTTCAGATCTATTTCTCCCAACCATCGCCGGCCAACGGTATTGTGGGGGCAGCGATTGCAGGTTTTAAGAAAATAGGAATGGAGATGGGATAGGGTTCCCCGGCATTTCCAAAAAAAGTGGGCAGGATCCCCGAGTATGGGGGCCTGCCCGCCTTGCGGTGCGCCGCAGTCCGTATTCCGCTATTCTGGTACGGGCTGGGATGTTTATTCTGATGAAATTTTTATATATTAGCCAAAGTACCTCTGTAGCAGACCTTCAAACGCCTTGCCGTGGCGTGCCTCATCCTTAGCCATCTCATGAACCGTGTCATGGATCGCATCCAGGTTCAGGGCCTTTGCTCTCTTGGCCAGGTCGAACTTGCCGGCAGTAGCGCCGTTCTCAGCAGCCACTCTCATCTCCAGGTTCTTCTTGGTGGAGGAGGTAACAACCTCGCCTAACAGCTCCGCGAACTTGGCGGCGTGCTCTGCTTCCTCAAAAGCTGCCTGAGCCCAGTACATACCAATCTCAGGATATCCTTCCCTGTGGGCCACTCTGGACATGGCCAGGTACATGCCAACCTCGGAGCACTCGCCCTCGAAATTAGCTCTTAAATCCATCATGATATCTTCAGGGGAACCCTGTGCAACACCAACCTCGTGCTCGCATGCCCATGCCATCTTGTCAGCTTCCTGCTCTTTGAACTTGGATGCAGGAACACCGCACTGTGGACACTTCTCAGGTGGATTCTCTCCCTCATAAACATAACCGCATACTGTACATACCCATTTTTTCATAATCAATATTCTCCTTTTTCCCATATATTTATAGTTCGTAATTGATAATAGTAATTGTTACTAATATCAATATATACCATTTTATCCGGTTTGTCAACCAATATTTTAAGGAGTATAGGAGAAATATTTTTCCGGGTCCATTTCCTTGTTTTTTATATCTGCAAGGAACCTTCCAAGTATGGTGCTGTATTCCCGGGCTTTAATTCCGTCCATGTGTCCGTCATAATCCCAGTATCCCTCCATGGTACGGTCCATAAGCTGGGGATTCATGTAGTTAAAGTTGTAGTACTTCAGGCCGTAGCGTTCCATTAGGCCGGTAAAATATTCATGGGAGGCCTGATAGGATTCCTCAAACTGGGAAAGGGTGTCAAGGGGGACAGGGGTGGTGATGACGATCAGCTCTATGTCCCTGTCCTTGCAAAATGCCGCGATGCGGTCAAAATACCGGAGTGCCTTTTCCTTGACCCGGCTTTCATCCCAGGGAATATTGTTAAAGGTTCCCTTGTCTTCGCCCTCCACCCGGTTGCGGTAGATGAATCCCCGTCCTCCGTAATGGCCGGCAGGGACATCCAGTATGGTGGGATCGTAGCTTCGGTAGGCGGGACTTAGCTTCTTTTGTATATTGGACGGTATCTGGGCGTAAAGATTCCGGTAATAGCTCCAGGGCGCCAGGGTGGAGCGGAAATCCAGCCCTGCTATTTTGTCCATGAAATAGAGGAACTTTGCGGCGGATGGAGGGAAGTCCTGGTAAAAGAATATCTCGGTGGAACCGCTGCGCTGCTCATTCATCCAGTAGGATGGGTCCAGCTCATACACCACCTGAGACGGGTTCTGGGTCTCAGCGGCCAGACGCAGCAGGTAGTACATATCATCCGGATAGGCGTCTGCCATGCACAGGCTGACGGAACTGATCCCGTCCCGGTCCATGGTTCCGGGATCGATTCCATACTGTCCGTGGGAAGTCCCGATGAATACCGTGTCATAGTCCTGTCCATTCCTCAGGTTGTGAAGATTGATCCTCACGGAACCGGGAGGAATAAGGGCATAATTGAGCGCCAGGGTAATCCCCAGGCAAAGGGCCGGGAACAGGACAGCCCTGGCGGCTTTTAGCCAATTAGAACTGGGCATAGATAAAACCTCCTCCCGTTAGATTGATCTGCCCCAGAAGGGGAATGGCAAAGAGCAGGAGAAGATACACGCTCCACCTGGCGGCCAGGGGCTGTCTGGCCAGGGTCTTTCTTATTTCCATATGGTTTTCCTGGAAAAAACTGACAGCAAACAAGACCCCGCAGGATAGAGCAAGGGCCACGTAATCCTTTTTGTCCAACCCCAGATCTAACAGGCTTCCATCTGTGAGCGCGGAAAGGGAAAATCCACTCACCGTGTTCTTCATCATGGTCAGGGCAGCCCCAAGACTTGGTGCCATGTCAAAATACCAGCTGATATTCACCAGTATAAAGGTCCGCAGGATCTGGACCACCATCCAGGCCCTGGATTCCGCCGGGACGCGGAGGGATTTGGCTGCCTTCTGGTAACAGGGGGCAAACAGGTTGCTGGCAGCAATGATCACGCCGTTATAGAGGCCGTAAACAATATATTTCCATGCAGGTCCATGCCATACGCCCACAAGGAAAAACACCAGCAGGTTGGCTATACACACCGGAAGGACACGGCCTATATGTTTTCCACAGTGGTTCTTACAGTATTTTCCAAACTTATTCATGCCCTTGGAAAGAGAAAAGGGATAGAATACATAGTCTTTCATCCATGTGCCCAGGGTAATGTGCCAGCGGTGCCAGAAATCCGAGATGGACCGCGCAAAATAGGGACGTTTAAAGTTGGCGTCCAGGGAAATGCCAAAGCACTCTGCAGCGCCCATCACCACATCCATGCCTCCGGAGAAATCACCGTACAGCTGAATGGAATAAAACAGGACCGCTGTAATGACCACGATCCCCCCGTAGGATTCGTAATTGCCGAACACCTGGTTTACAATGACCGCGGCCCGGTCCGCAATGACTATTTTCTTAAAATATCCCCAAAGCATCAGCTGCAGCCCGCTTTCGATCCGTGAAAGACAGAAGGTCCTCTGGCCAAAGAGCTGATCTGACAGCCGGTCATAGCGTCCGATGGGACCCTGAAGGATCTGCGGGAAAAATGATACGAACAGGGCAAAGCGGAAGGGGTTGTGGTCAGGAGGATATTTCCCTCTGTAAACATCAATGAGATACCCCATGGACTGGAAGGTATAAAAGGAAATACCCAGGGGAAGCAGAAGATTTCCCGGGGTATAGGGGGCGCCGAACATCCGGCTTATGTTTTCCACCGCAAAGTTGCGGTATTTTAAAACAGCCAGTATGCCGAAATTAATAAGGAGCACAGCGGCTGTGATCCATTTCTTGTACTTGCGGTAACGCTCTTTTAATATCTTTTTCTGCCGGGGTATGGGGTTCTCTATGGATCTTAGGATCAGAGCCAGTCTGAGATCCGCCCTTTCCAGGCACAGGCCCCCGAGAAAGGTGGTGAGGGTGGTGGTAAGGATAAACACCGCCGCCCATGTGCCTGAAGCCAGGTAGAACAGGTAACTGAACAAAAGAAGCCATACCCACTGAAGCCGTCCCGGAATCAGATAATATCCCAGGGCGGCTGCAGCCAGGAAAAGAAGGAAGTTCATTGAGAGAAAAGACATCCCGTCCTCCCTCTGTTAGTCATCGCCCAGACGCTGTACCATTTTCCACAAAGCGTCTGCGGAGTTGAAGTTGCCAGGTACAATATCCACAGGTGAGATCTCAACGCCAAATGCATCGTTTAATTCGCTGACAATGGAGAGGATATCAAAGGAATCCAGATACCCACCGTCAATCAGGTCCGTGCAGGTCTTAAAATCCACATTGGGTTTGATATCCTCTAAAATTTCTAATAATTCATCCATGTTTTATTCTCCTTTTATAATTGATCGATATGGATACTGCCGTCATTGAGCGGATCCGTGGGCAGATCCCTGCGCACCAGGCAAAGCCCGTCCGCTTCTGTATAGGTCAGGATCCTGGGCAGCCTTCTGCTCAGGAACAGGTAGATCCCTTCCGTCACAGAATAGGCGCCGATGCGGTCAAAGACCAAAAGATCCCCCATTGCCGGATCGGGCAGGGGAAGATTCTTGACCAGCATATCTCCGGAAGTGCACAGGGATCCGCAGACCGTCCATCGTTCTTCCTCCCGTCTTCCTGAGGCCTGCCGGGGCATAAAGCGGTGGAGCGGGATCTTCATGGCCATGGCCTGTCCGTAATAGTTCACATGGTGGATGCCTCCGTCCACAATGCAGTAATTTTGTCCCTGACTGCGCTTAAGGTCAACCACCTGGGTGATATAGCTGCCGCAGGGGGCTGCCAGGAACCGGCCGGCTTCCAGGGTTATGGTTCCCGTAAATTCCATTTGGTCAAGGAAATCCCGAAATTCCCTGAGCATAAGATCCTCATCCTGGATTTCCTGGCCCTCAAAGTATGGAATAGAGAGACCCGGTCCATATTCCAGTTCACGAAGTTCATACACCAGTTCCTCCCGGATCCCGGCCAGGACCCCATCCAGGTACTCCAATTCTTTTTTTAGCTTGGACATCTGTTTCTTCTGGGTTCCTGAGTAGTACTGAAGTCCTATAAAATCCAGGTGGGGATAAGAGCCGCGGTCCCGGATAATGGCCCGGACCGTCTCCTCATCCATCCCAAACTGGTTTCCGCTGGTCAGGCGCAGCAGGACAGGGACAGCGGATTTTTGCGCGGTTCTCTGGCCGGATTCCTGTGCAGCACATGCTTCCAGGATCTGAAGCTGGTACAGGGACTCGGCGGTAAAGGCCGCAGCCCCTCCCTCCCCCATCACTTCCAGGATCTGCTGCGGTTCTTTGTTAACGCCGGATAGTACGATCTTCTTCCCGGGGACGCCCGCCCGCCGGCAGATGGCGTATTCCCCGGGAGAGCACACCTCAAGACCATCGGCTGCCTGGGCGGATGTGGCTGCCAGGAAGGGGTTGGCTTTCATTGCATAGCAGATCTTTATCTCATGGCCCAATATTTCTTTCATATGCCGTATACGTTGATGGAATTCATCCAGGTCAAAGACATAGGACGGCGTGCCGTACATATCAGCGGCTGTTTGCAGTATCTGATCGTCCATAAAACCTCCTTTTTCAGAGCGTGCTCTCGGAATCCCTCCGGCATCCATCTTTGCGGCTGATTTTTCGCCAGTCACGCACAAATCTGAGTACCCGGAGATTCTGGAAGTACACTAGACGCAGAGTTCCCTCAGGGCCTTCCGGTCAATTTTCCCATTCTTTGTAAGCGGGAGTTGATCCAGATTTTTGTAAATATTTGGGAACATATAGCGGGGCAGCAGCGGTTCCAGCCCGGCGGCAATCTGCCTTTTATGGGCATTCCCTTCATAGAATGCAGCAATCTTGTTTTTTTCCTCCAGGAAAATGCATACGGCCCTGGTAACACCCTCCACGGCCATAAGGGCTGTCTCGATCTCACCCAGTTCGATCCTGTGCCCCATGTGTTTGATTTGGAAATCTTTTCTTGCCTGGAAATACAAAAGGCCATCCGGGCCGTAACAGGCCATGTCGCCCGTGCGGTAGATGATCTCAGGGTATGACTGGTTTAGGGGATTCTGTACAAAGGATGCACCGGTCCGCTGCGGGTCCCTGTAATATCCAAGGGCCAGGGCGGTGCCTGCCACGCAGACCTCCCCCTGTCTGTGGGGAGTGGTCACAAGATGGTCCTCCTCATCCAGCAGAAATACCTTTTCATTGGGAAATGCAGTTCCCATGGGAATCGTACTTCCCGGTTCAAAATCCCGGTCTATCACATAGTATGTGCAGTTGCAGGTGATTTCAGTGGGACCGTACAGATTGACAAACATGGCATGGGGAAGATACTTCCTCCACGTGTTCAGGTGTTTGACCGGCATGACCTCCCCGCTGAACAGTATTTTATCCAGGTGTGTGGGCACACGGTAAGTAAAACCGTTCAGGGTAGTGATGATGCACAGGGCGGAAACGGCCCAGATGGCTGTGGTGACCTGCTTTTGGCAGAGGTAATCCAAAAGCCCGGTGGGGATGGAGAACAGCCGCTTTGGTATGATTTCCATGGTCGCACCGGTTTTAAGGGTGGAGTAAATATCCTTTACGGAAACATCAAAATCAAAGGGGGCCTGGTTGCCGATCACATCTTGGGACGTGATATGGAACATGTCTGTAAAATGTCCTATAAAATCGATCACTGAGCGGTGACCCACCACCACTCCCTTGGGCGTGCCTGTGGAACCTGAGGTAAAAATCCCGTACAGAGGGTCCGTATCCAGGGACTGGCTACGGATGGATGCCAGAAGGCCGGAGTCCGTGCTGCCAGGCGGCAGGGCTTTCAGTGTTTCAAGGTCTATTATTTCTCCGGAAAATGTGATATCTCCAGCTATGTTAAGGCTTTCACTGTCCGCGATCATCCACTGGGCCTGAAGGCTGTCCAGAATCCGGTTCAGACGTTTGGCCGGCTGACTGGGATCCAGATATACATAGAAGCATCCGGCTGTCACAGCACCCATAAAGGCGCCCAGGGCAAATACGTTCTTTTCAGTCATCACAGGGATAGGACGGCGCGGACCGGACCGCTGGCCGAGATAGGTGCCGATCCGGCGGGACAGCTCCAACAGCTCCCTGTATGTCAGGCTTGTATGCTCATCGGAAAAAGCCGGTTTATCCGGATATGTCCCGGCTGATCCCTCCAGAAAACAAAGTATGTTCTGTATCAAAAAATGACCTCCCATCTTGATTCAAACACACTCTAGCACAGATGCAGGCCTTGTTCAAGGAAATATTTCTGAAGATTCTATGACAATTGGCGGCAGATGGCTTTATTAGCCAAAATATACCTCCTAAAATTCCTAATTGTAAAAGTAAGTATAAAGATCCCCATCTTGGATGTGTAAATGGTTATAGAAAGGTCTAAATCTTAATGTTGCGAAATATAAAAGTGAATTTTCTCACGAATCCATGAAAAAGCACATAGATTCTTGCCAAATATTGAAAATAGTACTTTAAAAATATATAATTAAGCCGTAAAAAATAAAAAGATAGAAAATATACCCCCCTCCAACATTCACAATTAGTGATACTTAACGATAGCTTCTATAGGAAAAGGAAAAAGAATCATGCAGAAGATTATGATCGAACGACTTTCTGTTTTGGAAAAGGATGTTTTGAATTCAATTAAAAATGATGTACAGGAAGACGACAAGGATATGACGATCAATGCAGTTGCCAGAAGAAATTTTGTATCCCAGGCATTACTGGTTAAGTTAGCAAAAAAGATGGGCTTTAGCGGATATCGAGATTTATTATTCTTTTTACGCCATTCCCAGGCAGAGGAAGGCAACCCCCAAATTACTGTAACTGAGGAGGCATTAAAAGGGGTAATAAAAAATTTCAGCGTTTTTTTGCAACAAAGTTTCTGTGAGTATTTTCAGGAGAGTAGAAAGACAGTTATCTCTGTGTTTGGTCCTGAGGAAGTGATGGCGGCTGTGGATTTTATGGTTCGTCATATCATAGTAAAGGGAGATGGATATGCTGCTTACAGAGGAAATCCTCTTCCAGTTCCTTCTGGAAAAACAGGTCTGGCATTGGTGATTTCCGATACTGGGGAGTCGGAAGCAGCCCTTAATATGGTGGAACAGGCGGTTCAATATGGAATAAGAACCATTGCATTTACCAGCAATGAAAGAAGCCCTATGGCAGCTGCCTCGGATCTTGCAGTAATTATTTCGGCAAAAGTACAGGCATTTCCGGACGTGAATTTATTTGTTCCTATGACAATAGCTGCATTTATTCTGCTGTTTAAAAATGTATAAGGAAAGAAAATACAAGGAGGTTCTATTATGTTGGAGTACGATGTTGTGATTGTAGGAGGGGGTACAGCAGGTGCTGTGGCAGCCCTGGCCGCGGCTGAAGGAGGACGGTTGAGAGTACTTCTTATTGAGGCTGGTTCTTATGTTGGAGGATTGTCTGCTATCGGAATGACTTGGGGAGGTTTTTTTGACAATAATTACAGACAGGTAATCGGAGGCATTCCCAATGAGCTAGTGAAGAAATGCAAAGAAATAGCTGGCCGTGGCTATTTTCAGTATCATGGAGATGGGGATAAATGGATAACAGGTCTGGCATCTGTAGACCCTGAAACAGCCAGATATGTGATGGAAAAAGAGCTTTATGATGCAGGCTGTGATGTTATGTTATTTTCTATACTAGATAATGTGAAAATGGAGAATGGAAGAATACGCCATATTGAGGTTGTATCAAGACTAGGGAAGCAACAAGTAAGCGCTGATTATTTTATAGATGCCACAGGAGAATTAATTCTGGCCGATATGGCCGGTGTAAAATGGAAGCATGGAAGTGATGAAAGTATTACGCAGAGTACTTCCAATATGTTTCGGGTATTGGGTGTTGATATGGATAAATATGAAGCCTTTCTTGACCGGTATATCAATACAGATAATCAGGATCCTTGGAAAAAAGAAACCGGTGCTATTCGAAGGGGAATTGAGTATTGGTGTCCATGGAAACCTGATGGGTTCGAAAATATGCCAAAATCCCTGGGAATTTATTACCATGGAAAGAATGATGATGTAATTCTAAACTGTACCAGTACTTATATTAATCCGTTGGATATTATGGAGATAAGCAAAGCCAGCTATCAGTTAAGGGAAGAGGCATTCCATGTGGTAGATTATCTGAAGCACAATGTGGCTGGATTTGAAAATGCTTATATCACAGCAGTTTATGATCTTGCTGCCAGAGAAACACGCCGAATGTGTGGAGACTATATTTTAACCATGGAGGATATTGTAAGCCATAAGCATTTTGAAGATGCCATCGGTATGGGAGCGTATCCTCCAGATGTACATTCACCGACTGGAACCGTACATATTCCAAGCACAAGAGAATTTGATTCCGGGAGTGATGGAGCATACGATATCCCTTTGCGTTGCCTTACATCCTCTGTTGCAAACCTTATTGTAGCGGGAAAATGTATATCTGCTACTTTTGAAGCTCAGTCTGCAACTAGAGGCATTGGACCATGTATGGTAGAAGGCCAGGGGGCTGGTACGGCGGCAGCTCTTGCAGCAGAAAGCGGTATAGAAGATATTCATAGTTTGGATATAAAAAAATTGCGGCAGATTCTTAAAGAGCAGAGCGTTATCTTTGATGATTAGCCGGGAGGTAACATTATGTTAATATATGACATAATAGTAGTAGGCGGAGGGACTGCAGGTGTTGTAGCTGCTCTGGCTGCAGCAAGAAATGGCTGCAAAAAAGTCCTTATTGTGGAGGCCAGTGCCCATATGGGTGGATTGTCATCTATTGGAATGACCTGGGGAGGGTTCTTTGACAATAATTTTCAACAGGTGATTGGAGGTATACCCGATGAACTGGTAAAAAAATGTCAGGAAATTGCAGGGAGAGGTTATTTCCAATATCATGGAGATGGAGACAAATGGATCACAGGGCTTGCTTCTGTGGATCCTGAAACTGCCAGGTATGTAACTGAAAAAGAACTTTATCATGCGGGTTGTGATATTATGTTGTTCTCCATCCTCAGCGATGTCAGGTTGGTAAATGGAAAAATTAAAGAAATTGAGGTAGTATCCAGGCTTGGAAGGCAGAAGCTTGCGGCTAAATATTTTATTGATACAACAGGAGAACTGATGCTGGCCAATATGGCGGGAGTCAGATGGGAGCATGGAACCCATGGTATTACGCAATGTACCTCTAATATGTTCCGGGTATTTGGGGTGGAAATGGATCGGTATGAGCAATTCCTTAACCGGTACATTAATATAGATAATCATGATCCATGGCGAAAAGAAACAGGAGGAATACGCAGAGGAATCGAATACTGGTGTCCCTGGAAGCTGGATGGATTTGATTATATGCCCAGGTCCCTTGGAATTTATTACCACGGTAAAAATGATGATGTAATTCTTAACTGTACCAGTGCCAGCATTAATCCTTTGGATATCATGGAGGTCAGCCGTGCCAGTTTCCTTCTGAGAGAAGAAGCATTCCGGGTTGTGGAATATTTAAAGAAACACGTGGATGGATTTCAGAATGCGTATATTGCGGAAATCTATGACCTGGCGGCAAGGGAAGCCCGGCGTATGATAGGTGATTACGTATTGACTATGGACGATATCATTGAACATCGATTGTTTGATGATGCAGTAGGTATGGGGGCATATCCGCCTAACTTCCACGATCCTGATGGGTGTGTACATATTCCTTCTACTAGGGAATTTAAAGTTGACAGCGATGGGGCTTACGATATTCCGTTGCGGAGCCTTACTTGTTCTCTGTCGAATCTGATTGTAGCGGGAAAATGCATATCTGCAACATTCGAGGCGCAGTCTGCAGCTAGAGGAATAGGACCCTGTATGGTTGGAGGACAGGGAGCAGGAAGTGCAGCGGCGCTGGCAGTTGCAAAGGGGCTGGAGGATATTCACGATATTGATACAGGCGAGTTGCACCGGTTATTAGAAGACCAGGGTGTAATATTCAAACGTCAGGGAGGCGATGGATATGGAAAAGAAAAAACTGTGGGCTGACATAAAAAGATCAAAGGAAGGATATTTGTGGATTGCACCTGCATTTATTATTGTCAGTCTGGCAACCGTATTCCCACTGGTGTTTGCTTTTGATTACAGCTTGTATGAAAGCAATATATTCCAAAAAGTAAAATTTGTAGGATTTGGACAATATGTAAAACTGATGCGAGATACAAGATTCTGGATCAATATTTTTAACTCTCTGTTTTTTACGATAGGAGGCATTATTTTGGCCCTTGTGGCAGGATTTATTCTGGCGTTGCTTATTCGGAAACCAGGAAAGCTTAATTCAATCTACCGTACTATCATTTTGATTCCCTGGGTGACAAATGAGGTGGTCCTTGCATTAATGTGGACATGGGTGTTGAATCCGCAGATGAGTATTATATATTACTGGAGTGATATGCTGGGAATAGTTCTGCCAAATTTCTTTGAAGGAAGGATTACGCCTTTAATAACGGTAACGGTTCTAAATGCGTGGCGTTCGCTAGGTTTTTCCCTGGTGATGATCCTAGCCGCTTTGTCGGCAATTCCAGTGGAACTGGAGGATGCGGCTCTCGTGGATGGATGTTCTAAATTACAACGTATCTGGTATGTCATCCTACCACTTATCCGATCAGTTGTGCTGGTAATGATTATTGTATTGACTATGAGTTTTTTTAATATCGTATCCTTTGTTCTTTCCATGACTGGCGGCGGACCTATCTATACCACGGAAATATTAAGTATTAGGCTGTACAAAGAGACATTCACATTTTTTAACATACCGCTGTCATCGGCTCTTACTACTGTAATGTTGGTAATTAATTTGGTATTTGTTTTCTTTTATAAAAAAATGATTTCGGAAGAAGACTACTATTAGGAGAGAGGTAAAACTATGAGTCGGAAATTTATGGGAAAAATAATTGTCCAGATTGTTTTATTAATGTTTGTTATCCTGACTCTGGTACCTTTTTTATGGACGATTAGTACGTCCCTTAAGGAGACAGGAGAGATATTATCGTATCCGCCCAGTCTTTTACCCAAGCGGGTTACTTTACATAATTATATAAAGGTACTTACGCAGGATAACTTTCTCAGATTTATGCTTAACAGTACAATTGTTACTGTATTATCTATTGCGGTAACTTTGTTAGTTTCTATGTTTGCTGGGTATGGGGCTGCTAGATTTCATTTTCCAGGAAAAGGATTTATTATGTTTATGATTTTAACAGGAATGGCGGTAGGAAGATTTGCGAATGCAATGCCTATGTACTTTATGGCCAATCGCTTGGGGCTTTTGGATACATATATTATATTGGTATTTGTATATTCAGCATTTATAATTCCTCTGGTTACATGGTTGATGCAGTCTTATTACCGTACTATACCTAAAAGCCTTGAGGAAGCTGCAAAGTTGGATGGATGCAATTCCTGGGGAGCATTCTGGCGTGTAATCGTGCCAATAATGAAGCCGTCATTGATCGCAGGAGGGATTATTGCAGCTACAAATGCCTGGAATGAATTTATTTTAGCTTTAAACCTGACAAAATCACAGGATATGAGGACCCTTCCTGTAGCTCTACATTTGTTCCAGACTGATTATGGCGTTGAATGGGGGGCTTTATCTGCAGCAAGTATTATTTCTATATTACCTATTCTTATTGTATTTCTAATGCTGCAGAAATATTTTGTTCAAGGGATGACGGCAGGAACTCTTAGTTCCAGCTGATATGGCATAAAATTAAAGGTTTGAGATGTTTATCAAACACTTATAATATATTAATTGAAAGGAGAAGGATTAATGAAAAAAAGTATTGTTGGCATGTGGTTATCTTGTATGATGGCAATATCCATGGTGGCCTGCGGAGGGACAGAAACTCAAAGTGTTTCGCCAGGGGATGCAACCCAGGGCGCTGAGTCAGGGCAAAATGCTTCGGTAGCAGATGACGCAAAGACTATCTCATTGCTTGGATTTCTGAAGCCGGGAGGAGATTCACCAAGAGAACAAGGGGCGGGAGAAGTGCTGAAAACATTTACCGAGAAGACAGGGTATGGATTGACTACGGAAATTGTAGGCTGGGAGCAGGTTGAACCAAAGCTTCTTGTAGGAGTAGAGTCGGGAAATCCGCCAGATGTAACATTTGTTAGAATGCAGTCTTTGAGTGTAGAGGCAAATGCAGATGCTTTAATGCCTCTGGATGATTTCATAGAAAGAGACTTTGATGAGGCAACAAAAGAAGATTTTCTTCTATGGGATGAAATTGGTACTTATAACGGGAAAAAGTATGCGCTTCCTATGTCTATTATACCCTATGGCGTTTATGTGCGGGATGATCTGATGAAAGAAGCTGGCATTACAAAAGATCCGACTACTTGGGATGAGTTCCTTGTTGCAGCAGAAAAAATGAACAGCAGTGCAGCATCAGGGTTTATGTTTTGGGGGTCGGCAGCCCAGCCAGCAGCAGTGGATTATCTTCAGCCCATGGTTGAAAGTTTTGGGGGAAAGCTGCTGGACAATAATGGGAAGGCCGTATTTGACTCACCTGAAGCAATGAAGGCATTCTATCTGATTAAATCCATGGTATTTGAATATAAGGTAGTTCCTAGTAATGTGGCCAGTCTAAAATATGATGAAACATCTGATATGTTCACGGCCGGGCGTGCAGCTATGTATTGGGATGGCAGTCATCGGGCCTCCAAATATTTGGAAGGTATTGGAGAAGAATATTTGAGGTTAATGCCTTTGCCAAGCGAAACAGGAGAGGTTCCTGGACCATCTTATATCAGCTATTGGGCACTAGGAATACCTAAAAACAGTAAAAATCCGGAACTTGCGTGGGAATACATAAAAAATTTTGTAGAAACTTCCAGCCAGTCCACTTATGCGAAAGTATCTGGGGAGGTTCCTGTCCGTAAATCAGCTATGGAGGATGATTATTTTAAGACAGATCCCAATGGACAGCGGATAAAATGGTTTGTTGATTATGTAGACGCCAATGGTACGATAGGGGTTGCTCCTGTAGATTTCAGCAAACTTAGTGAAGTGCTGTCAATGGCGGTTCAGGAGATTATAACAGATAGTAATAGTGATGTAGAAACGATTGTGACAAAGGCGTGTGCTGATTATAACGCAGAGAAGTGATAGGATAATTCAAAAAACGCTTTCAAGTGAAAGCTGTATGTATAAGATTTACAGATAATATCCAGATGCAATAGGAATCTTCTGAAATACTGACAATTGGTATCAAACAGAACATAAAAATGCCGCCGGCCTATTAGGCCGGCGGCATGACGCTTTTATTAACCAAAGTATCTCTCTAACAGTCCTGCAAATGCCTTGCCGTGGCGTGCCTCATCCTTAGCCATCTCATGAACCGTGTCATGGATCGCATCCAGGTTCAGGGCCTTTGCTCTCTTAGCCAGGTCAAACTTACCTGCGGTAGCGCCGTTCTCAGCAGCTACTCTCATCTCCAGGTTCTTCTTAGTGGAGGAGGTAACAACCTCGCCTAACAGCTCCGCAAACTTGGCAGCGTGCTCCGCTTCCTCAAAAGCTGCCTTTTCCCAGTACAGGCCGATCTCAGGATATCCTTCCCTGTGAGCCACTCTGGACATGGCCAGATACATACCAACCTCAGAACATTCACCCTCGAAATTAGCTCTTAAATCCATCATGATGTCTTCAGGGGAACCCTGTGCAACACCAACCTCATGCTCACATGCCCATGCCATCTTGTCAGCTTCCTGCTCTTTGAACTTGGATGCAGGAACACCGCACTGTGGACATTTCTCAGGTGGATTCTCTCCCTCATAAACATAACCGCATACTGTACATACCCATTTCTTCATAATCAATATTCTCCTTTTCCTTTTCATTATTTAAGTTACGTTCCGGATGTCTGGCATCCGGAACAGGTTTGTTATTTTTGCTTGAATTGATAATAGTAATTGTTACTGATATTAATATAGATCATTTATGCCGGTTTGTCAATACCTTTATCAACTTTTTTTCCCAAACATTTTTTACACCGGCCGTAGAACAGCACATAGTGGCTGTCAATGATTCCCGGAGCGTTCTCCTGGGCTTCCTGATTCAGTTCCTCAAGGGCTCCTAAATCCATGTCATAGACCTGGTTGCATTCCGTACATACAAAATGATAATGCTGCCGGATATCACCATCAAAATGGTCAGCGCCGTCTCCGCAGGTCAGTTTCTTTATCTCTCCGGTTTCAACCAGCAGGTTCAGGTTGCGATAGACCGTCCCCAAGCTGATATTGGGAAATTCTTCACGGATGCTGGCGTATAGGGCGTCTGCCGTAGGATGGTCATGTCGGTTCATCAGACTGGCTTTGATGGATTCCCTCTGACGGCTATACTTTAAAGTTTTCATAGCATCTCCTTCTATAAGATGTAATAATGATAACAGTTACTATTTGTATTCTAGCAGATTCCATCTTATCTGTCAAGATTATGGAAGAAAAAACACCCTGAGCTTATGATATGTAGGCGCGGGGTGTTTCAGAATCGGTTTATTCTGCCGGACGGTCGGCCGGATAGGGAATGCGTTCCCGGGCAATGCGGATGAATTCCCTGGTCGCCCTGGACATGTACCGGCCCTTGTGGTAGCCGATGCCAAGTACGCCATGGGCTCTGGAATAGTTTAAGGAGTACAGGTTCAGATGACTGTTTTCCAGCATGGCATTGCGGTAGGAGCGGGAGGATTGGTCTGGATTCATGAACATTTTCGGGTAAAATGTGATCCCCATTCCTTTTGCGCACAGGGCCAGCACTGTTTCAATGTTTTCCGTTTCCAGTACCACCCTGGGGCTCATCTGTGCGTCCTCAAATATCTCATCGGAGATGGTGCGGATCCGGTTGCCCTTTTTTAACAAAACAAAGGGGCACCTTTCGAGCAGCGTGACATCCGCCGTGGAGGATAGGATCTGTTTGATCTCCTCCAGGCGGTTGGGATATATCTTTTTCAGCAGTTCGTCCGGTACCACCATGAGGATCTCCTCGCCGCAGATGGGGACGGTCTCCACATTCTCCACAGTAAAAGGCAGAAGGTCGATCATCAGGTCCACGTTGCCGTGGAGCAGATCCGATGCCAGCTGGCTGGAATTGCCCTCCACCAGCCGCAGCTCAATACCTGGAAATTGGGCCTGGTAGGTGGGGAGGATTTCCGGAAGGATGACCCTTCCCCTGGTGTGGGATACACCGATGGCAAGCTGTCCTGTTGAAAAATCCTTGATATCGGAGATCTCCTTATAAGTCTCATCACGAAGGTCCAGAAGCTCCCTGGCCCTGGCCTTTAAAGCCTGGCCCGCATAGGTAAGGGTGAGGGGGGAGGTGCGGTTAAACAGCACCACATCAAACTCCTTTTCCAGATTGGATATATGGTTGCTCAGGGACTGTTGGGAAATAAACAGCTTTTTAGCCGCCCTTGTAAAATTCAGTTCTTCCGCTGCCACCAGGAAATACTCCAGGTTCAGGAAATTGATCATTTGCCCGTGCCTCCCGCTGATGCTGTGTTTCCTGCTGATGCTGTGCCGCCTGCTGACGTTGTATTTCCTGCGTCCCTGCCCGCCTGACCGCACCTGGCATCATCCGGCTGCGCCAGAATGGAGGTGAGCCGGGGAATGTAGCCGGCCAGAAGGTCAAGGGAGGTGTTCACCACCAGCTCAGGAGGGAAGCTGACCTCCTCCAAAAGGGCGTGGGCAAAGGTGTGGTCTCCGGAATCCGCTTCGCAGTGGGCGTCGCTGTCCACAATGACCGGGGTTTTGTAGTATTTGCAGAGTTCCAGCATTTTCAGGTAATTCTCCCTTGCGCCCTGGCGGAAGCTCATGGGGTTCAGGGAACTGTTGTTAACCTCTAAAAGGGTTTTGTGTTCCCTGGCCGCGCTGACCAGGGTATCGTAATCAACCGGATAACGGCTGTCGTCCGGATGGCCTATGATGTGTATGGCAGGGTTCTTCATGACGCCCAGGTATGCGTTTGTATTCTGGGTCATGGTGCCGCTCTCTATACATGGGTGGTGAAGGCTGGCAATGGCATAGTCCAAATTCTGGAGCAGATCCTGTTCCAGATCAACCCCTCCTTCGTAATCCATAATGTTAAGTTCTATGCCCATCATCAGCTTCATGCCGTAAAGGGTCCTGGGGATGACTTTAAAATTGATAAAATGATAATAATGGCAGGTGCCGGGC
Organism: Enterocloster citroniae; assembly: GCF_040545455.1. Taxonomy (NCBI): domain Bacteria; kingdom Bacillati; phylum Bacillota; class Clostridia; order Lachnospirales; family Lachnospiraceae; genus Enterocloster; species Enterocloster citroniae. Next base: position 294,572 of record NZ_JBEPLZ010000005.1, on the reverse strand, counting down.
ATGGCCGGCGCGTGGTCTGAGCAGCCGAAGACGCGCATACCACGTTCCGAGGCTGATCTGGCCATCTCATAAAGGGAGTTATATGCATGGCCGCTGGCCGTTGTGTGTGTGTGCAGATCCAAAAGATCTATCATGGAATACAGGTCCTTTCTTACGTATATTTACCGCTGTCTGAATCATACCACATAATCTCTGTAGTGAAAAGAAACAAAATGAGAATAAAAATGTAAAATTTGGTATAATTTTTATAAGAAAACTATAGAAATATTAGGTGGGTTGTTGTTATAATGGAGAGGAATATATTTTGCTATAGATACAGAAGGTGAGGAGATTATTATGAGCGAAGAAATGAACAAGGAATTAGAAGGCCAGGTAACCGCCCAGGAGGTTGCCCCAGAGGAAGCAGCTGCGGAGAAAGTAACCGCTGAGGAACCCGTGGAGACCATGGAGGATTTTGCAGCTGAGCTGGAGGCTTCCTATCAGACCCTGAACAAGAGAAAGATCGAACTGGCAGAGGAAGAGAGCGGCGCGGGCGCAAAGTGGGCCCAGTTCCAGCAGATGATGGATGACAGGACAGTCGTGAAGGTGAAGATCTCCGAGGCGGTTAAGGGCGGTGTGGTTACAACCCTGGAGGAAGTGCGCGCATTTATCCCGGCTTCCCAGCTGTCCACAGAGTATGTGGAGAAACTGGAAGACTGGCAGGGGAAATATGTGGAGTGTATCATTATCACCGTAGACCCTGAGAAGAAGAGATTGGTGCTTTCCGGACGCGAAGTGGAGCGGGAGAAAAAGGAAGCTGAGAAAAAGGCGCGCATGGAGCAGTTTAAGGCAGGGGATGTGGTGGAAGGAACCGTGGACAGCATCAAGCCTTACGGAGCATTTGTAAAGCTGGCAGACGGTGTGGACGGACTTTTGCACATTTCCCAGATCAGTACGCAGAGGATCAAACACCCCGGCGCTGTGCTCACAGAGGGACAGACCGTTAAGGTGAAGATACTTAGCATGGAGAACGGAAAACTGAGCCTCAGCATGAGGGTTCTGTCAGAGCAGACTGCAGAGCGTGAAGAGCACGAGACATTTGACTACAAGGAGACCGGATCGGTATCCACAGGGTTGGGCGACCTGTTAAAGGGGCTGAAACTCTAAAGCGAACTAGATAAGGAGGGATAGGAATGTCCAATATCCCCAAAGCGGACGACCAGGTTGATCAGTGGCGTTCGGTCATGTTTTTGTATGATTCAGCATTAAAGAAGGTTAATACCAAGATCGAGATCCTGAATAATGAGTTTGTAAGCCGTTATGACTATAACCCCATTGAACACATCAAGTCCAGGCTGAAAACCGCTGACAGCATTGTGAAAAAACTGAAAAAGGACGGATATGAGGTTTCCATTGAGAATATGATGGAGCGCCTCAGCGACATTGCAGGCATACGCATTATCTGTTCCTTTACATCAGATATATATCAGATCGCAGAGATGATATCTTCCCAGGGGGATGTGACCGTCCTCCATGTCAAGGATTATATCAAGAATCCGAAACCCAACGGCTATAAGAGCTACCATATGGTGGTGACCGTCCCCGTGTATCTGACCGATGGCCCGGTGGAGACCAAGGTGGAGATACAGATACGCTCGGTGGCCATGGATTTCTGGGCCAGCCTGGAACACAAGATAGCCTACAAGTTTGAGGGGAATGCTCCTGAGAACCTGCTGAAGGAATTAAAGGCATGCGCTGATATGGTAGATATGCTGGATGCCAAGATGTTCTCATTGAATGAGGCCATCACGGCATTTGCAAAAGAGCAGCGTGAGGATCGGAATCAGGAAAAGACGGAAGAAGAATTTCAGTGAACAGATTGATCAGGGAGACAGATCAGGTTATTAAGTTGAACCTGCGCCAGCTGGTGGTTTTTGAAGTACTCTACCGGCTGGTTGCAGGTACATTCTATATCAGACTGGTTAACCAGCTTCTCAGGTTCTCTTTGCGCATGGCAGGGTACAGTTACCTTACCATGAGCAATATGGGGGCCTTTCTTTGGCGCCCTGTCACCATCATCTGCGGGGCATTGGCCCTGGCCGTGGGCATGGTGCTTCTGGTGATCGAGATCGGGGGCCTGATCACCGCTTATCAGGCGTCTGCCTATTCCAGGAAGATCGACTCCCTGGCCATACTGAGGGGGGCCCTGGGAAAGACATGGGATGAGTATAACAAGAGGGACTGGAAACTGCTGCCCCTGGCCCTGGCCGAGTATCTGACCATGAATTCATATCTGCTGATCCGTCTGCTTACAAGGATCAAACCCCTTAATTTTGTCATGTATGAGATCCTTCACGGCCCGGCCACCCGTCTGGGACTGGTCCTGGTTGTGGTTGGCCTGGTTCTGGTCGGGATTCCCACTATGCTGGTGTTCTTTACCTGCATGATTGAGCAAAAGGGCTTCCGGGACGGCTTCCGGCGCAGCCTGGAGCTTCTAAAGGGCAGATGGCCTGGGGCGGTGGTGCTTCTTTTGGCCCTGAACCTGCTGCTGATCCTGTTTTTGCTGGTTCTGCACTCCGTGATCGTGGTTGTGTCAGCTGTGGTGGTCAGCCTGTTTGTGGACGGTTATGCCGCCATGGCTGTGCTGGCTGCGGTGTGCAGCAGGCTGGAGATCGTGGTGCTGTTAATAGGAAGCCTCCTGGTATCTGTGGTGGATTTCGGCGCCCTGACCGTGGTGTATTACCAGTTTGAGATGAAAAATAATCACAGGCTCCCGTGGGATTTTTCTCTTCCCCGTCAGATGCATATTAAAAGAAAGTGGATGCTTACCATCACGGGGGCGCTGGCTGGGGCCAGTCTGTTTCTGATATTCGACATGGTGTATAACGGCTCCTCCCCTGACTGGTCCGTACTGGGCCAGACAGAGATAACCGCCCACAGGGGCAGTTCCAGGCGGGCGCCGGAGAATACCATGGCTGCCCTGGAAAAAGCCATGGATGAGATGGCGGATTACAGCGAGATCGATGTGCAGACTTCTGCGGACGGAGTGGTGGTGGTGTGCCATGACCTGAACCTGAAGCGGGTGGCGGGGGTGGACAGAAGGCTTGGGACCATGACTCTTTCCCAGCTGGAAGAACTGGATGTGGGAAGCCATTTTTCAAAGGAATATACAGGGGAGAAGATCCCTACCCTCAGGGAGGTGCTGGAAGCATGCAAGGGCCGTATGAAGCTGAACATTGAACTGAAAAGCATTGGGGACAGCACCGGCCTGCCGGAGCAGGTGGCTGCCATGGTCATGGAGTTTGACATGGAGGAACAATGCGTGATCACTTCGGTGAAGCCCTCCTACTTAAAGCGGGTGAAGGAATTTAATCCGGACCTGAGGACCGGTTATATCCTTGCGGCCGCCTATGGAAAATATTATGAAAGTGATGACTTTGATTTTATCAGTATCCGGTCCAGCTTTGTTAACCGCCGCCTGGTGGAGGCGGTCCATGAGGATGGCAAGGCGGTCCATGTGTGGACCGTGAACAGCAAGACGGAACTGGAGCAGATGAAGCTTCTTGGAGTGGACAACATCATAACGGATGACCCGGTGCGCGCCCGGGAAATCCTTTTCAGGGAGGAAGCCACGGAAACCGTGATGGAATACCTGAAAATGATGATCAGATAAAGGCGCAGGCAATGGACAATGGGAAATGATTAGGAGACAACGCATATGAGAGCAGTAGTACAGAGAGTGACCCATGCAAGCGTAACCGTGGACGGCGAATTGCTGGGGAGGATTGGAAAAGGATTCATGATCCTGCTGGGAGTGGCTGACGGGGACACCGTGCAGCTGGCGGAAAAAATGGCTGATAAGATCTGCCGTTTAAGAATATTTGAGGATGAAAATGGAAAAACTAACCTGTCACTTGCAGATGTGGAGGGAGAGCTGCTGATCATCAGCCAGTTCACCCTGTACGCGGACTGCCACAAGGGCAACCGTCCAAGCTTTACCAAAGCCGGTGCTCCTCAGATGGCGGAATCCCTGTACAAGCGGTTTATGGAGCGGTGCAGACAGTACGTAGACGTGGTGGAAAAGGGACAGTTTGGGGCGGACATGAAGGTGGAACTTTTAAATGACGGGCCCTTTACCCTAATGCTGGACAGTGATGATCTGTTCAAATAAAGGGACTCATATGATCAACGAGGTAAAATAGAATGGCGAAAACAACAGAGACAGTATTATATTATAACCCGGGCAGGCCGGAGACCATGAAGTATGTGGCCATGATGAAAAGCGTGCTGGTGAGAATGGGAATCAGGATCCGCAACATTGGCCCGGACCAGGTGATGGAAACCGTGGGATATCTGGCGGGAATGGAAGGATTCCAGCCCCGGGATACGGATGGCAGCGCAGACAAAAGCCTTCCTGAAATCCCGGTGGAAATGATGGTGCTGAAGCAGTTCTCAAACAGGCGTCTGGATGAACTGCTCATGAACCTGAGAAAAGCGGGAGTGCCTAAGATCGCGCTGAAGGCAGTGCTGACCGAGCACAACAGCGCCTGGACCTTTTATCATCTGTATGAGGAACTGAAGGAAGAACACGAAGCCATGGCGGCGGGAAATGGACAATGACAGATCCGACCAGACACAGGCAGCTGGAGGAACTGGACCAGGTTAATTTATGCACCAGAATCCTCTATCAGGCCAGGAATGAATTATATCTGAATATGAGGTTCCTGGATCTTTCCCTCAGCAGTCTGGGATTTGAGGCTGACTGGAACAGGAACGGGGTGGCCACGGACGGATGGCTTATCTATTATGGGCCGGAGTATCTTGCCGGTCTTTTTAAGAAGGGAAGAAACCGGGTGAACCGCGCATATCTGCACATGCTGTTCCATTGTCTGTTCTGCCATATGTATAACCGTAAGGACAGGGATAAGGAATACTGGGACTTGGCTTGTGACATCGCCATGGAGTCTGTAATTGACGGACTGTACCAGAAATGTGTCCATGTGCCGAAGAATCCCCTGCGCAGGGAGACCTATCTGCGCCTGGAAAAGGCGATGGCCCAGGATGACGGCAGGAGGGACCCGGGTGGTCCGGGGGAAGGCCGTACAGGCCGCGCAAACCGCCCGGTTCCCCTGACAGCGGAACGGATCTACCGGGCGCTTAAGAAAATGAACCTTCCGGAACGCCGCGTGAAGCTTCTGAAGTCTGAGTTTTTTGTGGACAGCCATGACCTGTGGGAGCAGGAGGATGACCCAAAACAGTCCAGGCCGCGGCAGAACCAGTGGGATGACAACCGGGAAAAGATGCAGACCCAGATGGAGACCGGTTCCAAGGAGGAATCAGAGGACAACCAGAGCCTGCTGGACCAGGTCCAGGTGGAGAACAGGGAGCGGTATGATTACAGCCAGTTTCTCCGAAAATTTGCGGTGATGAGGGAGGAAATGCAGGTGGATCCCGATTCCTTTGATTATGCGTTTTACACCTACGGACTGTCCCTGTACGGCAATATGCCGCTGATAGAGCCGCTGGAATCAAAGGAAGTCTACAGGATCCTGGACTTTGTGATCGTGATCGACACCTCCATGTCCTGTTCCGGAGATCTGGTCCGGCGGTTTTTGGAGGAAACCTATGATGTGCTGTCTGAAACCGAGAGCTATTTCCGGAAGGTCCATATCCATCTGATCCAGTGTGATGACAAGGTTCAGTCGGATGTGGTAATAACAGAGCCGGAGGAACTTAAGGATTACATGGAGCATTTTGAGATCAAAGGACTTGGAGGCACGGATTTCCGCCCGGCTTTTGAGTATGTGAACGGCCTTCGGGCCAGCAGGGAGATCGGAAACCTGCGGGGGCTGATCTATTTTACGGACGGTAAGGGAATCTATCCTGTACAGGCGCCGCCCTATGACACGGCATTTGTATTTATTGAAAACATGTTTTCCGATGAATCCGTTCCGGCCTGGGCCATGAAGGTGGTGCTGGAGGAGGAACAGATCATGGAGTATGGGAGTAAGCCCAAGGACACAGGAGAGCAGGATTTAGGAGACCATAATTTATGAACATTAAACGGGCAAAGGAAGAAATAAAAAACACCATAGAGGCGTATCTGTTAAAGGATGAGAATGGGGAATATGCCATTCCGTCCATCCGGCAGAGGCCGGTTCTGCTCATAGGTCCTCCCGGTGTGGGAAAGACCCAGATCATGGAGCAGATATCCAGGGAGTGCCGGATCGGGCTGGTGGCCTACACCATCACCCATCACACAAGACAGAGCGCTGTGGGACTCCCTTTTATAGAGAAGAAAATGTTTGGAGGCCGGGAGTACACGGTGACGGAGTACACCATGAGCGAGATCGTGGCATCCATTTACAATATGATAGAGGAAACAGGACTGAAGGAAGGTATTCTTTTCATTGATGAGATCAACTGTGTGTCCGAGACCCTGGCACCCACCATGCTGCAGTTTCTCCAGTGCAAGACCTTTGGCAGCCACCGGATTCCCGAGGGATGGATCATAGCAGCTGCCGGAAATCCGCCGGAGTACAATAAGTCGGTCCGGGAGTTTGATGTGGTGACCCTGGACCGTATTAAAAGGATCGATGTGGAGCCGGACCTTGGGGTGTGGAAGGAATACGCGTATAAGGAAAATATCCATCCGGCCATTATATCCTACCTGGGGATCAAGGGGCAGAATTTCTGCCATATAGAGACCACGGTGGATGGAAAGCTGTTTGCCACTCCCAGGGGCTGGGAGGATCTGTCCGAGCTGATCTTGGTCTATGAAAAGCTGGAAAAGAGGGCTGACAGGGATGTGATCGGTCAATACATCCAGCATCCCAGGATCGCAAAGGATTTTGCCAATTATCTGGAACTTTATTATAAATATCAGAACCAGTACCAGGTGGATCAGATCCTGGAGGGGATCATTAGGGAGGACTTGTGCGATAAGGTGGCAAGGGCTTCCTTTGATGAGCGCTTAAGTGTCACCGGACTGCTGCTGTCCAAGCTGGCGGATGGATTTAAGGGCATGTTTATGGAAAACCAGGTCATGGAACTTTTAATGGTCCAGCTGAAAGCTTTCCGGCAGGAACTGGAGCCGGGGGAAGAGCCGGGGGAAGAGCCGAGGGCAGAGATGCGGGCAGAGATGCGGGCAAAGCCGGGGGCAGAGGCGCGGATAGAGACACGAATAGAGGCGCGTACAGAGAAAAGGCCGGATGAGGTGTTAAGGCATCTCATAGATTCCATGGAAGCTGAACGGGTCCGGAAAAAGAAGAGCGGTCTTCTGGGAAGGCAGGAGGACCGCATAAACCGCAGGTGCATGACCGTTATGGAAGGACTTGTAAAGCAAATGCAGTCCGGGACCATTACGGGGAAGGATGAGGCATGGCAGTGGGTCAGGGGTGAGTTTATGTCCAGAAGCGATGCCTACGAGGAGCTTAAGAAAGAACTGGGGCTTAAGCTGGAGCACGCCTTTGATTTCATGGAGGCCGCATTTGGCAACGGCCAGGAGATGGTCATCTTTGTCACTGAACTGAATACCAGCCAGGCCTGTGTCTGGTTCCTGGAGCAGTATGAGTGTGAGCGGTACTACCAGTACAATAAGGAGCTTCTGTTTGATGAGCAGGAGCAGGCCATCCGCAAGCTGGTGGAATAGGGGATATTCCCCATGACTGAATTACAAAGAGATTCAAGAAAAAGGCGTATCTTCTTTTGCATGTCACATACAGAAAAAGATGCGCTTTTTATTTACCTATGAATTCCACCGCGGTCTTTTATCCCACCGCGGCTTTTCGTCTCGTCACGGCCTTTTATCTCACCCGTGGGTTTCCTTCTCACCCACCACAGCCACGCCGCCGTTCTTTAAAAACTCCGAGGGCGTTACATTGGTATATTTCTTAAATACGCTGCAGAAATGTTTATACTCGCTGAAGCCCAGTTCATCGGATATCTCATAAATCCTCATGGTGCCCTGGTTTAGCATGTTCAGGGCTTTTTTGATCCTGTATTGGTTTAGCAGGTCCACAAAGGTGGTGTTAAGCCCTGCCTTCAGCTTCCTGCTGAGATAGCTGGTGCTGACTCCCAGGATTTCCGCTACCTGGTTAATGCTTACCTTTTCCTTATAATGCTGTTTGATAAACTCATAGGTCCTCTTTACGTAAGGGTCCATGCTGTTCTTTGCGCTGTCAAATATCTTCCACTCATCATAAACAGTCAGAATCCTGTCCTGGGATATCCTTTCGATCTTTTCATACTTACTGGCATAGGCTATCTGCTGCCGGATTTTGCCCAGGGATTCCTTTAATTCATCCTCGTCCACAGGCTTTAGCAGATAGTCCGTAACCCCCATATGGATGGCCTGCCGGGCCAGTTCAAATTCCGAATAGCTGGTCAGCACCAGACTGTAAAAATGCTGTTCTTTTATGGCTGTCTCTATCATCTTAAGCCCGTTCATCTTGGGCATCTTGATGTCGGTCAGCACGATATCCGGCTGTTCCCTCCGTATGGTCTCCAGCCCCTCTGCCCCGTCCTTGGCCGTGCCCACAATGATGCAGTCCATATCCAGCCAGTTCAGGGCAAAGGTAAGCCCATTTCTGATAATTTCCTCATCCTCCACAATCACTACTTTTAATAACATGACAGATCCCCCCATCTTTACGCCGGGAGTGTGCCTCACTCCTCACATGGTACCCGAAGCGTCACCACTGTCCCCTTTTCCGTTGTACTGTCAATCCCAACTCCAAACCGGCTGCCATATACCAGGCGTATTCTCTTATGTACATTATAGATGCCGATATGATCCGTCTGGTTCTGCCCCTGTCTCAGATTGGCTTTCAGCTCCTTTAACAGCCCAGGCTGTATTCCCACTCCATTGTCCGCTATGATAACGGAAAGGATTCCGTTTTGTATTTTGGTGCGGATACGGATCTCCAGACAGTCCCTGTCCTCTCCAAAACCGTACTTAATGGAATTCTCCACAATGGGCTGCAGGGTCATCCTTGGTATGGATGCGCCTTTGCTTCCCTCCTCCAGGTCAATGCTGTATTTTAACCGGTCCCCATACCGGTACAGCATGACCTGCAGATACCGGTTAATGAAATCCATTTCCTCCTTTACCGTCACCACATCTTTGCCGTTCTGGATGCTGTAGCGAAGCATCCTGGACAGGCTGACCAGCATTTTCTCCGCCTCCCCCGGTCCGAACTTTATCATGTACCGGATGGATTCCAGGGTGTTAAAGAGAAAATGGGGATTAAACTGGGATTCCAGAATCTGGACCGTGGCCAGCATATTTTCCTTTGCCAGTTCCTGATGCCTGTCCAGCAGATGGCGTATGCTCCCGATCATGGTGTTAAAGGAATGGCCAATGCGTTCAAACTCATCCCCGGAGGTGATTTTCAAAGACACATCCAGATCACCCTTCTCCACCTGGTCCAGGGCGCCTATGAGGTCGTATATGATTTCCGTTTTCTTGTCCGCCACCTTGCCCGCGCTGCGGTAAATGGCCAGGGTCACTGCCAGGGCCAGAAATCCCACCAGCACCAGGGACATAAAGCATAGCTGGACAAAAGAGGTACAGTCATATATGACCTGTACCGAGGCCTCGCCATCCAGCACGGACACGCTGCCCGTGTAGTACCATCTGTTATCCAGGTGCACCAGGTTGCCGCCGTCCCGGAATTCCTCCATCAGCTTGCCCCCGGTCATTCTGAAACCTGGACACTCCGTCTGTGAACAGCCGGTTGAACTTATTGATCAGCAGCACGGGCTGCTCTATGTTTCCCAGCTGCTCCTTAAAAGCATCGGCTTTCAGCACAAAACCGCTGTAGCCCTGAAGCCTGCCGTCCTTTACAACGGTCTGGAACATGAGCCATGCCGGAAGCGCCCTGCCGTCCACCCCCGTGTTGTCGTAAATAAAGATACAGTCATTTTTACTGTCATTCTGGTCCGTTGTGTTCCAGGGCAGGTAATTGCCTATGTATTGTATGACGCCGGCCTGGTTGTTGGTGGAAAAGACCAGGTTCCGCTCCTGGTCAAACAGGTAATAGTCCCCCCTGTAAACCTGGCTGTTAAGAAACCGGTAAATGTCGGACACTGCCTCCGTTTTATAGGAAGGCTGTCCCTTAAAGCGTTCCACATCCAGTTCTCCCGCCATCTTCTTGTTCCCGTCCACATAGCTGTCAATAACACCCTCAAACTCCCTGGAAAAGTGTTCCAGCATGGTGCTGCTTTTGCGGATGATTTGCTGGGATCCCACTGCGGTAAACACCAGAAGTAAAACCACCAGCGATATAAAACAAGGCGCAAGCGCGTGGAAGATCAAACTTTTCCGGATTTCGTCCCTGAAACATGTTTGTTTTCGCTTCTCCATACGCCTGCACCTTTTATCATTAATTTTGCACAATACTGCACGTTTCAGTTTATCATATGACAGCTACATTGTCACGTCCTTATTGCCTGACACCTTGAAGAAGATAAGCAGGGATACTACGGTGGTAACTGTCAGTATGGTTGCCAGGGCAGCTGCAGTTCCGTAGCTGGCCCGGATGACTTCGTTATAAATAGCCACCGACATTGTCCTTGTGTTGGCCGTATAAAGCATGACAGAAGAGCTCAACTCATTGATCAGTGTGATCCAGCTTAATATGGCGCCGGACGCAACGCCGGGAAGCATCATTTTCGCTGTCACCTTCACAAAGGACATGGAAGGCGAATCTCCCAGGCTGATGGCAGCCTCCTTCATGCTCGGGCTGATCTGATAGAGGATGGCGGAGCTGGAGCGAAGAGTATAGGCCTGCCTCCGGATGACCAGGGATATGACCATGATGATGGCGGAACCAGCCAGCATCATAGGAGGATGGTTAAATGCAATCAGCAGCGTGATGCCAAGGACAGAACCCGGTACAATGTAAGGGAACATGGCAATGGTGTCTATCATGTTGGTGAGCCAGCTTTTGCGTCTCACTGCCAGATAAGCAATGAGCATTCCCAGTACCACAATGATCACAATGGCTGCCAGGCAGTACAGATACGTATTCTTAATGGACTGGACAGCGGTGGAAAATACCTTGCGGTAGCTTTCCAGGGAAAAACCATCCACAAACACCTGCATCTTGGTAGCGCGGAAGGAGGTATATACAACCATGCACTGAGGTATGATGGAGGTTGCTGCCAGCAGATAGATGAACAGGTGGATGAAAAACCCCTTGATACCATGGACCTCCTTGGGCTGGATGGGCCTCATGGAGCTCATGGTAAAGGACTTGGTATTTACATACCATTTCTGCAGCAGGAACACCGTTGCGGTGACTACCACCATAATGGTTGCCATACATGCTGCAAAGTTGGCGGATCCTCCCGTCTCTCCCACGAACTCTGAATAGACCAGGGTAGGCATGACGCGGTATCCCTCGCCGATCAGGGCAGGCGTACCAAAGTCAGCCATACAGTTCATGAACACCAGAAGGGCGGCTGCTATAAGGGTAGGGGTTACCAGGGGCATGATTACGGTAAACACCTTTTTAAGTCCGCCGCATCCCAGGCTCTCTGCGGCCTCGGACAGGGCCACGTCTATCTTCTTAAGGGCTCCCGACACATACATATAGATGAACGGATACAGCTTAAGGGCAAATACCAGCAGCATTCCGCCAAAGCCGTAAATGGACGGCATATGGATTCCCAGGCTCTTTAAGAACTGGGTCACGGTGCCGCTTCTTCCCAGAAGCAGAATCCAGGAGTAGGCGCCGATGAAGTTGGGACTCATCATGGAGATGATGAACAGGATTTCCAGCACCCCTTTTCCCTTTATCTTATAAAACGACATAAAGTAGGCAAGAGGTACCCCAAGTACAATGGCTACCACAGTTACGCAGAAGGTCAGCTTAAATGAGTTGAGCAATGCGCTCTTATAATATTTCTTTGAAAAGAACCTGGCATAGTTGTCAATGGTCCAAACCCCTGTCTCCGTGTCCTTGAAACCGCTTAAGAAAAGGCTGATGAGCGGATAGAGAAGGAAGAGGGCAAACAGAGCAATGATAACCACTGTCACGATGGTCCAGAAGTCCCATCTGATTTTCTTATTCGTCATATCTCTTCACATCCTTTATCAGACTCTGTTCCATGTCCTGGGTGAACACGTTGATTTTATTAGGGTTTGGTCTAAGGCGTATCTTTTCTCCCACTTTGAATATGCGGTCCACATGGCCCAAATCCTGGGAGTACTCGATACTGGGCTGATCCTCCAGCACCATGCCTTCTCCAAAGCGCAGGAAGTAGTTGGTGTATTTGCCCAGGAAGGTCCTGCTGATAATTTCGCATTCCATACCTTCGGGGTTCAGTGAGAATTCCTCGGGGCGGACAGAAATTACCACCTTTTGTCCCTCTGTTACCGTATCCACAAGGTTGGGCATCTCCACATGGTACCCGTTTGCAAACACAACCGAAGGTATGCTTCCCTGTTTTTTTACGGTTCCGAAAAAGAGATTGGAATGGCCGATAAAGGTGGACACAAATGCATTGTATGGTCTTGCATAGATGTCCTGGGGACTTCCGATCTGCTGGATAATGCCCAGCTCCATGACTGCAATCCTATCTGATATGGCAAGGGCTTCCTCCTGGTCATGGGTCACATAAACCGTGGTAATGCCCACCTGATTCTGCACATCACGGATGGCGCTGCGCATCTCAATACGCAGTTTGGCATCCAGATTGGACAAAGGCTCATCCATAAGAAGCACCTGGGGATGGATGACAATGGCCCTTGCCAGGGCCACTCTCTGCTGCTGGCCGCCGGACAGACGCTCCGGCAGACGGTCCTGGTATTCGTCAATTTTTACCACCCTCAGGATCTCATCCACCCGCTCCTTCATTTGGTTCTTTGGCACCTTGCGGATTTTCAGGCCATATTCCACATTCTGACGGACCGTCAGGTGGGGGAATATAGCATAGCTCTGGAACACCATGCCGATGTTTCTTTTCTGGGCCGGTATATCATTAATGACCTTGTCGTCAAATTGGATGGTTCCTCCCTCTATGCTGTTAAACCCGGCAATCATGCGCAGCAGGGTGGTCTTGCCGCATCCTGAGGGTCCCAGCAGGGTAAAAAATTCACCGTTTTTTATAAAGGCGGACAGGTCCGGTATAATGGTCATGTCCCCATATTTCTTTACAACATTGTCGATTCCGATTGAAACACTCATACGTTTCCCCTCAATTCTTCTAAAATGAAGGGGGCTGACATATTAAGCCACGCCCCCGATGTATGTACTGTTCATGCAACACCTGATGTTTGGATTTGTTTACTCTATAAACAGCTCCTTAAATTCATCCAGCCACTCGGACTTGTGTGCCGCGGTGTCTGTCTCATCATCCTGGATCACCTTGATCTGGTCCATGGGAACCATGGCGTCTCCTGCCTCCACATCCTTGCGGATGGTTCTTCTGTACTGGGTGTTATTCATAAATTCCTGTACATCCTTGCTGGTAAGCCAATCCACGAACTTCTGGGCATTGGATTCATTGGGGCAGTTTTTGATGATGTATACTCCGTCACCACGGAAGATGACGCCTTCGCTCATATAAACGGTCTTAACCGGCGCGCCTGCGCCCACATACTGGGCAGAACCCTGCTCAAAGGTAAGTCCAACGGTGTATTCTCCGTCTGCAACACCCTTATATACTGCGGAAGAACCGCCTAACAGTTTGCCGTCCAGCTGTGCACAGAACTGTTTTACATAGTCCCAGCCATTGTCAGGAGTGCCGCCGCCCATTGCGTAGAGCATGTTTACCAGATGCTCAAAGGAAGAAGAGGATGCCGCAGGGTCTGCAAATGCAATCTTACCTTTTAATTCAGGATTCAAAAGGTCCTCATATCCCTCAATCTTAATATCGCCAATCAGGTCCGTATTCACCATGATAACAGATGGGATGGTATCAAAACGTGTCAGGTTTCCCTCTGTGTTCTTGTACTCATCATAGAACGCATCCTCGTTGGATGTTACGTAATCTGCAAAATATTCGCTCTTATTCTTTACGGTTCCAATGGTTCCCGACCAAAGGATATCTGCCTGAGGGTTGTCGGCTTCTGTCTGGATTCTTTTCAGAGCATCCCCGGTACCCATGGCCAGACACTCAGTGTCAATGCCTGTGTCCTCCTCGAACATGGCCAGCATGGAATCAATCATGGACTCTGTAAGAGGGCTGTAGATAATCAGCTTCTCATTGGCGGAACCAGAGCCTCCCTCATCTTTCTTTGCCCCGGCTGCCTCATCCTTCCCTGCCTCTGCACCGGCCTCAGCCTTAGGTGCCTGGGTGTCAGCGCCTTTCTCTGCCGCAGAACCTGAACTGCCTGAACAGCCTGCCAGGCTGGCCGCCACTGCTGCTGCGCATAAAACCGGGATTATTTTTCTTTTTTTCATTACCTTTATCCTCCTTTAAACTTTGTTAATGTGGTTTATGTTTTATATACCCTCAGTGGACAAGGGGAGTGTGTGCCCTTGTCCACTGAGAGTATGGAATCAATAGGTGCCTGCTTCCTGTCCGCTCAAAAGCTTGAGGGCGGAGCTGGTACCTATACGGTCGCATCCTTCCTCCAGGAACGTCTCCAGATCCTCCTTGGTCTTCACACCTCCTGCAGCCTTGATCTTCACACCCTCGCCAATGTACTGCTTAAATAACCGGATATCCTCGACCCTGGCTCCTGCTGTCCCAAATCCAGTGGAGGTCTTGATATAGTCGGCCCCCCCGTCCGTAACGCATTTGCACAGCTCTTTTTTCTCATCCTCTGTCAGATAGCAGGTCTCGATGATTACTTTCACCACATGGCTCCCCGCAGCCTTTTTGACTGCCTCGATTTCACGTGTGATTCTGGCAAACTCGCCGTTTTTAACATCACCGATGTTTACCACCATATCCACTTCCCCGGCTCCGTCCGCCAGGGCTTTCTGGGTTTCGTAAACCTTTGTCTCCGTGGTGTTGTATCCCAGCGGAAATCCAATGACCGTGCACACATTCAGCTTGTCTCCATAGACATTTGACACCCGCTTTACATAGCTGGGAGGTATACAGACCGAAGCCGTGCGGTTCTCAATGGCTTCCTCACAGAGTGTCTGTATTTCATCCCATGTGGAGACTGCCTTTAACAGTGTATGGTCCACATGGACCAGAATCTCTTCCCTTGTCATACCCATCCCCCTGTCTTTTCCGTGTTTGTTTGTAACCTCATTATATCGTTTCACTACCGCCTAAACCATCCGAAATCCCGGCAAATTGTCTAGTATTCTGAACTAAATCCGCGTTTTTGTATATATTGTGTATAGCCGGCGCCCTGTAATATGAAGACGCAGAAAAGAGTAAAAAATCCATCCGGCAAAACAGGAGAACTGGATTATCTCTCATTTCCGTACTATAATAGGGACAAGGGCAGATTCCCCAAGAGGGAACCGGCTGCCATATCCGGACAGCCTGCGTGTGCCCTCAGTATCTGAAAAGGAGATGAGTCAGTGATGAAGGTTGTAATTGTAGGAGGGGTTGCCGGCGGTGCCGGAACAGCTGCCAGGCTTCGCAGGAATGACGAACAGGCAGAGATCATCATGCTGGAACGAGGTTCATATATCTCGTATGCCAACTGCGGCCTGCCGTATTATATTGGCGGTGTGATCACGGAAAAGGAAGCGCTGCAGCTGCAGACACCGGAAAGTTTTGGCACCCGGTTCCATGTGGATGTGCGCACCATGAGCGAGGTGGCTGCCGTGGATACTGCCAGGAAGTGTGTGGTGGTAAAACATGGCGGGGAGACATATGAGGAAAGCTACGACAAGCTGGTGCTGTCACCAGGCGCAGGCCCTGTCCGTCCGGGAATCCCGGGCATGGAAAAGAATCATGTGTTTACCCTGAGGAATATACCGGATACCTATGCGATCCATGATTATGTTACGGAGCATAATCCGGTGTCCTGCGCTGTCATAGGAGCCGGGTTTATCGGCCTTGAGATGGCGGAGAATCTGGCAGAGCAGGGCCTTAAGGTATCTGTGGTGGAAGGGGCTTCCCATGTGATGCCGCCCATTGATATGGATATGGCCCATGGGGTACATAATTATATCCGGTCCAAAGGAATCGATCTTTATCTGGGACAGACCTGTACGGCCATGGATGGGAGCGGTGTGATTTTGAAAAACGGTGCAAAGGTTCCTGCCGACATGGTGATTATGAGCATCGGCGTACGCCCGGACACCGGATTTTTAAAGGACAGCGGCATTGAGCTGGGAGCCAGAGGAGAGATCATTGTAAACACGTACATGGAGACGTCAGCGGCGGATGTATATGCTCTGGGTGATGCGGTATCGGTGGAACATGTGGTAAGCGGACAGAAAGTCCTGATCCCCTTGGCATCCCCGGCCAACAAGCAGGGCCGTATTGTGGGCGACAATCTTTGCGGAAAGAAGACCGCCTACAAGGGGAGCCAGGGAACTTCCGTAATGAAGTTTTTTGATATGACGGTGGCGGTCACAGGGGAGAAGGAGGAATCCCTGAAGGCACAGGGAAGGCCCTACCGCAAAGCGATTACCACATCCGCATCCCAGGCAGGTTATTATCCTGGCGGCGATATGATGACCATCAAGACCTTATTTGATCCTGAGACAGCTGTCATCCTGGGCGCCCAGATCGTGGGCGGGAAAGGCGTGGACAAGCGGATCGATGACCTGGCGAATGCAGTGCGGTTTAAGCTCACCGGGTATGATCTGCAGGAAATGGAACTGGCCTATGCGCCTCCATTTTCATCTGCCAAGGATCCGGTGAATATGGCCGGATATGTGATCGGCAATATCATGGACGGTCTGATGCGTCCGTTTTACCTGGAGGATCTGGATCAGATTCCGGAGGACGCCATCCGGCTGGACGTGAGGACAGAAGGAGAATATGCAGGAGGCACCATTCCCGGATTTATCAACATTCCTCTGGACAGCCTGAGGGATCGTATGGGCGAGCTGGATCTTTCAAAGGATATTTACATCACCTGCCAGATCGGTCTTAGAGGTTATATTGCGCAGAGGATCCTGGACCAGGCCGGAGCCAGGACCTGGAATATGAGCGGCGGTTACCGGTTCTATGAGATGAAGGTCAGGGATGAACAGTCCCAGGCAGCGGGAATGGGATTGTGTACAGCCTGCGGGATGGAGAAAGCGGCATTGTGGAAATAAAAGACAGAAATGCAGGCGAAGTTTTATGGAGCAATACATGGAATGAAAATGCCAGTGGTAAAACCGTTACAGTTTCGCTCAATAATCTACAAAAAGAGAAAGAGTACGTTGTGGGGTTTACTGGAACTACAATAAATCATGCTGTTGCAAAAGTTACTTTTGAAAGTGAATTGGTTCAAGAGAAATCAAGACCTTCAAAATAAACTTCCAGCCCTTTGTGAAAAGCGGATGTGTCAGCCCCGGAACTCTTAATATTTTTGGATAAATTGAAGATTGACGCAGAATGTTGGTTGGAGTAGGCTTTTATAGAAAACATTCTGCGTCATTTTTATATGGTCCGGTAAATATTGGATATGAGCCGGCCAGGATGATGATGCCGCAGCACAAAGGACGGTAAAGGCACATGGAAAAAAGGAATCCGGGGGGATACATGTTTTCCAATGCAGATTTAAGAAAGCTGATTTTTCCGCTGATCGTGGAACAGATCCTGGCTGTATCAGTGGGCATGGTGGATACCATGATGGTATCCAGTGTGGGGGAGGCGGCCACCTCGGGCGTATCCCTGGTGGACATGATCAATACTCTGTTTATCAATATATTTGCAGCGGTGGCCACAGGAGGGGCCGTGGTGTCCTCCCAGTATCTGGGACAGAAACGGCGGGACCGGGCCTGCCAGTCGGCAGACCAGCTGCTGATCATAACCGGAATGCTGTCCCTGGGGATCATGATCTTGTGCATCCTGTTCAGAAAAGGTTTTTTATCCCTGATTTATCAGGGGGTGGCAGAGGATGTGATGAGGAATGCCAGGGTCTATCTGGTCATATCGGCCCTATCCTATCCGTTCCTGTCCGTGTATAATTCCTGTGCGGCCCTGTTCCGCTCCATGGGAAACTCCAAGATATCCATGCAGGCATCCATTATTATGAATGTGATCAATGTGATCGGGGATTCCCTCTTTATATTTGTATTCCACTGGGGCGTGGCGGGTGCTGCCCTGGCATCCCTGATATCGCGTATGACCGCCTGTTTTATCCTTTTATACCGCCTTCGCAACAGGAATCTGGACCTATATATCGGAACCGGATTTAAGATCAACCGGCGGATGATGAAGCAGATTTTAAATATTGGGATACCAAACGGGATCGAGAACAGTATCTTCCAGCTGGGCCGTGTGCTGGTGGTGGGCATCATCGCCATGTTCGGAACCACCCAGATTGCCGCCAATGCCATTGCCAATAACCTGGACGGCATGGGCGTGCTCCCCGGCCAGGCCATGAGCCTGGCGATCATTACTGTGGTGGGCCGCCTGGTGGGCGCAGGCGATTTTGACCAGGCGGAGTACTATGCCAAAAAGATGATGAAGCTCACCTATGTGGTCAGCGGCCTTTGCTGTATCGCCGTCATACTGACCATGCCCCTTACACTGCGGTTGTACGGCCTGTCCCCCGAGGCTCTGCGCATGGGAGCGATCCTGGTGCTGATCCATAACGGATGCGCCATCTTTATCTGGCCATGTTCCTTCTGCCTGGCCAATGTGTTAAGAGCTGCCAATGATGTGAAATTTCCTATGTGCATATCCATCATGTCCATGATCCTGTTCCGCATCGGATTCAGCTTCCTGCTGGCTGTCGGACTGGGGCTGGGCGCAGTGGGCGTATGGTGGGCCATGATCGCGGACTGGGTGGTGCGGTCGGCGTTCTTTGGCTGGAGGTTCTTTTCAGGGAAATGGAAAAGATTTTACCATGCAATGTAATGATGGAGTTACCTGTGCACCTGATCCGTTGGGGTCAGGTGCATTTTTTACCAAATTCCGGAATTCCCTAGACATCCAATTCACCATCAGAAAAAACTATACGTATTTTCCGGATTATGTTACTATAAGACATATATAAGTGTACTTCCGGAGTACACATAAAGGTCAGGAGGAGAGATTATGAAGATAACATATATCCATCACAGCAGCTTTATGGCAGATCTGGAACACACAGCGCTTCTGTTTGACTATTTTGAGGGGGACATACCGGAGATACCGGAGGACAAGCCGTTGTTTGTGTTTGCCAGCCATCGGCACGGGGATCATTTTTCACGCTCCATTTTTGACCTGTCGGACGGGCGCAGAAAGGTGACCTATGTGCTGTCGGACGATATCTGGAGAAGGCAGGTGCCGGAGGAACTTCTGGGCAGGACCACGTTCATGGGGCCGGGTGAGAGCGGGTGTTTGGCGGACGGAGCCGGGCAGCCCTTGGAGATTGAGGCTTTTAAATCCACGGACGAGGGAGTTGCATTTCTCATAAAGGCGGAGGGACAGGTTATCTACCACGCCGGGGATCTGAACAATTGGGTGTGGGAAGGCGAGCCGGAGAAGGATAACCAAAGGATGAGTGAGAACTATCACAAGGAGCTTGCCAAACTGGCCGGACGCCATATTGACGTGGCGTTTATGCTGATCGACCCGAGACAGGAAAAGGATTTCTACCTGGGTATGGATGATTTCATGCGCATGGTTGGGGCAGATGTGGTGTTCCCCATGCATTTTTGGGGAGATTTTGAAGCAGCGTCCAGGTTTAAAGCGCTGCCGTGTGCCAAATCCTATGGAGACAGGATACATGAGATCCGTAAAAAGGGTGAAAGCTTTATTATATGATCAGATTAGAGAGAGAGGAACAGGAGTATGATTTTGATTCAAGGCGGCCGCGTGATCGGACCGGCAGAGGGAATAGATATGAAGGCGGATGTGGTGCTGGACGGAGGGCGGATCGCTGAGATCATACCGGCTGGGCAGCAGACAGCTGGGCGGCAGACAGCCGGGCGGGAGGCATCCCGCGATTATGAGCGTGTCATAGATGCAAACGGCATGATCGTTGCGCCGGGTCTGGTGGACGTACATGTGCATTTCCGCGATCCGGGACTCACTTACAAGGAAGATATTCACACAGGCGCGAAGGCGGCTGCAAAGGGCGGATTCACCACGGTGGTCTGCATGGCCAATACAAAGCCTATTGTGGACAATGAAGAGACGCTTCGCTATGTGCTGGAGGAAGGAAAAAAGACGGGAATCCACGTTCTCAGCTGCGCTGCTGTATCCAAAGGTTTTAACGGCCGGGATATGACGGACATGGAGGGACTTTTGGCAGCTGGAGCCGCTGGGTTTACAGATGACGGAATCCCTCTGATGGAGGGGAACTTCGTGCGTGCGGCCATGGAAAAGGCAGCCCGGCTGGACACTGTGTTAAGTTTCCACGAGGAGGACAAGGCATTTATCAAAGAAAACGGGATCAATCACGGCAGGGTTTCAGATCAGCTTGGAATCTACGGGTCGCCTGCCCTGGCAGAGGATTCACTGGTTGCCAGAGACTGTATGATCGCCTTGGATACAGGGGCTGTGGTGGATATACAGCACATCAGTTCCGGCCACTCCGTGGAAATGGTGCGCCTGGCCAAGAAATTGGGTGCAAAGGTGTGGGCCGAGGTAACACCCCATCATTTTACACTGACTGAAGATGCGGTGCTTAAGCACGGCACTCTGGCCAAGATGAATCCTCCTCTGCGTACCGAGGAGGACAGGCAGATGCTGATCCAGGGCCTGAAGGACGGAACCATTGACATGATCGCCACCGACCATGCGCCCCACAGCAGGGAGGAAAAGGACCGTCCTCTGACAGCGGCTCCCAGCGGGATCCTGGGACTGGAGACAGCCCTGGCCCTGGGCATCACCAGCCTGGTAAAGCCCGGCCATCTGACCATGGTGCAGCTGATGGAAAAGATGAGCAGTAATCCGGCCAGGCTTTACAAGCTGGACTGCGGCCGGATGGAAGCAGGCGCGCCGGCCGATCTGGTGATCTTTGATGAGAACAGGCAGTGGACCGTAAAAGGATTTGAATCTAAATCATCCAACAGCCCGTTTCTGGGAGAAACCTTGACCGGTCAGGTAGTGTATACAATATGCGGAGGAGCGATTGTCTATGGGGACGGAGAATAAAATGCAGGTCACGGACCGGAGATATGATGTCATTCTCCTGGATGTGGACGGCACACTCCTGGATTTTAAGCTGTCGGAAAAGCTGGGGATGGAACATGTTATGAGAACTTTCGGGGTAGAGCCCACAAAAGAACGGCTGGAACTGTACCATGAGATCAACGAGGGCTTCTGGTCCGCCTTTGAGCGGGGGGAGGTTACCAAGGAACGTCTGGTATGGGAGCGGTTTAATGTGTTCTTTGCCAGGCTTGGGATCACGGTAGATGGCCATGCGACAGAAAATCTGTACCGCAGGCAGCTGGATGATTCAGCATTTCTTATTGATGGGGCTCTGGATCTGTGTCAATATCTGAAGGAGCGGTATGACTTGTATGT
Organism: Enterocloster citroniae; assembly: GCF_040545455.1. NCBI lineage: Bacteria > Bacillati > Bacillota > Clostridia > Lachnospirales > Lachnospiraceae > Enterocloster > Enterocloster citroniae. The sequence goes on along the minus strand of NZ_JBEPLZ010000005.1, from coordinate 273,050 downwards.
GGTCACAAACGGCACTTCATCCACCCAATATAAACGGCTGGCCGCCTCCGGCCTGGATTGTTTCATGAAGGATATCTTTGTCTCCGAGGATGCGGGAAGCCAGAAACCACAAAAGGAATATTTTGAGTACTGCTTTAAGCGGATACCGGGCGTCTGCCCGGAGCGCATGCTTTTAGTGGGAGATTCCCTTTCCTCCGATATAAAAGGCGGCCAGGCAGCCGGCACAGCCACCTGCTGGTATAACCCTTCCGGCCTGATTAACAGGACAGGGGTCCGGCCTGATCTGGAGATCTGTGCCCTGGGGGAACTGAAAAGAATATTATAAAACAGACTGATTCATTTTTAATCTTTTGTTCTCAGGCATTGCTGCAATAACTGTTGCAGGCATCTTGCGGGATATGCCAGCCATGCCTGGGTCATCCATCCTGTACATGATAATAGCATTTTCCTCTTTACATATGCACTTTAGTGTGCTAATATGATAGCGTGTCAAAAGCACCGGCATTGGGACAACATGGTTTCATGCCGTAAATTTTGAGTGTTTATTATGAGGAGGATATTATTATGAAAAAGAGACTGGCGGGCATAGCACTTGCTACTGTGATGGCATTATCCCTTGCAGGGTGCGGCGGTTCCAATGGGGGCGCAACCACGGCAGCCGATACCATGGCAGCTGATACTTCGGCAGAGGACACCACGGCAGCCGATACATCGGCGGAGGCCGCATCCACAGAAGCGGCTCAGGCAGAGAGCGCCGGAGGCACATTGGTCGTTGGATTTGACCAGGACTTCCCTCCCATGGGATTCCTTGGGGATGACGGTGAGTTTACGGGATTTGACCTGGAACTGGCCCAGGAAGTTGCAAAGCGTCTTGGCCTTGAATATAAGCCACAGCCCATTGCATGGGATTCCAAGGATATGGAACTGGAGTCAGGAAACATTGACTGTATCTGGAACGGTTTTACCATGACCGGCCGGGAAGATAACTATACATGGACGGAAGCATACATGGCAAATACCCAGGTATTTGTTGTTGGAAAGGATTCCGGTATTGCAAGCCAGGCAGACCTGGCAGGCAAGGTAGTGGAGTGTCAGGTGGACTCTTCCGCAGAGGCAGCTTTGAAGGAAGTGCCGGATCTGACAGCCACCTTTAAGGAACTGCTGACAACCGCTGATTACAACACGGCTTTCATGGATCTGGAGCAGGGCGCGGTTGACGCCATTGCCATGGATGTGATCGTGGCAGGATACCAGATCCAGCAGAGGAACGCTGATTTCGTGATCCTGGAGGATACATTATCCGCAGAAGAGTATGGTGTTGGCTTTAAGAAGGGCAACACAGAGCTTCGGGATAAGGTACAGGCAACCCTGGAGGAGATGGCTGCTGACGGCACATTAAAGAGCATCTCTGAGAAATGGTTTGGAGAGGATGTTACCACCATCGGGAAATAGGGTGCAGACAGAGAGAATGAAGGAAAATAAAGCCGCTGCGCAGGCGTGCTGTCCTGGCTTTCAGTAGCCGGAACAGCCGCCTGATCCCAGCGGCTTTGCATGGTTTTTCAGGATAAAAATTGAAGGTGGTATAGGTTATGGGTAAAATGACGATCCAGCAGATGATATTGCAGTTGGCAGGCGGTATGGGAACCAGTATACAGATATTCCTGGTCACCCTTGTTTTCTCCCTGCCCCTTGGCCTGGTGGTGGCCTTTGGGCGTATGTCCAGGAACAAGTTTCTTCAGGCCATTGTAAAGGTCTACATATCCATCATGCGGGGAACCCCCCTGATGCTCCAGCTGATGGTGGTATATTTTGGCCCCTATTACCTGTTCAGGATCAAGGTGGGCAGCGGATACAGGCTGTGGGCCACCTTTATCGGCTTTGTCGTCAACTATGCCGCTTATTTTGCTGAGATATACAGAAGCGGGATCCAGTCCATGCCCGTGGGGCAGTATGAGGCTGCGCAGATCCTGGGATACAGCAGGTTTCAGACATTTTTTAAGATCATCCTTCCCCAGGTGGTAAAGCGGATCCTTCCCTCTGTCACCAATGAGGTGATCACCCTTGTAAAGGATACGTCCCTTGCCTTTACCCTGAGTGTGGCGGAAATGTTCTCCATTGCCAAAGCGCTGGCGGCTTCCCAGACCAACATGATCCCCTTTGTGGCAGCAGGATTGTTCTATTATGTGTTCAATCTGGTGGTTGCCGTGGGAATGGAATGGGTGGAGAAGAAGCTGAATTATTACCAGTAAAAGCGGGAGGAATGTGGATTATGAAGCTGTTAGAGTTAAATCATGTGGAAAAGTCATTTGGAGACCTGTCTGTGATCAAGGACATCTCCATGAGTGTGGAGGAAGGGGAGATCGTTTCCATCATCGGTCCTTCCGGCTCCGGCAAATCTACTCTTCTGCGCTGCGCCACCATGCTTGAGGATATGGACAGCGGCGAAGTGATCTATCTGGGAAAGAAAGCGGCCTGGACAGGAGATAAGGGAAAGGCCGTGTATGCGGGGAAAAAAGAGCTGAAGGAAATCCAGAGCCAGTATGGTCTGGTGTTCCAGAACTTTAATCTGTTTCCCCATTACAGTGTGATGAAGAATATTACGGATGCCCCCATCCATGTGCAGAAGCGGGATAAGGAGGAGGTGTACCGGGAGGCCAGGGAACTTCTTATGAAGATGGGGCTGGAGGATAAGGAAAATGCCTATCCGTGCCAGCTCTCCGGCGGACAGTGCCAGCGTGTGGCCATTGCCAGGGCATTGGCCTTAAATCCCAAGATCCTGTTTTTTGATGAGCCTACCTCAGCCCTGGACCCCGAACTGACAGGCGAAGTGCTGAAGGTCATCAAATCCCTGGCAGACCTGGACATTGCCATGGTGATTGTGACCCATGAGATGGCATTTGCCAGAGATATTTCCCACCGGGTGATCTTTATGGCAGGCGGGGTGATCGTGGAGCAGGGAACACCGGAGCAGGTATTTGCCTCGGACAACCAGAGGACCCAGAGCTTCCTGGGACGGTACGGGGCTATGCTTCAGTGATATTCAGCCATAGGAACATCAAATCCATGGCTGTGCCATGATGTTCATATGAAAAAACATAGGATTTCCAGAGATGACGCTCCTGGTGTAAGGGGCTGTCCCTGGAAATCCTATGTTTAATTTTTGGCCAGCTTTCTCATATACCTGGAAAAATAAATCTGGGTGATGAAGGTGGTCAATACATTGGAGATGGCTTCGGCCATGTAGATTCCCCAAACCCCTATGATATGGGGCAGGAAGATCGCCAGGGGAAGAAGCAGGAGAAGCTTGCGCATGATCCCGAAGATAAAGGAGTACCATGTATTGCCCAGGGCCACGAAGGCGTTCTGGTTCACCATCTGCAGGCCGATGACAAGCACGGTGCTGAACATGATGCGCATGGTAATCGTGGTAAGGCCCAGGAGCTGGCTGTCATTGGTGAACATGCGGCAGATCGGTCCGGGAAATGCCACCAGGAAAAACCACATAAGGGTGGCGCAGCCAATGCTCAGGATTCTGGCGTAGTGAATGGTTTCCTTGATCCGCCCGTAATTTCCCGCGCCCAGGTTGTAGCTGAGAATGGGCTGGGCGCCGGTGATAATACCGATCAGGGGCATGAAGAATACCTGGCTTACACTGGTGAGAAGGGCCATGGAAGCAATGTGCAGATTGCTGTCAGCGCCTCCGTAGCGGATCAGGAGCCAGTTGAGGACAATGACCACAATACTCTCATTGACACGGAAGGTAAAGGGTGACAGGCCCAGGGCACACATGGGGCGGATGATGGCTGCCATGGGCTTCATGTCTCTGATCCTAAGACGCAGGGTGGCGCGGTCCGAACACAGAAAATAGAGGACCCAGGCAGCGGATACCGCCTGTGAGATAACGGTTGCGACAGCCGCCCCCGCGATTCCCATATCCAGCACATATATGAAGATGGGATCCAGGACAATATTTAAAAATGCTCCGATCACAATGGTAAAGGTGCCCACCCCGGTAAATCCCTGGGCGTTGATAAATGGGTTCATGCCCATGGATATCTCCACAAACACAGTCCCGGCCAGGTAGATGCTCAGATAATCACGGGCATAGGGCAGGGTGGAGCTGTCAGCCCCAAATGCCTTCAGCATGGGTGTGAGAAATGCCGTGCACACCACGGTGAGGATCAGTCCGATTCCAACCAGAAGGACAAATGCATTGGAGAGAAATCTGCGCCCCTTTTCCAGATCTCCGCTTCCCATGGCAATGGAAGCCAGGGGTGAGCCGCCCATTCCGGGAATACAGCTGAAGGCGGCGGCTATCATGATAATGGGAAATGTGATGCCGATCCCGCTGAGCGCCAGGGTGCCTGCCTCCGGCATGTGGCCTATGTACATTCTGTCCACAATGCTGTACAGCGCATTTACCAGCTGGGCGATTGTGATGGGGATGGTCAGCCTGATCAAAAGGGGCAGGACTTTGGCTCCGGCCAGCTGACTGTTCATGTCTTGTTTGGATGTGCGGTTCATGTGTTGTTTACTCCCTGTCCTGATTTGTATTGGTGATCCATGGGCTGACGCACAGGATACTTTCTATGTCGGCTTTTAACAGCCTGCCCTCGCTGGGCTGTTTGAATTTATAGCCGTGTCGTGGTATGCTCACCAGAATCTGATTCTCTGCCATCATGGTCAGGGCCTCACGCACCGGCGCCCGGCTTACATTATATTTTTCAATAAGGAACTTTTCGGTAAATATAGAATCGAATGTGTACAGCCTCTGATGATATCAGAGATAAGGGCGCTGTAAACCTGATGTTTTAAGGAATCCTTCTGCTTTGCGGACATAGGGACAGTGCCTCCTTATGCCTTTTTGTCTATCATACCGTTACAGGAGGGGGAAGTCAATAGAAAAAGGGAGACATACCCAAACAGAAACACGCTGTGATGATACCACAGTGTGTTGCAGGTGGATTTTGTCTTACATTTATGCGGTCCTAAATTTATACGGATTGAAACAGGCAGCCACATAGGCATCTCCGGGTCTTTTGTAGGCGGCCGTAAAGTTAGGGCTGTCATGGAAAAGTTCAATGTTTCCTGTAAAACTCCCCGTGCATTTGGGCATACTTTATTTTAAGATGTACCAGGAGATTCCGAGAGTACATATAAGAAAGCAGGGAGGTGTCCGGATGGACTTATCGCCAAGATGCAAGATGATTATTATGCTGATGTATTTCCGGTTTCTGCCCGGGATTACAGTGTGCCGGCTGGCCGGCTGTTCGTTTGGGAATGTAGGTTACCAAGATATTTGACAAAACCGAGACAGAGGAGGAGTGAGTGGGATATGGCGGGAAGTGACGGTATATCAAGGGTTTCGGCGGTTTTTAGAGGAAAATCGCTATTGACAAATAAAATGAGGATAATATAGAAAAAGGACCTTTTTCAAGAAAATTGATGGAAAGGTCCTTTTTTTGAGCCGTTAAAAATTAACGTTAATCAATGTTATAAAATTATGTGAAAAGTACGCAGAATCAAGGATTAACGCGTTAAAAGACATAAAACTAATCGTGTAAAATTAAGCGAATGACAACGATAAGCAAATGCCCTGATTGAAAAAAAATAAAAATAGGGGCATTTGCTGAATCTTCAAGGCTTTGTAGATATTTTTTTGAAATTTAAAGGGCTTAAAGCAAATGCCCCTATTTGGTTTATTTATAGGCCAAAACAAAGAAAAAAAAATTAGGCTATTTCACTATTTCCGTCCATGACGTTTTTTCCATGATTCGAGGTTGATGACAACTCCGAGTCATTTTCTTGTTCATAGAGTTTATAGTTAATAAATTTTTTTACTTCCTCCAATCTTTGTGGTGATAATTGTTTTAAAAGAGGCAGGATATCCGATAATTGTTCGGGAATTGCATTATCGGATATCCTATCCTCTCCGGTAAGAATCCATTCAATGCTACAATCCAATATTTGAGATATATTAAGTAATGTTTCAGCAGATGGTAAATACTTGCTATTTTCTAATTCACTTATACTTCCACGTATTTTAGCTAGTGATGCGAGCTGTTTTTGGGTTAACTTTTTGTGAAGTCTACGTTCACGTATTCGTTGACCAATCATATTATTATCCATAGAACCTCCTGAAAGAATATAGATAAACAATAGGATATCCTAAAAAATGGCTTGACAAATAGGATATCCTATTTTATTATATCTATATGGATGATTTATAAGCCAATACAAAAGTACCACATTTTGAAGATTACTTCAAGGAAAAGAACTTGAATCCATGGCATATCTGCAATCAAGTCTGATTGAATAAGCAACATTCTTTGAAAGCCAGGTTCCTGGCCTATGATTATAAAAGGAAAGAACCACCAGCCAAAGCTGATGGTTCCCTGTGCCAGATGTTAAATGGCACTGAAGTGGTATGATTCCCCATATTGGGAAACCTCACCATGGAGGCGGAACTTGCTTTTTGGCTTCGGAGCATCTGCTTCAAAGTCAGCAGAGCAGGAACCATCCTCACTGACCTGACCGGAAACGAATTTCCAGTCAATCGAGTTGCCAGAAGCGAAGGAAACAATACGGGTCAACGCATCATTTTTCACTTCTGGCAGCCTCTTTGGCGAGATAACCATGGGGCTCACCTCCCCTGAAAGGCTGTATCGTTATACCTTTCAGTGCCATTTTAACATATATAAAGACCTTAAGAAAGGGGAAGATTGAAATGCCGGAAATAAAAATCATCCCGCAGAAATTTTCATTTGAGAAACCATCTATAATAGACGCTCGCGGGAATATAAAATCATCGGGAATAAGGATTACTATTGAACTGGATGCATTCAAGGCTGACAGGCAGATGGTAAAAAAGAACTTAGAGTTTATGTTTGCTGAAGTCCTTGATTATTTTGAAACAGATGAAGAGGAGAAGGAACAGAAAGAGGACTGGAAGCATAAAGCACTGTTATACCTGGAAGATTTATGGGTGGACGAGAACGAACGTATCAATGAATACACCTTGGAAGGGAAACGGGGCTATCCAAAGGAAGGCTTTGAAAAAAAGTGGCGCCAGGCAACGGAGCGGAGTGATATGCTTGTCAAAATCATGAAGCTGGTCCAACGCGAGACGAAAGCATTGAGCATACCGAAAAAGAGGGAAATGAAAGACATAGTTGAAGCGATTTTGAATGAATCAGCGACAGCCCATATAAAAGGGACGGCTGAATCAGCTGAGGTAACAATTATAAGTGCGATAGAGCGTAGGATACTGGCAAATCTTGAAGTAAGGATTAGCCCTAATGGCTGCCTAATGATTGACGGGTATCATTTCCTGACAGGGTCAGATAAATAAAACCGGAGGTGGTAATTCTCATGAAAAATGGCAAAAAGCCAACCTTAAGCCAGAAAAAGGAGATGAAACTTCATGGCCTGCAACCAGAGAACTGGCTGGTGATAAAGGACACCAGAGAGTTTTTGGAAGTGGTAAGCAGAATGGAACTTAAGCGGATTGGAACAGGCAAGAAACGGACCAGAAGATTATATAGGAGTGAGTAAGATGGCAGATGTAAAGACAAGGGAGCTTGGAAAGATTGTCAAGAAGCGTCTGATTGAACTGGAGATGACCCAGGTCCAGCTGGCAAATATATTGGGGACGACCCCTCAAGAACTATGCCGGATGCTGAAGGGAAAGAGGCCTGGGTATAAGTACCGGAAGCAAATGCTGAAAATTCTCAAGATAAATGAGAATGATGTGGCATAGGGGGCTGGATATGGACTTGCATAAAAGAAGAACGCCCTACTTCTGGGGGAAGGTCGGGCGTTCCGATAAATACACATCTGCATTGTACTATACCAACAGCCAAATTGCAACAGAAAGGGGAAAATCTGATGGAAGAAATTTATATATCTATGAAAGATGCTGCTGAATTAGAAGGGATGTTATATAGAACTTTTATGAAACAGGTTTCCCGTAGAGAAGAGAATGCAGAAATTGTGTTACGAAAAGAGAAAATTTTATCTGGTGGAAAAGAGCGAAAATACATCAAACTTACTGACCTAAGCCCCAAAGCCCAGAAGGCCTACCGGGCCATGAAGAAGATAGATACAGAAGAAGGAAGTGATATCGTGATGGAGAACCTGCCCCCAGAGGAGCCCTGGTACCTGGATACCGATGTGAACTGGTACATAGAGAACCACAGCCAGGCATATTACAAGGCGGTGGAGCTGTCCCGGCTCCTGCAGGACATCATCAACTATTCGGATGCAGACAAGACGGAGTACATCATCCGTAAGGCGGCGGAGCTGGGAATGAGCCAAAGGACTTTGTACCGCCACATGGACAAATACCTGGAGGCAGCAGGGTGGGCCCTGAAGATGCTGCGGGAGACCGGGGCCAACTACGATTATTACAAGGTCCTGTGCCTGTGCCGGAAACCCAAGGATTCCAACACCTTCCCCACCTTTACGCCGGAAGTGAAGCAGAAGATACACAACATCTGGTTCGACAAGGACTTTGCCCGGAATGAAGGAAAGCGCCAGATGCTGTATGACAAGCTGCTGGAAATCGGTACGGCCAATGGCTGGCCCATCCCATCTTACCAGAGTGTATGCCGTTACATCTCCCACCTGATGGCAGACGGGCAGCTGGAAAGCGCCTATTTCCTTGCAGCCAAAGGTGACAGGGCGTGGAAGAACAAGCGGATGGTGAAGGCCCTGCGCGATACCCGGTCCCTCCAGGTCATGGAGGTCCTTCTGGGGGATGAACATACCTTTGACTGCTGGGTCTCCTATAAGCTACCTAATGGGAAGGTGACGGCCATCAAGCCTAAGCTGGTGGCCTGGATTGACGCCAGGAGCCGCATGGTGCTGGGGGATATCATCTGCCGGGATGCCAATGCCCAGATACTGAAGCAATCCCTGATTAAGGTATTGTACGGAACCCCGGGAGGGATGCCGAAGTACCTGAACATTGACAACGGAAAGGACTATACCTCCAGGGAACTGACCGGCGTCAAACGCTATCCCACCCGGGAAGAAACAGAACGGTATGCCGGATTTGAGGAGGTAAAAGCGGGATTCTATCACACCATTGGGATAGAGGACTTCCACCGGAGCCGTCCTTATGAGCCATGGAGTAAATCCGAAATAGAGCGTCTGTTTAAGACGGTATGCGATGGATTCTCCCGGTGGTTTAAGAGTTACACGGGTACATTGACAGGAAGCAGGACCAGCGCCAAGATTGACAAGGACATCAAGCGTATGCTTGAACAGGGGAAGCTGCTGACCATGGAGGAGTTTTATGAGAAGTGGAGCCACTACCTGCACAACGTGTATGCGGTGAAGGTCCACAGGGGCCTGAAAAACCAGGGAGAAACATACTGTACCCCGCAGGAACTGTTTGACAAAGGGGAACGGTATGAGAAGGCCCTGCCGCCAAAATCCTTTGCCCTGCTGCAGCTGATGAAGTCAGAACGGGCACGGGTATATAACGTGGGAATCCGGAAATTCGGCCAGGTCTATAACCATCCGGAGCTGATTTATTACATGGACAGGCCTGTGGACATCAAGTATGACCCGGAGGACGTAACCCGGCTGCTTGTATTTGACACCCAGGACGGCCATATGATTTGTGAGGCAGAGAGTCAGGAGCTGTTAAAGATTGCCCACAAGGTCCCGCAGGAGGCGCTAGAGCGCCACATCAGGCTCCAGAAGCAGCAGATGAAGGATGTGCGTGAGAAGCTGAAGGAAATGAGATGTCCGCTGGATGAACGGATTGCCGGCGCGGCTCAGGCTAACACCATCGTGGGAAGCATGATGATAGAAGGGGCAGGGAACAGCCAGAAGGTCATCACGCTGCCGAAGGAGGAGAGCTACCGGGAACACAGGAAGGCGGCGCGGCAGTCGGAATATATCGCCAGGCAGGGCCGTGAGGCGCTGGAGAAGCTGCGCAACATGGGTTAAGTCCCAACACATAAACCAATCAAACGGAAAGGAAGGGTATCATAAATGAAAAGTCTGGCAGAACGTGTGTGCCTCAGATTAAGAATCATAAACATGAACAAGGCGGAGCTGGCCTGGCAGTTTGATAAGGAAGGGATGAAGTGCTCCCGCTCCATGCTGAGCCAGTACTTAAACGGGAAATATCCAAGCAGGCCAGTAAAGCTGGAGGAACGTCTGGAGAGGTGGCTGGAGGAGACAGAGGAACAGGAAGCAGCCTTCCGGCAGGAAAAACCGCAGGTGGCAGATAAGTATGCCCAGCAGATTGCTCGCCAGTTTGCCTCCCAGAAAGAACCGGAGGAAGCGGGAGAGCAGGAGCCGCTGCTGGAAGAGGAAGCGCCGCCCCGGATGGGAGGCAAGCCGGATGTGTTTGAATCCAATGATTACATCAACATAGTAGGCATCTGCAACCTGTGCCAGCAACAGCAGGGAAGCGCCATCGTGGTGGGGCGGTCCGGCTACGGTAAGACCTACAGCCTGAAGCAGTACGCCAGGCTGCCCCGTGTCATCTACATCGAGTGCAACGAGTCCATGAGCTGCCGGGACCTGGTAAGGCGGATAGAGAAGCAGCTGTGCCTGCCAAAGCGCTACGGTACGAATGACGAACGTCTGGAGGAAATCTGTGAGTTCTTCAACGTGAACCGGGGGTATCTGATGATAGTGGACGAGGCGGACAAGCTCATCAACAAGTACACCATCAAGAAGATTGAGCTGCTGCGCACCATCATGGATTCGGCCGCGGTAGGGATGGTACTGGCCGGGGAGCTGTCCCTGGAGGCCCACCTGGCTGCGTATGATGAACGGTTTGCCAACCGTATGGATTTTGCGTACCGGCTCCATGGCCTGGGAAAAACCGAGGTAGAGCGCTACCTGGAGGACTGGAGCGTGGAGGAGAGGGCCATGGAGGTGCTGACCAGCCGGGCCAGGAACAGCAAGAACGGCTGTTTCCGGCTGTTTGACCGGACCATGAACAACGTCATCCGTCTGATGCGGGAACGGGAACAGACGACCATCACGGAAACAATCATCAACGAGGCATCCGCCATGATGCTGCTGTAGGGAGGGAATGGACGATGAAACGTAAGATACTGACCATCACATACACATGCCCGGAGGACAAGGTGAACCTGGGGGAGGCGGACATCATGGGATATATCCTCCAGCAACTTGGGGAGCTGGGAGCCTATGATATCAACCTGAAGGCCAGTTCCGCGGAGGTGCGGGAACCGGCTGCGCCAAAGGTCAGGGAGACGGGACCCCAAATCCCTGTGTTCCTACAGGAACGCAGGAGCCGGCTCAGGAGGGAAGTGCCCTGCCTGCCAGGAGGAGGGGAAGCCTATGGGAACGGGATATAGGTATACCATCAAGACCCTGTGGGGGTTAGCCAAATCAAAGGAGCTGGGGCTGACCGAGGAGGAGCTGCACCTGCTGGTGGCCCGTGAGACCGGGAAGGACAGCATCCGTGAGCTGAACCGGTCGGAGCTGTCCCATGTCTGCCATATCCTGCAGAAACAGAAGGACGATATCAAACGGCAGGAAGGGAGGCTGCCGGAACGCAGGGGGAACCCGCAGACCGGACGGCAGCGCCGAAAGATAGGCCAGCTGAAGGAGAAGCTGGGCTGGGAGGAGCGGCAGGTCCGTGCCCTGTGCCACCGGATGTACCGGGTGGACGCAGTGGAATGGCTGACCTATTACCAGTGCCAGGGATTGATTGAGGCCATGAAGGCCATCCTGGAGCGGAAGCCGGAAAAGGAGGATGGCCGGGGATGAAGGATAAGGAAGGTAAGGGGACGTTTGGGTCTGCTATGGCGGGGTTCCTATGTGCGCAGTTGGAAGCCACGGCCATCTACCTGGGGCATCCAGCTACACAGCAACAAAAATCCGATTGGATGGAGCTGGAGGTGGAGGCCCTTCTCCGTGAAAGCCAGCTTGCCAGGGAGGCGGTCCAGCTGAAGCAGACCCTGGAGCTGGGGGAACATGTGCGCCGGGAAATAGAGAAGGAGCAGATGAAGAAGGATACGCCGGAAGGGATGCTGAGCTGATGGAAGGACTGATGCAGCTGTTTGACCGGAAATACCGGGAATACCAGGATTATCTGGATGAAAAGTCCTGGGCGGATGCGGCCCTTGCCCAGTCCTACCTCCTGGGGGTCCTGCATTGCATGTGGGCCTTATGGGACCGGAAGGCGGAGAATGCAAAGCAGTACCATGAGGAGATAGTGCGCCGGAGCCATAGGATAGAATAGTAAAGAGAGGAGAGTGGAGATGAAACGGACAATTAAGTTACACACAGGAGCGACCAAGGTCGTTGAGGATGCCACGCATAAGATAATGACAATCCAGGAATGGAGGGAGGAAGGAAAAAGACGTTTTGGTAAGGACTACATGGATTGGAAGTTTGAGTGCCCCATGTGCGGACATATTGCATCAATCAGGGATTTTAAAGAGGCCGGAGCCAAAGGACCAAACTGTGCCTGCCAGGAGTGCCTTGGAAGATATACGGGAAAGGGGGCCCCGAAGGCGGGAGATGCGTCTGGCTGCAACTGGGCGGCTTATGGACTCTTTGGTATCCCGGATGGGAAGGGGATTATTGTCCTGGATGAAGAAGGAATCGGAACGGAGTGTTTTGCGTTTGCAGGACAGGAGGTGTAGTCATGCCAGGGAAACATACGAAGCTCTTTAAACGCATATTCCATGGTGATTTCCGTCCGGCTGACGGAATGGACTATTCCCGCGCATATAAACGCTGGATGAAGGAGAACTATGAAGCCCACCAGAGATTCCGGAAAACATTAAAAAAAGGCCAGCTGGAGGCGTTTGACGAATTAGAGGAAATGGATATTGAGCTATCAGGAAGGGCCCAGGAAGAGAACTACATAGCCGGGATGAAGGCAGGCATCCAGCTCATGGTGGAAGCGCTCCGGTAGATGAGGCCTGGTTTTGAGGGGAAGGGGGGACCGGTATGGCAGGACGGGCAGCCTATTTCAGGCTGTATGACCATGGCAGGTACATGGGGGAGTATAGAAACTCTGAACTTATGGAACTGCTGGATATCCGTCATCATCAGCTGATTGCCTATTATAGTGATACCGGCAGGGAGTATAAGGCTCGTTATCTGATTGAACGGATAGAGGAACCCATGCGTGGAAGTTGGGCAGCGGAGTGGGACCATGCCAGGCTGAAGGTCCTGTGGGATGGTACCAGGCTGAAGGTCCTGAGGCCGGTACGGAAGAGGAAAGGCCAGGAGCCGGGGTGGTTATGGAGGTGAAATCATGGCAATGTTTGAGTATACGACCAAGGTCGAAACCCTGAAGGTGTTAATTGAAATCCTGAAGGAGTTAAGGGCCATTAGGAAGGCTATGGAAACTGAGAAAAAGTAACATTTCCGGGATACCGGAAGGAAGGAGAAACAGATGGGAACGCTACTGGATGCATTCTCAAAAGAGGACCGGGTGGAGGTCACCTTTTCCGATTTCTACCGGCTCATACGGGAAAGCACATCCGCGGAACTGATGAAAAATGCCGTGGACTGCAACGTGCCGCACCGCTACATAAGGGAGATGGTAACGGGAGTGCCGGAGGAGACCGGCATGGAACCGGATGGTGAAGGGGGGAAGGAACATGTGGATACTGACACAGAATAAGGAGCGGCTGCTGACCACGGAATCCATGGATGAGATACGCATTGTAGCCCCGGGTACCGGCCGGCCGGATTACGTGCTCCTGCTTAACCGGAAGACGGACCGGAAGGAGCATGCCTTAGGGTTTTACCGCCGGAAGGAGCGGGCGAAGGAGGTGCTCCAGGCCATCCTGAAGGAACAGTCAAATTACATCTCCTGCACGGGAGGGACGGACCTGGTTACCGGACGTCATCAGCCGGCCTTTGTGGCCATCCCACCCAAGACCTATGTCATGCCGGAGGATGAATAAGGAGGGACGAAGGGATGGAGACAGGAAAGGAAACATCCATGTATACCGTGAGCAACCACGCAAAGGAACGTTATGCCGAGCGGTGCAAGGACCGGGACAGCCGGCTGGAGATAACCGCCTATGTGGCAGAGCACAGCCAACGGATAGAGGAAGAAATCAACCGGATGCTGCGTTACGGGAAACGGGTCTATACGGGCCGGACGGAGGGCGGGAAGGACCGGGTACCCAAGGAGGTATATGTGAACGGCCTGTGGATACTGCTGGCCAATGCCGAGAACCACAACGTCATCACCCTGTACCGGGTGGACCTTGGCTGCGGGCCGGACCTGGACAAACTGTATGTGGAACGGATGGTCCAGCGCCTGGAGGAAGCCCAGGGACGCCTGGAGGAGACAAGGCGTAAAACGGAGGAGCAGAACCGTGCCTACCAGGCCATCCTGCAGGAGGGGGAAGGACAGATACAGGAATACCAGGAGCGCATCCGTCTGCTGAAGGAGATGTGTGAAGGGTACCAGGCAGTCATGCGCAGCAGCCGGGCCGGCTTGGCCCGGGCCGCGGACGAGGTGGAGGCCATCGTCAACACGCTGATAGGAAAAAAGAAGTTTTAAGGGAGGGCCTATGGAACCAACACAAGCCCGGATAGAGCTGGTCCGGGAGGACGGGACCATCCGGATGGGCGGGACGGACGTGAGCATGGAGGACATGGCCCGGATGCTGGGGGTGTTCGCCGCCATCGTGGCAGCGGAGGCAGTAAAACGCGGAATGGGCGTGGAGGAAGTCAAGGACGCCATGCTGGACATCTTCCTGGCGGCCACGGCCCGCCTGGATGAGGAGCATGCCCAGGACATCCGGGAGGGACATACCTGGGATATGGGATAAGAAGGAGGAAGCAATGGAATACAAGCGCATTACAAGCAAGGGCGGGGTCAACATCCCCGTGAAACTCAGGCGGTCCATGGGGATGGAACCCAGGGACGCCATTGAGCTGGAGGTCAATGACAGGAACGAGCTGGTCATCCGGGCCTACCAGGCCCGCTGCATCTACTGCGGCAGCGGGGAAATCCATCTTAAGAAAAATGGCAAAGGGGTCTGCCGTGCCTGCGCAGACCAGCTGGTGGATGAATACGTGAAGCAGAAACGGAAGGAGCTTGCATGATGGATTTGGGACTGGTAAATGATAAGGAGCTGGTGGACCTGGCCGTGGCGGCCATGAAGGTGGCCGAGGATGCCAAGTCCGCCCTGGAGCAATACAAGGCGGAAATCCAGAACCGGGGACTGTCGGTCTTAAAGGACCGGAATAACCAGTACTGCCGCATGTACGGGACGGATGGCAGCTATGTGGCCGTGTCGGAGCCGAAGGAGATAGACATCCTCAACATGCCCCGGTTAAAACAGGCCATCGGTGAGGATGTGTGCACAGGGCTGGTGACGGAGACCACGAAGACCACCTATACCCTGGACAGGAAGCTGCAGAAGGCCCTGAAGGCCATTGCCGCCAACGATTATACCTTTGAGTACACATTAGAGGATTACCTGAAGGAGATGAGCGTACCGGTGAGCGAGGGCCAGAGGGAGGTGCTGGCCCGGAGGCTGAAGGGGGACTACAAGGAGGATAAGAAGACACTGCTGTCCGTCCTGGGGTATCTGGGCAAGGGGACCACGGAGGAGGCCGCGGAGGCCGCCGCCCCCAACCTGGACATGGACCTGTACTACATATCAAAGATTAAAAACGCAGAACTGATACAGGCCATCCTGCCGGATGAGGGGATTGACTGGAGCATGGATGAAATCAAGCGGTCCCTGATTGTGACATCCAAGCTGAAGCTGGAAATTGCCTATGAAAGGGAGGACAAGTGATGAAAGCAGACGAAAAGAGACAGGCCGTGGCCAGGAAGTATGACGAGCTCATCGGAAGGAACCACTACAGCCAGCCGCTGCGGGACTACTGCTACCGGAAACACAGTGATGGGAACTATTACAGCGACTGCTCCAGCTCCATCTGTTATGCATACAAGGAAGCTGGATATGGTTTCGGCATCCTGAACACAGCCGGCATCTACCAGTCCGCGCGGCTGGTGACGGTGGACGTCCCCATCCGGGACGGCCAGGTGCGGGACATCGGCCTGCTGCGGGTAGGTGACATGCTGGAGTTTGCCGGGACGGACGAGAGCCGGCCGCAGACCATCGGCCATGTGGAGATGGTGCATACGCTGGACGGGGAGGATACCATCATCTGCGGGCACGGAAGCGGCCGCCCATCCTATAAGAACATGGTATCCTACTGTACCCAGCGCCAGAACACGAAGACATCCACCAAACGCGGGAACAAGGGACTGGTGTGCGTCCGGCGCTATCTGCTGGATGACGTGGTCCCGGAGGAGCCGGCCAGGAAATCCGGCTGGCAGGAAGAGGACGGCGTCTGGCGGTTTTACCTGGGGGATACAGGCCAATGTGTCCGTAACGCCTGGTACCTGGACGTGGATGGCCGCTGGTACTGGTTTGACGGGGCCGGCCGCATGGTCAGGGACACCTGGTACCAGTACCAGGGGGACTGGTACTATCTGGGAAGTGATGGTGCCATGGTAAAGGGACAGCAGACCATAGATGGGAAATGGTACCTGATGGACGGAGCCGGCGGCATGGTCACGGAGCCGGTCATACTGACCCCGGATGCGGACGGCGCACTTAAGTGGGAAGGCCTGGCGGAATAAGAGGAGGGGATACGGATGCGCAGGGAGCTGATGGAGGAGCTGGAAGCGGATACCACCCTGGAGGATATCGCGGAGCCGTACCGCCTGGTGGTGGAAATGATAGGTTTAAAGAACGTGCTGAAGCTGTCCCGGTATTTCATGGGGGACAAGATATACCTGCCCAAGGCGGAGCGCATCCTGGCCCCGGCGCGGAACCGCCGGATACGGCGGGAATACAATGGCCGGAACGCCAAGGAACTGGCCAAGGAGTACGACCTGACCACCAACCAGATATTACAGATTGTACGGGACCTGGACCCGACACAAATCAGCCTGTTTGAGTTCCTGGACGGGGAATCCGGAGAGGCTGGAAAAAGATGAGTTGTCCAAAATGCTTGGGCTAACAATATGTTTCCAGATGGATTATCCTATGGACATGACGAAAGTCATGTCCTGTTTTTTTGTCCCAGGACAGACAGAACGAGCGAGGAGGAATGGGAAATGGAGAACGTATTACAGACCTTGGCGGGGCAGTATACCCAGCAGCTGGCCCTCATGATGGCAGCCATTGCGGTGGCGGCCTTTACGGTCAGCGTCATCACGGAGGTAACCAAGGAAATCGGCTTTTTGGGGAGGATACCCACGGCCGTGCAGGTGATTGTGCTGTCGGTCATCCTATGCCAGCTGGTTTACTGGTGGTATGTGACCGGCACGGAGGCCGCGGCCGCCTGGTGGGGACCGGTCCTGGCCCTGGTAGTGGCCTTTTATGTGGCCTTCCTGGCCATGTACGGCTGGGAGAAGCTGGCACAGCTGTGGGCAAGATACAGACATCCGGGAGGAAGCGCATGAACGATGCAGTCACAATCGGCATGGCAGCCACTGCGGTGGGGACGGTCCTCTGGTTCCTGGTAAAGATGATGATTGATGACTTCAAGCGGTCCGTAAGCGGTGTCGGGAGCAAGCTGGACAGCACCATTGCCAGGTTTGACGAGCGGGTCACCAAGCTGGAGGACAAGCAGGAGGCGGACATCAAGGCGGTACAGAAGGAGCTGAGCTCCATCAAGGGGGATTTTGCCACGACCTTCGTGCTGCGGGAGGATTTCTTCCGGAGCATGAACGGGGTGGAGGACAAGATGCGGTCCATGGACAGTAAGCTGGACCGGTTACTGGTAAGACAGGGAGGCAAAACGGATGGATGATAGGGAGCTGGCTGAAATCCAGCACAACAAGGCAGTCAGGGGCTATATCATACGGTCCCTGGTAAAGGGATATAACAACACGGCGCTGACCAGGCAGCTGTCCAACTCCATGATAGCGGCGGGATTAATCGTATCCCCGGACATCACCAAATACCTGGACTACCTGAAGGACGCCGGATACATTGAGTTTACGAACCTGAAGGTGACCGCCTACAACGCATACGCCAAGGACGCCGTGATACGGCTGACCAAGGCCGGTGTGGACCTGGCGGAGGGCACCATAGAGGACGCGGGAGTGGATGTCTGATGGGAAGGACGAGGAAGAAGAACCGCATATCCTCCAAGATTGACGAACTGCCGTCTGAAATCAAAGGACAGGTAGACGTGATGCTTTCCGATACATCCAACAGCTACCAGGACGTCAGCGGCTGGCTGAAGGAAAAGGGCTATGAAATCAGCAAAAGCAGCGTGGGGCGGTATGCGGTCCGGAGCAACACGGCCGCCCAGCGCTTACTGGAGGCCCAGTCCCGGACCGAGGCCCTGGTAAATGTGGTCCGAAAGAACCCGGATGCGGATTATACCGAGGCGGGCCTGATGCTGATGATGGATGGTCTGATTAACCGCCTGGCAACAGCGGAGGATGAGTTTGACTACCTGCCATTAGACAAGGTGGGACGGCTGATTGCATCCCTGAGCCGGACCAAGGTCTATAAGGATAAGGTCCGCCAGGACATGAAGGATAAGGCGGACCTGGCCTTTAAGGAAATGGAGGAGGAAATCATGAAGACCATCAAGTCAGACCCGGAGCTGAAGGTAAGACTGAAGGAAATCCTGACCCGTGCAAAGGAGCTGATGCTGCATGATTGATATCAACGAATACCTGGAGCGCCTGGACGAAGAGGAAGGCCGGGAGGAACAGGAACGGGAAGCCTATCAGCGGGAGCTGTTTGAGGCCTATGTCCTGCGCCGGACGGACCATGAGCCGGAGCGCCGGGAACTGATGCGGTTGTACCAGGACGGGCATCCCCTGACGGGTTCGAGAGGGCTCAGAAAGCGCCTGGCGGCCATCGACCTGGGATATTTTGGGCGGGCCTATTTAAAACACTACTTTGTCCGCAAATCCCCAGCCTTCCATGAAGAACTGGACACGGTCTGGACTAAGGGTGTGCTGAAGGGGCGCAATCCATACCAGGAAGCAGCCGTCATCTCGCGGCTGGACGGGAGCCGGAACGTGGTGGCAGCGCCGAGAGGCCATGCAAAGTCCACCAACTTTACATTTAAGGATTCCCTGCACGCGGCTTTGTACCGGTACAAGCATTACATCATCATCCTGTCCGATTCGTCCGACCAGGCCGAAGGGTTCTTAACGGACATCAAGACAGAGCTGGAGGAAAACCGGGACATCCAGGAGGACTTCGGCCGGCAGCAGGGAAAGGTGTGGAAGGGGAATGTCATCCTGACGGCCCAGGACATCAAGATTGAGGCCATCGGCTCCGGAAAGAAGATACGAGGCCGCCGGCACCGGGCCTGGAGGCCGGACCTGATTGTCCTGGACGATGTGGAGAATGACGAGAACGTCAACACGGCGGAGCAGCGCCGGAAGCTGGAATCCTGGTTTAAGAAGGCGGTATCCAAAGCAGGGGATACCTATACGGATATCATGTACATCGGTACGGTGCTCCATTACGATTCCCTGCTCAGCGGGGTACTGAAGAATCCGGAGTATGATTCCCGGACCTATCAGGCCGTGCTGTCCTTTGCAAGGCGGGAGGACCTGTGGGAGCGCTGGACAGAGATTTATACCAACCTGTTTGACGATAAGCACAAGGAACACGCCCGGGAATTTTACGAGGCAAACGAGGCGGAAATGCTGATAGGAACCCAGGTCCTGTGGCCGGAGAAGATGGATTATTACAAGCTGATGGTCATCCGCGTATCAGACGGGGAGGCGGCCTTTAACAGCGAGCTGCAGAACAACCCCATCGACCCGGACAATGCGGCCTTCAACCCGGAGTGGTTTGATTACTACGAGGAGGAGCTGGTGGACTTTACGGACAGCCGCTACCTCTTTGTCGGGTCCAATGACCCGTCCCTGGGGAAGAACAAAAAGGCGGACACGTCCTCCATCATCAACCTGGCCCTGGACCAGTACACCGGATACATGTATGTGGAGGCGGCCAGCGTGGAACGCAGGAAGCCGGATGCCATCATCCAGGACGTGTTTGAGATGTCAAGGCGCCTGAAGCGCGATTACCATAAGGGGTTCTTCCGGTTCGGGGTGGAGACGGTGCAGTTCCAGTACTTCTTCAAGGAAGTCATGGCGCAGCTGTCGGCAGAACTGGGGGAGTACATCCCCATCGAGGAAATCCAGTCCACTGCCAACAAGATGCTGCGCATCCAGTCCCTGCAGCCCTACATTAAAAACGGGTATATCAAGTTTAACCGGAAGCATAAGACGCTGCTTAAGCAGCTGGAGGAGTTCCCGATGGGCAGGAATGATGATGCCCCGGACGGCCTTCAGATGGCCGTGGCCCTGGCGGTGGCGGTGAAGTCCATGGCGAAGAAGACAGACTATAAGTCCGTGTTAAGGCGGGCCATGCGGTTTGGGGAGGGGGCATACTGATGGCAAAGAAGAATAAGAAGGGATTCCCACCGGAAATGGCAAAAGGCGGGGGGCCCATCATGGCAGCGGTTGCCATCCGGGATGTGAACGATAAATTCAGCAGCTACCCGTCTGACGGCCTGACACCGGTAAAGCTGGCCCGGATATTCAAGGAGGCGGACGCCGGGGACCCCTTCCGGCAGATGGAGCTGTTCGAGGAGATGGAAAGCAAGGACACCCATCTGTTCTCCCAGCTGCAGACCCGCAAGCTTGCGGTGACGGGCCTGGACTGGGAGGTGCAGCCCTTTTCGCAGGACGGAACAGACCAGGAGATAGCGGCTTTCGTGGAGGAACAGCTGAAGGAGCTGGACGGGTTCAGCGACAACCTCATGGACATCCTGGATGCCATCGGAAAGGGCATCAGTTTCCAGGAAATCGAGTGGGAATACCGGGACGGCCATGTGGTGGTGGGGAACATTGAGTACGTCCACCAGAAAAAGTTTTATTATGATACCCTGACCGATGCGCTCATGCTCCGGACGGAGGCGTTCCCGGGAGGGATACCCCTTCCGGAAAACAAGTTCATCGTCCACCGTTACAAGGCGCGTTCGGGCCACCCTTCCCGGTATGGCGTGCTGCGGGTGGTGGCCTGGATGTACCTGTTTAAAAACTATGACCTGAAGGACTGGGTCAGTTTCTGCGAGGTCTACGGGATGCCCCTGCGGCTGGGGACCTATGACGCAACGGCCAGTGAAAAGGATAAGGCAGCCCTGATGGATGCCATCGTAAGGATGGGGACGGATGCCGCGGGTATCGTGCCGTCCGGGACTGACATCAGGTTTATTGAATCCAACAAGCAGTCCAGCGTGGATATCTATGAAAGGCTGGCCCGGTTCTGTGATGAACAGATGAGCAAGGCCATCGTGGGGCAGACCCTGACATCGGATTCCGGCGGTTCCTACGCCCAGTCCAAGACCCATAACGATGTGAGGAAGGACCTGACGGAGGCGGACTGCAAGGCGGTGATGGAGACGGTGCGCCGGGACCTCATCCGGCCGCTGGTGGAGTTCAACTTCGGCGTCCGGGCCCATGTACCGTACTTCGTCCTGAACGCCACCGATACGGATGACCTGAAGGAAACCGCGGAAATCGTGAACACCCTGGCGGCCACCGGTCTGGAAATCCCCAAGAGCTGGCTGTACAAGAAGTTCAATATCCCGGCCCCGGAAAAGGGGGAGGAAACCATTGGGCAGGCCCCGGCAGCTCCCGGGATGCAGGGGATGGGGCAGCCTGGCACCGGCATGTTCCAGGGCCTCAGACTGAAGGCCGATGGAAAGGAAGCAGACGGCCAGCGGGTGCTGGACCGCCTGGAGGCGGCGGCCGTGAAGCAGTCCGGTGCCTTTTTCCGTCAGATGATGTCACCGGTCCTGGAGCTGGTGGAGCACTGCGACAGCCTGGAAGGCCTGCAGGAGCAGCTGAAGGACGAGGAGGCCCTGCGGCAGTTATACAATGCCATGAAGGTGAAGGATTTTGACCAGCTGGTGGAGCAGGTCATGTATGTATCAAACATGTTGGGGCGGATGCAGGATGGATGAGCAGATATTAAAGGAACTGAAGGAAGGGACGGAGCCGGAGGTGTTCGGTGAAGCCTTAGCGTTCCTGGAACGGAAGGGGGTCATCCGGTATGAGGACTTCAGGAAACTGAAGGAATGGTACCGCCCCCTGGCATTTTCGGTTGCCGGTTATACGGAGCTTGAGGTCCTGAACCAGTTCCTGGAGGAACTGAAAAGGGCCATAGAGGAAGGGACCACGAAGGCACGATTCCAGGAAAACATGGACCGTTTCCTGGAGGAGAGGGGCTATGACGGCCTGACGCCTTATCATGCGGACCGTATCTTCCGTCAGAACATGCTTACAGCCTACAGCGTAGGCCATTACCAGCAGATGACGGACCCGGATGTGATGGGACGGCGGAGGTACTGGCAGTACCAGACGGCCGGGGACGGGCACGTGAGGGAAAGCCACGCGGCCATGGACGGACGGGTATTCCCAGCGGATTCCCCGGTGTGGGATATCTGGTATCCGCCCAACGGATTCGGCTGCCGGTGTATGGTTGTCTCCAGGACGGAGGAGCAGGTAAGGCGTATGGGGCTTACCGTGGAGCAGGCCCTGCCGGATACGTCCAATATGGCCACAGGAGAGACGGAGGCGCTGCTGCCGGACCCGAAGTTCCGGACGAACCCGGCGAAGGCGGAGTGGAAGCCGGACCTGGCTGCATTCCCACCGGTCTTAAGGAGGCTGTACCAGGAACAGCAGAAGGCGCGTAAGGCCAATCCGGACCGTCCGGCGGGGAATTCCAGCCCCGGATAAATTTAACGCGTCAAAACGCGTCAATGGCGCGTTAAAACGCAAAACAGAAAGGCGCATGGGATGAAGAAGACAGAATTAACGGTCCGGCCCCTGTCGGGAATCGACCTGAGCGGGGTGCCGGAGGTCATCCGGGTGCTGCCCAAAGGGCATGTGAGCAGCACAAAGGGAGACTTTGAGGTGGATGACCGGGATATTGCCGGAATCATCCGGCAGTTCAAGGCACGCCGGCTGGACCTGGTGATTGATTATGAGCACCAGACCCTGAGTGACGTGCAGGCCCCGGCGGCCGGCTGGATAAAGGACCTGTATCCGGGTGAGGATGCCCTGATGGCCCGGGTGGAGTGGACCCAAAAGGGGCGGGAGTATATCGCCAACAAGGAATACCGCTACCTGTCCCCGGTGGTACTGGTTAAAAAGGCAGACCAGCACGCGGCGGTGTTCCACAGCGCGGCGCTGACCAATACCCCGGCCATCACCGGTATGTTTGCAATCATAAATTCCGATGCATTGAGCATTGAGGAAGAGGAGGAACCAAGAATGGAATTAAGTGCACTGATTGAACTTCTGGGGCTGGAGGAAGGGACGGCAGAAGAGGACGTCCTGAAGCGGATTAAGGAGCTTACACAGCAGGCAGCGGAGGAAGGACAGGGGGGCCAGGAAGGAAAGGAGGGCCCGGCAAAGGAAGGGACACAGCTGGTAGCCAACAAGACCGTGCTGGACCTGTTAGGCCTTCCGGAAGATGCAAGGACAGAGGATGTGACGGCAAGAATCATGGCATTCAAGGCCGGTGACTCTGCCCTGCAGCGGCGGGTGGCGGAGCTTGAAAAGCAGGCGGCCAGCCAGAAAGCGGAGGAACTGGTGGGCCTGGCCATGAAGGATGGGAAGCTGTCCCCGGCCCAGAAGGAATGGGCGGTCGCGTACGCCCTGTCCGACCCCAAGGGCTTTGCCAAATTTGTGGAGAAGGCCCCGGTGGTGGTCCCCATGGGAAAGACCGCCTTTGCGGCGGATGAACGGAAACAGGACGGGGTTGACTGGAGGATTTTAAAGAACCAGGGCGTGACCGAGGAGGATTTAAAGAAGTATGGAGGTATGGAAGATGATACGGACGGGGAATGAGAAGTTAGACCCTAATACGCTGGTGCTGCCGGTGGCAGCCGGCGCGGCCATCACGGAGGCCACCATGGTGGCCCTTGGGACGGACGGATATGCGGTGCCGGCCTCGAAGGCGGCCAACCTCACGGTGGCCGGGGTGGCCCTGGAGCCGGCGGATAACCGGAACGGGGAGGCCGGGGACATCCGGGTGAAGGTGCGCCGCGGGGCATTCGTGATGGAGAATTCCGCCACCCCGGGGAGCCAGGCAAAGGCAACGGATATCTTAAGGACCTGCTATCTGGAGGATGCGGTCACCATCAGCATGGCCTCCACGGGAAGCAGCCCGGCCGGAACGGTGCTGGCGGTAGAAGCGGACGGGGTGACGGTGTGGTTCAACCAGCCGGCCATGCCGGCCGCGGAGTAAGCAAGCATAAGAATGAGGAGGAAACAGCCATGATTATTAACCAGGCGAACATCCGGAGCATGTCCATCGGATACAGCGTGATTTTCAACAAGGCCCTGGCGGAAACGCCAACGACCTACCAGCAGATAGCAACCACAGTACCCAGCACCACCCGGGACCAGTCCTATAACTGGCTGGGGCAGATGCCGCAGATGCGGGAATGGATTGGGGACCGTGAAATCCAGA
The DNA here is from genome assembly GCF_040545455.1 of Enterocloster citroniae. Taxonomy (NCBI): domain Bacteria; kingdom Bacillati; phylum Bacillota; class Clostridia; order Lachnospirales; family Lachnospiraceae; genus Enterocloster; species Enterocloster citroniae. Next base: position 248,523 of record NZ_JBEPLZ010000005.1, on the reverse strand, counting down.
ACCTGAGTGCCTATGATTATGTCATCAAGAACAAGAAGTTTGAGATGACCATTGCGGTCCCGCGGGATGACATTGAGGATGATACCTACGGCGTATACAACCCGATGTTCCAGAACCTTGGCGAGTGTGCAGCACGTCATCCCAATGAACAGTGCTACGGTGCACTCATGGCCGGGTTTAAAAACGCGTGTTATGATGGTAAGCCCTTTTTCAGTGCGGACCACCCGGTAGAAAAGAAAAAGGTATCCAACCTGGGCACCAGGAAGTTATCCATGGAGGCCTACAAGGCGGGACGTACCGCCATCATGAGCCTGGTGGGGGACAAGGGCAAGAGCCTGGGCCTGGTGCCGGACCTGTTAGTGGTATCCCCGGCCAATGAGGAGATGGGACGGCAGATACTGGAAGCGGAGTTCATAAACGGCAGCTCCAATGTGTACAAGGGGACAGCAAAACTTCTGGTGGAGCCGGAACTGGCAGCCCAGGAGGACGCGTGGTATCTCCTGTGCACCAGGAGGTCCCTGAAACCCATCATCTACCAGGAGCGCAAGAAGATAAAGCTGGTCAGTAAGACGGCGGATAATGATGACAATGTATTCATGCGGGACGAATTTCTGTACGGCGCGGACGGGCGCAATAACGTAGGCTACGGTTTCTGGCAGATGGCTTATGGCAGCACAGGGGAATCAAGCTAAGGGAAGAGAAGGAGACAGACATGGCATACTGTGAAGCGGGGGACGTCATGGACATGCTGAAAGAGGATGCCATGAACCCTATTATCGGCGACCGGTACATTGAGGACCCGGAAAAACGCCGGGAGATGCTGGAACCCCTGGCCCGTGAGGCTATAGGGGATGCAGATGCGGAGATAGACGGGTACCTGATGAAGCGGTACCCGGTCCCCATGTCCCCCGTGCCGGCGGTCATCCGGAAGTACTCAAAGGACATCGCGGTCTATAACCTGATTTCACGGGCGGGAATCGATGAAGGGGAACGGGAGAACAACTACCTGACGCGGTATAAGAACGCCATCGCGTTCTTAACAAAGGTGGCAAAAGGTGAGACCGACATCGTGAAGGAAGGCACGGACCCGTCAAAAGCAGCAGCGGAGGGATTCCGGATATCATCCAGCCCAAGGCTGTTTTCCAGGGCAACCATGAGGGGGCTTTAAGATGCGGATGACCACAACCCTGTCCGGGGATTTCCCGGAGCTCCAGAAAAAGCTGGCGGGCCTGTCGGGCATAAACCGGTCCGCACTGATGAAGGACGTGGCGGAGGGGCTGCGGTCCACCACCATGGACCGGTTCCGGAGCAGGAAAAGCCCGGAGGGGAAGCCCTGGCCTGTCTCCCTGCGGGAACAGGAGGGACAGGGCATCACGCTGACCCAGACCACCCGCCTGAAGCAGTCCATCCGGGCCATCGCGGATTCCACCGGAGCGGCGGTGGGGACCAATACCATTTACGCGGCCACGCACCAGTACGGGGATGAGAGGACCATCCGGGCCAAGAAGGCAAAGTACCTGAGGTTCCGGTACAAGGGTGTGTGGGTCACGGCAAAGAGGGTGACCATCCATATCCCTGCAAGGCCATTTTTAGGGATTTCAGATGAGGACCTGCAGGAAATCCGAAGCGAAGTGGAATACGCAGTCAGGAGGGCCTGATGAGACGGGAAAAGGAATACCTGAAGGAATGCCTTGAAAAGGCAGGAATCAAAAATGAAGTGATTACCACCTGGAAACGGCTGCAGCTGAAGACGGACAGCCATGTGGGAGCGGTGCTGCGGGAAGGCCAGACCATCACGCGAGACGGCTCAAAACGCAACTATGAAGACCAAAACGGGGTTCGGTGCGTGCGGACCAAGGTCTATGCCGTGGACACCCGCTTCAAGGTGGTCATCGGGGAATATTCGGAGGAGGCCTGTGAGGCCATCTTCCTGGCGTTCTTAGAAGCGCTGGGACAAGGAATCCGTCTGGATGGAAACTATGTGGACATTGAACTGGGAGAGGTGGAGTGGGTCGATAAGGAGGACAGCATCCTGAAGGCCAACATCGCATGCCAGATACCGGTCACCTTCCACGGGGGCATTTACCGGGATGACAAAAAGAAAGCGGCATCGGTCGGAGGAATCCGGCCGGCCTGAGAAAGGGAAAGGAAAAAGGCAATGGCAAAGGAAGAAAAGGGGACGGGCGCGGAGACCGCAGCAGAACCGGCTGTGCCTGTCCATGAGACCATAGAACACTGGTACAACGTGCACGGCACGGGTCCGGCCGTCTACGCCGGCACCCTGTGCCTGAAGGGCTGGAGGCCCGGGAAACAGGTGACGGAGCAGGAATACCTGGAAGCCGTCACTGCATTTAAGGAGGGACCCATGGCAGGAACGGGAGGAACAAGATGAGCTTGAGGGACGTGACATTTGTTGTGGAGGACGGGAGCCTGGGCAATTCCGGAAGCACCGGGACCGGGGTCCACGTAAAGATTGGGGCTTCCCCGGTTGAGACAACGGTCCCCATCCTGATTACAGGGAGCATGAAACCGGAGCAGATGAAGGAAAAGCTGGGGCTCAGCCCCCTGGCGGACGCCTGCATTGACAGCGTTGAGAACGGGGCATCCCGGATTTACTGCGTGCCGGTCCGTCCGGAGACCGCAGGTACCAACGGGGAGGTTGCCCACAGCGGGACGGGGGGAGGGACCGTAAGCGTAAGCGGGACACCGAACAACGCATATGATATCATCCTGAAGATAACGGAGGACGGACCGCCCAATACGGCAGCCTTCTGCTGCTCCGTCAATGGCGGATACAGCTACGAAGCGGAGGAGACCATCCCGCTCAGCGGGAAGAAGGAGCTTGCCGGTACCGGAATCACCCTTACATTTGCGGAAGAATTCAAGGCAGGGGATACCTACCGGTTTTCAACCACGGCCCCGGCCGTGAGCAACAGCGCGGTCCTAAAGGCGGTGGAAAGCCTGTATAACAGTGACCTGGACTTTGAGTTCATCCATGTGGCCGGGACATCCGCGAAAGCACTCTGGGCCTCCCTGGCTGCCAGTGCGGAACTGTTCCTGTCCCTGTACAGACGCCCTGTGTTCTTCCTGTGTGAGGCACGTAATAAAGGGGCGGAGGAAAGCCTGGATGAATATACCGCCGCGCTGAAGGCGGAGGCCAAGGGGATAGACAGCTATTACGTCCAGGTGTGCAGCGCCTGGTCCCAGTACACACGCTGGGACGGCCGGGAGCAGTGCATCAACAACGCCGGGATTGTGGCGGGGCTGTACGGGATAGCCGGCGTGGCCCAGTCCATAGGCCGCGTGGATACCTTTTCCATCTCGGAGGCCAAGATGACCCGGCTCATGCCGGAGGGCATTGAGGACCATATCAGCGAGCTGGATGACGCCGGCTACCTGACCTGGCGTAAGTACTACGGCATTGACGGATGCTATGTAAACAACGCGCGTGTGCTGTGCCGCGAGGGCAGCGATTACCGGTATGCGGAGCATGTGCGCGTACTGAACAAGATGATACGGGAAATCTACAAGCGGGCTGTCAACATGGTGCAGATGGATATCAGCGCCTCCGATGACATGGAGACGGATATCAACAACATCCTGGAGACCCTGAACATCCCCCTGGAAGACATGGCGGAGGCCGGGGAACTGTCAAGCGGTTCCGTGTCCATTGAGGACCTGGAGCATGTGAACATCCTGCAGGATGAGCGCCTGGACCTGGTGATATCCTTTGTGCCGAGGGGGTATGTCCGGGAATTCCGGTTCAGCCTGGCCATGGAGAACCCATACAGGAATTAGGAGGGACTGGGAAATGGTCAACGGAAAGGTATACAGCTGGGAGGACATCACCATCAATGTCCCGGGGCTGGAGGAAATCGCCATCACGGAGATATCCTATGACTTTGAGCAGGAAGCGGAGCTCATTTACCGCAGGGGAGGCGCACCATGCGGCTATGGGACCGGAAACAAGAAGAATACGGTGAAGGTGGTCATGGGGCGTGAGGATTACAACGTGCTGTTAGCCTGGTGCAAACGGAAGGGAAAGACCCTGTCCCGCCTGCTGCTTGACAAGATAACCGTATCCTATGCCAATGAGGACCAGGATACGGTGACGGATGTCTTAAACAAGGTCATCCTTAACAAGCACAGCTTTTCCGCAAAGCAGGGGGATAAGGAGAACACGGTATCCCTGGACGGTTTTGCCTGCCGTGGCGGGAAGTTAAACGGCGTGAATTTCTAATTATAAGAAAGAGGAGAAAGAAATGGAAGCAAAGGAACTGAGAGAGCAGCTAAAGGGGACGGATGAGAAGTATTACGAGGTGACCGTCACCCTCCAGGTGGATGACGAGACGGAGGAGGACAAGACCTATTTCTTCCGTAAACCCAAAACCCCATCCTACGACCGGTACTTAAAGACGGTCCAGACCTCAAACAGCAAGGCCCTGACGGCATTCTGCCTGGATAACATCCATCCGGACCAGCGGGAGACGCTGGAGGCGGACTTTAAGGAGTACCCGGCCATGGCATTGTCGGTTGGGGAGAAGCTGCTGGCCATGCTTGGCCTGTCAAAGGCGACCGCAGTAAAAAAGTTATAGAGGATGCGCAGGGGGAACTGGAGGCGGACTTCGTGGGGACCAGCCGGCTGCTCATCCATATGTACCTGCCTTCCGGCATGATACCGGGAGAACTGGACGGGATGGACGCGGATGACTTCATCCGTCTGGCGGGCCTGGCCAGGTGCGCACGCCGCTGGCGGCAGGATGACCTGGAACAGGGATTCACCCGGGCACTGGGAAACCTGTTCCAGGAATAAAAAAGCCCCAGTCATAGAAAGACCGGGGGCTTGCCTGTCAGCCTGGAGCGGTAAAAACGCCATGCGTTGTGGAAATCCCGTCCCATGGAGAAGGGCCGCCTGTCCTTGGGGAGATGGGCACAGGCCCACCACAGATAGGGACCACAGAACAGGAGATATGCGGTGACAAGGACGGCCATGACCACAAGGTACAGTGACAGGCTGACGGCCAGTATGAGTGCCATTATGAGCCAGAGCCCATGGAACATACAAGCGCCTCCTTTCCAAACACATCTTTATACCATCATCATAACATAAGCGAGCCCGTGACACAAGGAGGAACGAACCATGGGGATGGAATCTGTTTATAAGCTGAGCGTGGTACTGAACATGGTGGACCAGCTGACCGCCCCCATGGGGAGGGCGTCCCAGAACCTGGGTTCCCGCCTGTCGGGCCTGCAGTCCGGTTTTGGGATGGCGGCCCTGGCCGGAGGTGGGATGACGGCGGCGGGCGTGGGAATCACAAACGGGATGATGAAGATTGCCGGTTCCACCTTCGAGACCCAGGATGCCCTGGCAGAGCTTAAGTCGCTGGGAATCACAGACCTGAAAGCGGTGGAGGATGCGGCCAGACAGTTTTCAGACACCTGGGCCGGGACCACAAAGGCTGATTTCATCACAGCCGCCTATGACATCAAATCGGGCATCGCGTCCCTGACGGACGAAGGGGTGGCGCAGTTCACGGAGCTGGCCGGCCTGACGGCCAAGGCCACCAAGTCCACGACCGGGGAGATGACCTCCCTGTTTGCGACCGGGTATGGCATTTATAAAGGGTATTACTCAGAACTGTCAGACCTGGAATTCGGGGAGATGTTTGCGGGCGGTATTGCGACCGCTGTCAAGGCGTATAAGACCAGCGGCTCGGAGATGGCCTCGGCCATCAGCGCCCTGGGAGGGACCGCCACATCGGCCAATGTGCCGTTGGAGGAGCAGCTGTCCGTGCTGGGCATGCTGCAGGCCACCATGTCGGGCAGCGAGGCAGCCACCAAATATAAGGCGTTATTAAATGCCGCCACCGGGGCGGGTGAGAAGCTGGGGCTCAACTTCCTGGACGCTGACAAGCAGCTCAGGAGCCTGCCGGAAATCCTGGGAATCCTGAAAAGCAAGTATGGGGATACCATTGATGCGGTGGAGAAGAAAAAGATAAAAGAGGCCTTCGGCTCGGACGAGGCGGTGGCCGTCATCGACCTCCTGTACGGGAAGACAGGCGAACTGCAGACGGGCATCCTGGATATGTATGATGCACTGGGAGGAGGAAGCAGCGCCGCCCAGGAGATGGCAACGGCCATCAACGCAACGGAATCCCAGAAGTATACGGTGTTAAAACAGCGGTTACACAACGTGACGGAGGAGCTGGGGGTGAACCTGCTGCCGACCGTGAATGACTGGATTGGGAAGGCAGGGCAGGCCGTGGGGAAGGCGTCCGAATGGATTGCGGAGAACCAGGGGCTTGCATCCGGCATCCTGAACGCGGTCCTGTTCCTCGGGATGTTCCTGACCGTGACGGGGAGCGTGACCTCCATCATCGGCATCTTCGGGACGGCGATAACACGGACCATCGGCATGGTGGGCGGCTTAAAAAGCGGCTTTGAGACCCTGCGGATTTACGGGATGTACGCCGCGGATGGAATCAAGGCCATGGGGGCCGGCCTGCTCAACATGGTCCGGCAGGGGATTGCTTCGGCAGCTGCGGCCCTTCCGGGCCTGATATCCAGTGTGTGGGGCTTCACAACAGCCCTGTTAGCCAATCCGGTGACCTGGATTGTCATCGGGATTGCGGCCCTGACGGCCGGGCTTATCCTGCTCTGGAAGAACTGGGATAAGGTATCCGCCTTCATCCAGAACGTCTGGAATGCCTGTGTGGAGAAAGTACGGGCGGGCCTGCAGGCCATGAAGGACTTCTTCTTCAACATTGGCGGCGCGATTGTCTCCACGGTATCAAATGTGTTCAACCGGGTCCGCGGGGCTGTCAGCAGCCGGATGGAGGCGGTCCGGAACGTGATGGGCAACGTGATGGGGGCTGCGGTCGGGACTGTCAGACAGAAGCTGGACAACATGAAAAATGCCTATGAACAGAATGGCGGGGGCATACGTGGGATTGCGGCTGCTGCGGTAGAGGGCGTCAAGGGCTACTATACGGCAGGTTTTGATTTCCTGAATACATTGACGGGAGGAAAGATGAACGGCATCAAGGAGCTGTGGAGCCAGGGCCTGGCAAAGGTCCGTGGTGTGGTGGACGGGGCAGTAGGTCTGTTCAAACAGTCCGGCACCAAGATAATGGAGACCTTTACCGAAGGAATCCGTTCCGCCGTGAACAAGCCGGTGGAGGCGGTGAAGGGGGCCCTGTCCAGAATCCGGCAGATGCTGCCCTTTTCCGATGCGAAGGAGGGACCCCTGTCCCAGCTTACCCTGTCCGGCCGGCGTGTGTTTGAGACCATCCATACCGGCATGAGCCAGACGGCCTCCCTGCCGGCGGATACGGCGAGGGACGCATTCCAGGCACTGAGTGATGAAAACCAGGAAGGAGGCGCGGCTTTTGCCAGGCTGTTGACCGGAGGGAAGGAAGAAAGGAAACCGTCCGGCCAGGGAAACATATGGAGCCAGAGGCAGCAGGGAGGCGGGACCGTCATCCAACGCCTGGAGCTGCATGTGTCCCTGGAACGGCTGAAGGACCTGCCGCTCTTATTCAAGCTGATTGACGACATCAAGGAAAAGACCAACGGGAACGTATCGGTCACGCCTGCATAGAAAGCGGCTGGGAGGAAGGAAGAATGCTGTACATAAAGGATACATCCATGCTGGTGGCGGGGGTGGCCGTCCCGGGCCTCGTAAAGAAGCTGGAGATAACCGGGGCCGCCGTGATTGACGCGGTGACGGATGACAATAACGTGACCCTGGGCTACCAGCCCAATGGGTACGAACCGCTGAAGATGAATGTGGACCTGCTGCTGGAACCCAGTGCCGGGGAAAGCGTTGAGGGCATGGTGCAGACCATCCAGCTGCTGTTCAAGCCGCCGGGGCAGACGGCTGCCATACCGCTGCCGGTGGTGAACAGCCAGGCCGCAGCCTGCGGTCTGAACCTGGTGTATTTTAAAGGAATCGACCTGTCCAAGAAGACGGAAAACAGTTATGGGGAGGCAGCGCTGGAATTCTGGGAGTGCCTGCCGGTCACCGTGCAGACCAAGGCGGCGGGAAGCGGGAAAAACGCATCCTCCGGCAGCAAGGCAGGGACGTCACAGGCCCAGGGAATCAGTACCGGCTACCAGGAATACCTGAACACACAGAGAGGCCAGGCCCCCAGGATTAAGGATAAGACATCGGAGAGCCCGGCCCGGGATACATAGGAGGTAGCATGGCAGAACGGAAACTGATTACGCCACGGTTCCGGATAACCGTTGGGGACCAGGTATTCACGCAGGGAATCCGTGTGGAATGCCATTCCAGCCGGAGGGAGCAGTGCAGCTGGGCCACCTTGGAATATGACCCCGGTTATGCCGGGCTCCTGGACCTTGCATCCATGGCCCCGGCCCAGGTGGAACTGGGCTATGACGGGGATTATGACACGCTCTTAACCGGATACATGGCGGACGGCCAGGCATTGGGGCCTTACCGGATACTGGACGATACACTGTTCCTGAAACGGACCTACGTAAAGGAGACCTTCCTGGACTGCTGTCCGCAGGATATCATCCGGTTCGGCCTTGGAAGGGCCGGGATTGCGGATTACCGCCTGTCCGATACCATGTACCCCAAAAAGGATGTGGTCCCGGTCCCGCGCATGAATGTGGCGGAGCTTATCCAGGAGGTGGGCCGGGTCTGGGGTCTGGAGGCATCCTTTTATTTCCGGTCCGGCCGGTTTTTCTGGGGGACCGGGGAAGAGCAGACGCTTATCTATGTACTGGAGGAAGGGAAGAACATCCTTTCCTTCAACCAATGGAACGGCGGTAACGAAATCAAGACCATCGGGGTCCCGTGGATTCACCAGGGAGAGCGTATCCGGATAAGACACCGGAAGTTTGACGGGGAGGCCCTTGTGACCTCGGTCCGGGTGAAGGCGGATGAAACGGGAAGCGTGAGGATGTATGTATCATTTTAGCTGGAAGGAAGGGGATTCAAAATGGCCGGTTTTCTTGACGAATTTGTCAAACTGACGGTGAATGAGACCATAGGGACAGACTATCCGCATATACGCCATCCGGCCCTGTACCAGGCAAAGGTGATGGAAGGGACCGTGAAGGATGGGGCATCGTATGTGACGCTGCGGCTGCTGAAGGAAAACGGGGAGACGGATGAAGCCTTTCCCGCGATTCCTTATATAAGGACGGAGCAGGTCCTGAAGAAAGGGGATGTAGTGGCAGTCGGGCTTTTATATGGGCAGTGCCGGCCGTACATCCTGGGGAGATGCTTATGATACTGACGGAAACGGACCTGATGTTAGACGATACCGGGCAGCCGGTCCCCCTGGCATCGGGAGAGGAAGCACTGGCGGGCGGCCTGGACTGTTTCCTGCAGGACATCCGCCTGGAGGCCCTGACCATGGAGGGGGAATGTTTTTTTGATTCCGATTACGGATGGTCGCTGTTGGATTTCTGCCACCGGGAGATAGGCGAACTGGAGGAGCTGCAGATAAAGAACCGGGTCACGGAAAAGTTAAGGAAGCGGGATGAAATCAACCCGCACAGCATTGGGGTTGGCGTGTCCCGGATGGGGGATGACATAGTGAACATCCATGTGGGATTTAAGATTGCAAATGAGGATGTGTCCTATCAGATGGACCTGGAACTGGACGGGGCGGAGGTGAAACTCGTTGATTGATGAAAGCATTCTGGATGAAATCATACCGGTCCCTGATGCCGATACAAAGATGCAGGAGCTGAAGGAGGAGCTGGCGGCGGAAGGGTTTACCATCACCAAGTGGGGCAGCGGAGGCGTCTTTTACTGGCTGACACGTATCTGCGTGCAGATACACATCGAGCTGCTCCGTCTGGCGCGGACCATCCTGAACAACCAGTTCCTGCGGCATGCGGAAGGCAGGTGGCTGGAACTGAAGGCGGCGGACTTTTCCAAGTTCCGGAAGGCGGCGACCCGGACCCAGGGATATGTGACCCTTGTCAGGTCCGATTACGGGCAGGCCCTGACCGTGACGAAGGGACATATGTTCAAGACGGCCCCGGACATCAACGGGGATGAGCTGGTCTACTACACGTTAGAGGATACGGTGATACAGGCCGGCCAGGCGGAGGGCAGCGTGCTGGTGGAGGCGGAAGCGGCCGGAGCGCGCTACAATGTGAGTGAGGACCAGATAAGGGTAAGCATGATATACCTGGAGGGCGTGTCGCAGGTCACGAACCGGCAGGGATGGATATATTCCGAGGGGGCAGATGAAGAGAGCGAAGCCGGCTTACGCAGCCGGACCCTGTCCAGCTGGGAGGAACTGTCCACCAATACCACATCGGCCAAGCTGAAGGCAGCCGTGGAGGCCATCCCGGGTGTGATGTGCGCCTACATTGATGACCAGCATCCAAGGGGGCAGGGAACGGTGGATGTGATTGTGGTGGGGACGGCGGGGGAAGCCAGCGAGGAGCTGGTGCGCAAGGCCCAGGCGGCGGCGGACCAGCTGAAGGATAATTACGAGGACTACCTGGCAAAGTCCGGAACCATCACCTATCAGGATGTGGACATCACCCTGTACCTCAAACAGGGGGCAGGGGTGACGGATGTGGAGGAAACGGCCCGGTCCCTGATAGCGGGGGCCATGTCCCTGTCCAACCGGACGGACTTCAACTTATTCTTACAGGATGATATCCGGTATGTGCTCCGCCAGAGCATACCGGACTACCGTAAGACCGTATTCACGGCCCCCGCAGTGGATGTGGAGCTGCCGGCCGGGAATGTGGTCATGCTGGGGAGTATCACGGTCAAGGTAAGGAACACATAGGAGGGACGCCATGCTGGAGACATTCGGGGAATATATGTATTATCTGCTGTCCACGCCCTTCAAACAGGCAAGGAAGGCCAGGAACCAGTGGTATATCTATTTCAAAGTGACCGGGCGGCTGTTCGATGAAAACAAGACCATGCTCCGGCGGGCACGGGAGGAAGGCATGGTAAGGACAGCCAGCCCACGGATGCTTCCGGAGCATGGCCTGGACCGGAAACTGACGCGCTATGAGGGCGAAACCTGGGAAAACTTCCGGGTACGGCTGATGATGTATGCAGACACCTGCCGGCTTGGCGGGACGGAGGTGGGCACGCTCCAGGCGGTGCGGTCCCTGGGCTTTACCGATGTGGAGATGGTGCCGGCGTATGAACTGGAGGGCAGCCGGGAGCACTGGGCGGAATTTTATGTCATCCTGTCCCGGGATATAGATGATTCCTTTGACCTCGGCCATGATATCATCCGCCGGGAGGTACGGCGGGTAAAGAAGGTAAGCGGGCTGGACCGTTACCGTTTCCTGTACCGGATTCAGGACGCAGGACTGGAAGAATGCATCCGCCCCCATGACATCCTGATACGGGCGGAGATGCGCTGGTATAACAATAACATCCTGAACGGGGAGCACGACAACGATGGAAGCATCCATCATGACAATGTGATTGGAAACCACCTGCCCTACCTGCACATACGCAGCCGGATGGAGGAGGATGAGGAGGGAAGGCTGACATGTACAACCTGGCATCACTGGAGAATCCATGATGGGAGCACGTACAATGATGGAGCCAAACATATGGATGCACAAGTCATAGAGGAGGAAATCTGATGGCAAGTACAACGATAACCAAGTTGAGTAAGAATAAGATACTGAAGGCCAGGGCGGGCATCAAGGCATTGCCGGCAGTCACACAGATGGCATTTGGGAACGGCGCGGACGGGACGCCATCAGAGGATGATAACACCTTGAAAAACGAGCTGTTACGGAAGGACCTGAGCAGCATCGAGCAGGTGACGGACACCAACTTCCGGTATATCTGTACCTTATCCAGGGAGGAACTGGCCAACACGTCCATCAATGAGATGGCATTGTGTGATGCGGAGGGTGACCTGGTGATGATACGCACCTGTTCGGACAAGAACAAGGATGATGACGAGGAGATGACCTTTGCGTTTGACGATATCTTTTAGGAGGCAGGGAAGATGGCGAATTTTGAGATAAATGAAGAACAGGCGGCGCTCATCCGGGAGTTGAGAAAGCTGGAAACCTCAGACCCGGTCCACGCGGATGTATACAATGCCCTGTTCGGGAAGCTGATTAACAATGATGCATTCCTGGAGCGGCTGGCAAACAAGATGATAGAAAAAAGCATGTTGTGCCATGTGCTGGACAGCGTCAACACACAGCAGGTCCTGGCAGCGGATGTGGGACCCAAAATCACGAAGATAACAGACGGGCTGCAAAAAAGTATTAGTGGGCTCAATACGGATTTAAAATTACTTGCTTCATGTTTTAACTTTGAAAAAGTAGCTATAATACAGCCTTTTTTCGATGATGCAGACCAATCATTCGGTTTTCGCTCCTATTACAATATGTCGATGGCAGCAGGCTACGCAATACATTTCTACTACAGTGGCGAGAAACGTATTACATTGCGATTTTTAGATACTGATGGTACCTGGAAAGATTCATGGACTGGAAAGTTGCAATAGCTTAAATGATTATTCACCACCATTTTTTCATGAACAGCGCATCTGCCGAAATACCCTGCGGGATTATTTTCTGCTCATTTCGGTCATTGCCCACGAAACAAGTCAGGATGTTTGAAGATGACGCTATGTAACATGCGTATGCAACGTTCCCATTGCTTTTTACATTGGTAACACATAGAAACATATATCCATCTGGTACAGTAATCGGTATACGTATCTCCTGTCCACCATTAGGCGCAAGAGTTATGGATTGTGAATATGTAAATGTTTTTATAAGCAATGGGTTAATTAAATCCGTATTGCGCACAGTAAAGCAGTCTGGTGCTGCCAAGCCTCCTATCATACAATAAAGATACCAAATTTATTGTATGGAGGTAGAACAAATGGATGAAGTAAGGTTAAAAGATGAGCTTATGGCCAGGTTGTCCAATGAACTGGACCGGCCTGCGCTGCAGGTGATTGACGGGGCACTATCGTCAGTGTTGCGAAACTACGAAATATCCAAAAGGGAAACCGGGTTGAGTACCAACATAATCAGCTTTCCAGAATTGGATATTTTCATCGGGAAAATCAGGTTTGAAAATTATTCGGTTAGTACAGTCAATCAATACCAGCGTTTTTTGACGGACTTACTGATTTATGTAGGTAAGCCAGTACAGGAAATCGCGGGAGAGGATGTGGTGGAATGCCTTAATTATTATGAGCAGGCTAGAAAGATTAGCTCCAGCACCAAAGACCACAAACGGCGCATTGCAAGCTCCTTCTTTACTTTTCTACATGAACGAGGCTACATCTCAAAAAATCCTATGTCCACCGTGGACCCAATCAAGTATGTAGCAGAAATACGGGAGGCATTGACCAGCCGTGAAGTAGAGAAACTGCGTATTGCCTGTGGAACCAATATCCGTGACAATGCAGTTCTGGAGCTGTTCCTGGCAAGTGGTTGTCGTGTCAGCGAAGTGGTCAGTATGCGGGTAGAAGATATGGACCTTCAGGCGGGATGTGGGAAAGTATTAGGAAAGGGAAAGAAGGAGCGCATGGTGTTCTTTAATGACCGTGCGATGGAATATTTGGAACGATATTTGGGGGACCGTAGGAGCGGGGCTGTGATACTATCAAAAAGGGCACCTTATCAAGGATTAAAGAAGAATGCCCTGGAGAACATTATCCGGAAGATTGCAAAAAAGGCAGGGCTGGGTAAGCGGGTATTTCCGCATTTGCTGAGGCACACATTTGCCACGCGTGCATTGAACAAAGGTATGCCGCTTCCAACATTATGTGATTTGATGGGGCATTCGAGTGTAGAAACCACCAGGATATATGCAAAAAATGGTGCCGGAAAGATTAGATATGAGTACGACATGTATGCTGCATCCTAACTCTTAAAATCTGACAGGATTTTTTTGGCCTGCCAGATGGGAGGCTTACTTAAAGTACGCTTATGGGGGATGTTGAGCACAGTTATAATTATATAGAATTGTTATGCGTGCTATATTTTTGCATTTCCGGGCATAATACGGATTTAAGTAACAGGTTTGCGAGCAGAGTTGCTGACTGCAATTTCCTTACTGAGGGTAAAAGCGAGACGGTAGTAATGGCAATTTGGGATAATAATACACTCAATACACCATATAAGCAGGGAGTCAGTGGATTTGGTAATGGCTTTGTTATCGGTATGTCTCTTGAGCTTGCCTGGGCTATTCAGGTTGCTTTTGCAGTGTCAGATACTAACTTGTTTGTCCGAAGTTATACTCTTGCTGGAATCGGTTGGACCGGTTGGCGAACTATATAATTGAAAAGGAAAGACATCCTGCATACCTCCCTGCACCACAGGGATTTGCAATGATATCCTTTTTATTTAAGTAAAACGGCATAGAAATGTCGCCGTTTTCCCAGCCTGTAATGCGCCCGTGCCTGACGATTGTTGATTCAGGCAGTCCGCTTACAATCAGCGTGTTTATTGCTGTAATCTGCTTTACAGTGATATCAAAATCCACAAAACACGTACCGTTAAGGACTTTGTATACCACGGTTCCAGCACTTACCCAATCCGAATTAATGACGGCATCCCCAGAATATGCCTTAACAATTCCATGGTCTGATAAATCCGTATTGTACACAGCAACTAAAATGAATAAAAATGAGTTTTTGATGAATTAACATACTGATGTGCGCAATACGGATTTAACAATGAGTGCAGTCACACTGATTGAAGATATCATAGATTCTGAAATAACGGGTGAAATATACTATCGTGTAAAATCAGGCATATGCTACATAAGGTGCCGGATTATTACGCCATCTGCTTCTGCAAGGGAAAACGTGCTTATTTGTAGTGGGATGCCTAAATCTGCCATAGGACAAAGCCGCTACTGCTCGAACGGTATAGGAACTGCTGCTATAGGTGTGGTTTACATTGATAATAATTCGACCGAACTGAAGATTAATTTGTCAGGCCAGGCGGGGAATGGATATGTTTCCTTTTCATATCCCATTAATCAATAAATGATTATTTTGATGTTATCATGAAAGTTCCAATCATAGTGATTTGACTATTTGCTGCTAATGTTTGATTAGTGTTAACATTCCCGTTCACGGCTATGTAAACAGCCTTTTCATTATGCTTTATATCCCATGCTATAGTATGTTCTGCTACCTGCCTTTTGAATTTGAGTAAACATGTGTATGGACTAGCATCTTTTAAAATATCAACTACTACATAACTGTGTACCAATAGTCCATAAGTACAGATAGCGCCAAAATCAGTATGTATTTTTGCATAATCTGTATCTTCAAACCAAGATGCACTAGGAAATTCTCTTTTATAATTCAAATCCGTATTGCGTGATACTATGCACTGATTTTTATCATTTATATAACCACAAAGTCTAAATATTTATTCAAAAACAAGGAGGACAAGATTATGTCAAAACAGAAGAAAGAAATAGGACCGGATTTTGCAGAAAAGCAGCCAACTCCATATCTGTATGATGCGCCGGCAAATGTACCATTTCCGGGAAAACATCAAAGTGGTAAAGGGGGACCATCTGATTGCAATAACAACGGTATAGATGATTCAGAAGAAGAGGAGGAAATGTGATGTCAAGATTGGTCACTATGACAGGAATATCCGTTCCAGTTTTTAATGTAATAAGGAACCAAAATGTTCCATCCCTAGAAGTTCAAATATTACAGTCTCAGGCCCAGGAAATTGACCTGTTGAAACTTTTCAAGACAGAGAGTGAGCTTTCTACACTTACTTTGATGTCAGACCAGGGAATCCTCGAAAATCAGTACATGAATTATTCTAAGTTAGATACATATAACATTCAGAATGATTATATTGTTAAAGAAGCTATAGGGGGCTGGTCAGCTATTGTGGATGAAGAAGGCCATACCGTTTCAGAAGAGGTGACGGCAGAGCCAGCTCTAATTGATAATCTGATTACAATAAGGCTGTTGAAAAAAAGTGATTTAGAACGTAAGGTAGATAATAACGTGCAGTTGATTGATGCCATGTCAGTAGCACTTGCTCAAATAATGGGAGGTTGACTTTATGGAAGCATGGAAGAAAGTAATATTCGTTAATTCAATAAAAGTAAGACTTCAAAATGGAGAGGGAAGTGCGGAAGAGATAATTAACTCCTATGCGAAATTGACGGATAGCGAGAAGGAAATTCTTAAAGCAGAATTCTCAAAATAAGTGACAAAAACGGGAGCTTGAAGAGAACTATTTCAGGCTCCCGTTTTCCCAAAATATTTTGCCAAAAATGTTGAGAATTTTTGCCAAAAATGTTGGGCGCGCACAGGGAAGGTGGTAAGAAAAACGCAGGATATGCGGTGCGGATAAAGGAAAAATAATAAAGGCTTAAGGGAAATTTCATTGAAATTTTTTAATGCAGGTGTTAAGCTTCATTAGTAATCTGGAGATTATACCATAAAGACGGGAGGAACAAATATTATGAAGAGACATTCATTGATCATAGCAGCAGCGGCCATAGCAGTATCGGCTGCACTGGCCACTGCGTGCACCAGGAAGCCGGCGGTGGAAACCGCGGAGACAGTGACCACCCAGTCGGCCGGTGAGGAGGAGACCACTAAGGCCCAGGAGACCACCACCCAGGCGGAGGAGACCACCCAGGCCCAGCCGGAACAAAAGGAGATGCACCACATGCTTCAGGGCACGGTCACCAAGGTGACCGGGGACGGTTCGGTATTTACCCTTCAGGCAGATGACGGAAAGGACTATGACATCAGGCAGTCTGAGATCCGGGATGTGGAGGTTGACATTAAAGAGGACGTTCATATCGCCATTGCATATATCGGGGAACCTCTGGGTGAGCTTAAGGATGTGATCCTGGTTGTGGCCCTGCCTGAACAGGAGGAGTGGAGCATTCTCACGGAGAAGGGTGTGACCACGGCCAATGCCATGAGCAGTTTTTCCATGAAGACCGATGACGGGCAGGAGCTCAGCTTTCTCAAGGACAACTGCCCCATTGAGGACGGCGCCCTGGCCGGGGACAGCGGGGATAAGGTAAGGGTTACCTATGTAAATTCCCAGGGTGTGAATTATCCGGTGGAGATCCGCTCAGCCAACTGATGGACCTGCGGATCACAGAGCCTATGGGGGATTAAAATCCACCCCTGGGCGGATCGGACAAAAGAAAGGGAATAAATGTATCAATTTGCGAAAAACCCTTGCAAAATAAGCATTTTCCCTGTACAATCTGATATTGAGTAAACAGCGTGAAAGAGGGGCCGGATATGACCCCTCTTTTGATGGACATAGTATTAATACCGTATCCCTAAGGGGTACAGCATTAAGATCAGATGTAAAGAAAGGGCAAGAACATGATTAGCACAAGCAACATATCCCTTCGTGTGGGCAAGAAGGCATTGTTTGAGGAAGTAAACATTAAATTTACCGAGGGCAACTGTTACGGACTGATTGGCGCCAATGGAGCGGGAAAGTCAACATTCTTAAGGATCCTGTCAGGTCAGCTGGAACCTACCAGCGGAGATGTGATCATCACTCCGGGGCAGCGTCTCTCCTTCCTGCAGCAGGACCATTTCAAATATGACCAGCATACGGTTCTGGATACGGTCATTATGGGAAATGCAAGACTGTATGAGATCATGAAGGAAAAAGAAGCCATCTATATGAAGGAAGATTTCACAGATGAGGATGGCATCAAGGCAGCCGAGCTGGAGGGGGAATTCGCCACCATGAACGGCTGGGAAGCTGAGTCCGATGCGGAGAGCCTGTTAAACGGCCTTGGCGTGGAGACAGAGCTGCACTATGCGCAGATGGGCACCCTGTTAGGCGCACAGAAGGTAAAGGTACTTCTGGCACAGGCATTGTTCGGCAATCCGGACATCCTGCTCCTTGACGAGCCTACCAACCATTTGGACCTGGATGCCATTGCATGGCTGGAAGAGTTCCTGATCAACTTTGAGAACACCGTGATCGTGGTATCCCATGACCGTTATTTCTTAAATAAAGTATGTACCCAGATCGCGGATATTGACTATGGCAAGATCCAGCTGTTCGCAGGCAACTATGATTTCTGGGTGGAGTCCAGCCAGCTGATCGTAAAGCAGATGAAGGAAGCCAACCGCAAAAAGGAGGAGAAGATCAAAGAACTGCAGGAATTCATCCAGCGCTTCTCTGCCAATGCCTCCAAGTCCAAGCAGGCAACTTCACGTAAGCGCGCTCTGGAGAAGATCGAACTGGATAATATCAGGCCCTCCAGCCGTAAGTACCCCTATATTGATTTCAGGCCGTTCCGTGAGATTGGCAATGAGGTCCTTACCGTGGAGCATCTTTCCAAGACCATTGACGGTGAGAAGATCCTGGATGATATTTCCTTTATCCTGGGCCGGGAGGACAAGGTGGCCCTGGTGGGACCGAATGAGAGAGCAAAGACAGTCCTGTTTAAAATCCTGGCAGGAGAGATGGAGCCGGATGAGGGAAGCTACAAGTGGGGCCTTACCACATCCCAGTCCTATTTCCCCAAGGATAACAGCGCTGAGTTTGACAATGACGATACCATTGTGGAGTGGCTGACACAGTACTCTCCTGAGAAGGATGTGACCTATGTCCGCGGGTTCCTGGGCCGTATGCTGTTTGCCGGGGAAGACGGGGTGAAAAAGGTCAAGGTTCTTTCAGGAGGCGAGAAGGTGCGCTGCATGCTGTCCAAGATGATGATATCCGGCGCCAATGTTCTGCTGCTGGATGAGCCTACGGACCACCTGGATATGGAGTCCATTGATGCCCTTAACAGAGGCATGATCAAGTTTTCGGGTGTGATGATATTCTCCTCCCGTGACCACCAGATCGTACAGACAACAGCCAACCGTATCATGGAGATTGTAAGCGGCAAGCTCATTGACAAGATTACCACATATGATGAGTATCTTGACAGTGATGAGATGGCACGTAAGAGATTTACCTTTACCATTACTGAGAGTGAAGAGGCAGATGATTAATAAAAAGGGATGGGAGGCAGGATGGTTATCCTGCCCCTTTTCTGTTTTTCCATCGGACTGCGAAATTCAGCCAAAATGAAGGTGTCAGTGCGCTGGGAGGAAAGGAGCGCGTATGAGGAACAGGTATGTCAGGCGTGTGGCGGGACTGTGCGCCGCCGCCTTTGTGCTGTCATCGGCCGGCTGCGGCATGGGCAGGGACAGGATCGGCCAGGAGGCCGCAGTCCAGGACCAGTCCGGGAACCAGGAGGATACAGGGGCATCCGCAGGGGAAAAGGAACCTGGGGACCGGGAAGTCCGGGAAACAGAGCCTGCTTTCCAGGTGGGAACATTGGGGGATGACTATCTCCTTCCCCATGCCGGGGAGCATGTGTACACCCAGGAGGAACTGTCCGGGATGACGGCAGAGGAACTGCGTTTGGCCAGGAACGAGATTTATGCGCGGCATGGGCGCAGGTTTAAGAGTGATGACCTGAACCGGTATTTTTCAGGTAAGTCCTGGTATCAGGGCACCACGGACCCTGACAGCTTTGACTCCGGGATCCTGAACCAGAATGAGAGGGATAACCTGAGGATGCTCCAGAAGGCGGAGGAGGGGAAGACCGTGTGCGTGATCCCCAAAATCGGCATGGAGGAATTTCCAAGGATCGATGGTTCCACGGCCACCCTTCCCCTGTCCCAGGCCATATACCGCATGGCTACCGGCGCCACGGAGCAGGAAGCCGAGGCTGCCGTGACCCATGGAAAGACCACTGCGGCGT
This sequence comes from Enterocloster citroniae, assembly GCF_040545455.1. NCBI lineage: Bacteria > Bacillati > Bacillota > Clostridia > Lachnospirales > Lachnospiraceae > Enterocloster > Enterocloster citroniae. The sequence goes on along the minus strand of NZ_JBEPLZ010000005.1, from coordinate 228,779 downwards.
GGATATCCCTGATCCGCGGCGGGGATGGGCAGGGATGGGGAGCGGATCTTGTGATCGCCTATGAGCCCAGCGACCGGGTGGACCAGGAGCTGAAAGAAACCGGCGTAAAGATCATCAAAAAGCCCATTGGCAGGGATGCCCTGGTATTCCTGGCCAACAAGTCCAATCCGGTCCGGTCCCTTACCCGGGAACAGATGGTGGATATCTACTCCGGCACCATAAAAAACTGGAAAGATGTGGGCGGCAGGGATAAGGCCATACAGGCGTTTCAGCGCCCTGAGGATTCAGGAAGCCAGAATATGATGGATAAGCTGGTGATGAAGGGGAAAAAGATGGCGGATGCCCCCAGGGATTATGTGGTGAGTGAAATGGGAGAGCTTTTGGAGGAGGTTTCCTCCTATGATGACACCGGGGATGCCCTGGGCTATTCGGTGTATTATTACGCCAGGAACATGTACCAGAAGCCGGAGCTTACCTTTATGGGCATAGACGGCGTGATGCCTTCCAGTGAAACCATACGGGATGGCAGTTATCCCTATGTCAATGATTTTTATGCGGCCATAAGGGCGGATGAACCCAAGGATTCCAAGGCATACCAGCTCTTTGAGTGGCTTACCGGTGATGACGGACAGTCCCTGATAAACGGTCTTGGATATGTGGGCATCAAGGATGCATCCAAGGAACTGCCCCAGGAGCTTGGGGAATCCGGTGGGAAAGCAGAGTTTGATGCCTCCATACCGCTCCCTGAGGGAAATGTGATCCTGGCCTCGGGAAGTTATCTCTACGGGGAAAACGGGATTGCTGTGTTTGATTCCAGAATGCGCCTTCTGCAGTTCATGAGCCATGCGCAGATGTGGGATTCAGACCAGTTTATGGAGTGCAGCAGGGACGCGGTCATTTCCGTGTTAGACAGCCGGACGGGAGAGCACAGTGATTATTCCGTCAGGGAAAACCGTTTGATCGGCCGTACCCGGGATCAGAACGGGGATGGAGAGCCTTCCGTCTATGATCTTGTCACAACCTTTCCAGAGGACCATCCGCAGCTGCTTAAACAGTATGGCGTCACCCGGGAACAGGTTCGGACCTGTTATTACTGGGACAGCGCAGACCCTGTTATCTGCATTACAGAGGGAAATGCGGAGCACTACTATGATGCCTACGGCAGGTTTTTGCTGGACTTTGACATGGAGGGAAGAACAGAGGAAGAACTGCCTTACAGATATGTGGTCCCGGTGGATGAGCACACGGCCTATATAAGGCTGGACAGCCGGCAGGGGGAATCAGGCCCCATGGAGCCGGAATACAGGATATACCGGGATGGTATACTCTTTAAGGAACTGGCAGATGATCAGAATGGGGACATATATGATATCAGACCTGATTTTTATACCAGATCCAGCGGAAATTACCTGTATTTTTATAATTACCAGGATGAGCCCTGCGCCAAATTCCTGTATGGATATTATGGCAATGACTGACACTATCACTAATTTAGGAGGAATTTATCATGGACAAAATAACTAGCTTTACCATTGACCACAATAAACTGCAGCCCGGCATCTACGTATCCCGCAAGGATAAGGCGGGGGATGCCACGATCACCACCTTTGACCTTCGCATGACCTCCCCCAATGAGGAGCCGGTGATCCAGACAGCTGAGCTTCACACCATCGAGCACCTGGGGGCAACCTATCTTCGTATCCACAGCGGACAGGGGGAAAATGTCCTGTATTTTGGCCCCATGGGATGCAGGACCGGGTTCTACCTGCTGATGGCAGGTGATCTTGAATCAAGGGATATCCTTCCTATGATAACAAACACCTTTGAATATATCCGTGATTTTGAGGGCGAGGTGCCCGGAGCGTCCCCCAGGGACTGCGGCAACTACCTGGACATGAACCTGGGCATGGCCAAATATGTGGCAGATAAATATCTGGATGTCCTGTACCACATTGATGAATTTCCGGAGTCCAGACTTATATATCCGGAATAAGCGGACAGAGGATGATGACCCGGAACAAGGAAATGGAATGACTGCATGACAAGAAGGAGGTTATATAATGGCGAAATTGATTTCGTGGAATGTAAATGGGCTCAGAGCCTGCGTGGGAAAGGGTTTCCTGGATTTCTTCCAGGCTGTGGATGCGGATGTGTTCTGCATCCAGGAGAGCAAGCTGCAGGAGGGACAGATCGAACTGGATCTTCCCGGATATCACCAATACTGGAATTATGCGCGGAAAAAGGGATATTCCGGCACTGCCGTATTTACCAGGGAGGAGCCCATTTCCGTGGCATATGGGATCGGTATGGAGGAACACGATACCGAGGGGCGTGTCATAACGGCTGAGTTCCCGGAATACTACGTGGTTACCTGCTATACCCCCAACTCCCAGGACGGCCTTGCAAGATTGGACTACAGGATGAAATGGGAGGACGATTTCCTGTCCTATCTCAAAGGGCTGGAGAAGAACAAGCCGGTTATTTTCTGCGGGGACCTGAACGTGGCCCACAAGGAGATCGACCTTAAGAATCCTAAGACCAACCGGAAGAACGCGGGCTTTACCGATGAGGAGAGGGGAAAATTTACAGACCTTTTATCTGCCGGATTCATAGATACCTTCCGCTATTTCTACCCGGATATGGAGGGCATTTATTCCTGGTGGTCCTACCGTTTCAGTGCAAGAACTAAAAATGCAGGGTGGCGCATTGACTATTTCTGCGTATCGGAATCCTTAAAGGACAGGCTGGTAAGCGCCTCCATCCACACGGATATCATGGGTTCCGACCATTGTCCCGTGGAACTGGTGGTCAATTAAAGCACAGCTTAAGGAAAAGGAACAATTCATATGAATCTGGTTACAATAGAACATTTATCAAAATCATATACGGAACGGCTGCTGTTTGACGACACGGCATTTTCCATCAACGAAGGGGAAAAGGTGGGCCTTATTGGGATCAACGGCACAGGAAAGTCCACCCTTCTCAAGATTGTGGCAGGGCTGGAAGAGCCGGACGAAGGAACGGTGGTAAGAGGGAGGAACCTGTATATACGCTACCTGCCCCAGATACCGGAATTCACGGAAGGCGACACGGTCATAGAGAGCATCCTGCGGGACAATGCAGGGGAATCCCATTACAGCTCCAGGGAAGAAATGCAGGCAACGGCCAAGAGCATGCTCAATGAGCTGGGAATCCGGGACCATGACGCCAAGGTGGAGACCTTGTCGGGGGGACAGAGAAAGCGTGTGGCCCTTGCCGGCGTGCTGATGAGCCGGGCGGAGCTTTTGATCCTGGACGAGCCCACCAACCATCTGGACAGCGCTATGGCAGACTGGCTGGAGGAGTATCTGAAGAACTTCCGCGGCGCTCTTCTTATGATCACCCATGACAGATACTTTCTGGACAGCGTGGTAAACCGGATCGTGGAGCTGGACAAAGGAAAACTGTACAGCTACCAGGGAGGATACGAGTCCTTTCTGGGGCTGAAGGCAGACCGGCTGGAGATGGCGGAGGCCACGGAGCGCAAGCGCCAGACCATCCTGCGCAGGGAGATCGCGTGGATCCAGAGAGGGGCCAGGGCGCGGTCCGCCAAACAGAAGGCCCATATACAGCGCTATGAGGACCTGCGGGACAAAAAGGGGCCGGAGTATGACAGGAATGTGGAGCTGGAGTCCATTGCCAGCCGCCTGGGCCGGACAACAGTTGAGGTGAGGGATCTTAGCAAGGCGTATGGGGACAAGGTGCTGATGAAGGATTTCACCTACATTTTCCTGAAAAGCGACCGTGTGGGGATCGTAGGACCCAATGGAAGCGGGAAGTCCACTCTGATGAAGATCATAGCCGGATGGGTAGAGCCTGATTCCGGTACGGTGGAAATTGGACAGACCGTGAAGATGGGGTATTTCTCACAGGAAAATGAGGCCATGGATGAAAGCCTGAAGGTGATCGACTATATTAAAAATGTGGCAGAGTATGTAAAGACAAAGGACGGCAGCATCAGCGCCAGCCAGATGCTGGAGCGTTTTTTATTTCCTTCCAGCATACAGTATACGACCATCAGCCGCCTGTCCGGCGGTGAGAGGCGCCGCCTTTACCTGCTGCGCATCCTGATGGAAGCCCCCAATGTGATCCTTCTGGATGAGCCGACCAATGACCTGGATATCCAGACACTGACCATACTGGAGGACTATTTGGATACATTTGCAGGCATTGTGATCACCGTATCCCATGACAGGTATTTCCTGGACCGTGTGGTAAACCGGATCTTTGCATTTGAGGGACAGGGGATTGTCACCCAATATGAGGGCGGTTTTACGGATTACCAGAAGGCCAGTCTGCAGCGGGGGGCAAATGCCCGGGACGCAGGGGACGGGAATGTGACCGGACAGGACCAGGAGGACACTGAGGCGTCCCAGGCAGTGAACCGGAACAACTGGAAAGACAGCCAGTCGGCCCCCAAGAAACTGAAGATGTCCTTTAAAGAGCAGCGGGACTGGGAAACCATAGAGGAGGAGATCGCCGGTCTGGAGGCAGGGTTGGAGGAACTGGAAAAGGAGATACTGGGAGCTGCCAGCAATTATACCCGTCTCAATGAACTGATGGCGAAAAAGGCTTCCACGGAAGCCCGGCTGGAGGAGAAGATGGACAGGTGGATGTATCTCAATGAACTGATGGAAAAGATCGAAGCGCAGAAATAGGAGTCTCCCGGGATTCCGGACGCAAAAATGAGAGCGGGGGGATCCGAGAGTACACAATAAGGTAAAGGGGGAATTTACTGTGAAAATCACTAGCATGAATCTATATCAGGTGCCGCCCAGGTGGCTGTTTCTGGAGATTGAGACAGACGAGGGGATAACCGGTTGGGGCGAACCTGTGATCGAGGGAAGGGCCTCCATTGTCAAAACAGCAGTGGAGGATTTCAGCGGATACCTGATAGGAAAAGATCCTTTAAGGATCGAGGACCATTGGCAGGTCATGTACAGGGGCGGGTTTTATAGGGGCGGCCCGGAGGTGATGAGCGCCATTGCCGGCATTGACCAGGCATTATGGGACATTAAGGGGAAATATTATAATGCCCCCATCTATGAACTGCTGGGAGGAAGATGCAGGGACAGGCTGAGGGTGTACAGCTGGATCGGCGGAGACAGGCCTGAGGATGTGCGGCAGGGAGCCCTGAAACTCTATGAGACAGGATGCACGGCAGTAAAGATGAATGGCACAGAGGAAATGCACTATGTGGACAGCTATGAGAAGATCCAGGAGGTGGTGAACCGGGTGGCCTCCATCAGGGAAGCCCTGGGATATAAGATGGACATTGGAGTGGATTTCCACGGACGTGTACATAAGACCATGGCAAAAGTTCTGGCCAAAGAGCTGGAACCCTTTAAATTGATGTTTATAGAGGAGCCAGTGCTTTCCCAGAACAATGAGGCCCTGCGGGAGATTGCCGGACATACATCCACACCCATTGCCACCGGTGAGCGGATGTTCAGCAGGTGGGAGTTTAAGAACCTGCTCATGGATGGTTATGTGGACATTATTCAGCCGGATCTGTCCCATGCGGGGGGAATCAGTGAGGTGAAGAAGATTGCCGCCATGGCGGAGGCCTTTGACGTTGCGGTGGCGCCCCACTGTCCGCTGGGGCCAATTGCCCTGGCTGCCTGCGTCCAGCTGGACGCCTGCACTCCCAATGTGTTTATTCAGGAGCAGAGTCTGGGAATCCACTATAATAAAGAAGGGGCGGACCTGCTGGATTATCTTGTGGACCCGAATGTATTCAGATTCCATGACGGATTCATTGATATTCCGGGCGGCCCCGGTCTTGGAATCCAGCTGAATAAAGAAAAGATAGTGGAAGCAGCCAGGATCGGGCATAACTGGAAGAACCCTGTATGGCGCAATTATGACGGGACCATGGCCGAGTGGTGATTCTAAAGCCGCCATCCGATGTGAAAATGGGTGGAGAACCGGACGTATAAGCAAGCTTAACGCCCGCCTTTGCACCCATTTTCCCGCCTTTCTGAACTGTTACCCTCAGTGGACAAGGGGGATATACGCCCTTGTCCGCTGAGGGTACCTTTATTCTATGCAGTATAGAAGAACGATATAAGATGAAACCCGCTGTTTTGTTGACAAAGGGACAAAGTGAATATATACTTTTGTTATCGTGCATCATTATTTTTAGCGGATAATACCCTCAGCGGACAAGTGCACAGACAGTTAAGGAAAGGCGGTAGCTGATATGAAGGAGAGCTTTCAGATAGACAGGTCGGATGGGAAAATATACGCAATGGGTGTGACTGCTGTTGCCGGAGGCATGCATTTTTCCTTTGCATCCAAAGGCGCTCACTGTGCCCTTCTTCTGTTCAAAAAAGGTGCTGACACGCCTTTGGCAAGGATCGGGTTTCAGGATTCCATGAGGACGGGGGATGTGTGGAGCGTTACTGTTCTGGGGGATTTTGACGGACTGGAATATGTCTATGAGGTGGATGGTCTGGAGGTCCCGGATCCCTATGGAACGCGGTTTACCGGCAAGGAACATTGGGGAAGTATGGAGCGCCTGGGAAAACCGGTGCGCACCCCGGTGGAGGGAACGGATGGGACCTATGACTGGGAGGAAGACCGGCTTCCGCAGATCCCTTATGAGGAATGCATTATCTACCGCATCCATCCAAGGGGATTTACAAAACATCCGTCCTCAGGAGTGGAGCAGGCAAAGAGGGGAACCTTTGCAGGTATTGTGGACAAGATCCCATATCTTAAGGAGCTGGGAGTCACCACCCTGGAGATCATGCCTCCTGTGGAATTTGAGGAGATCATCATGCCTGAGCGTGGGGACAGCCCCTTTGGGCCGGAAAAGCCGGACGGCAGGCTGAATTACTGGGGGTACGGCCGCGGTTATTCCTTTGCACCCAAAAGCTCCTACTGCAGCGGCGCCGTGAAGCAGCCCATAAAGGAATTTAAGGATATGGTTAAGGCTCTGCACAAAGCAGGGCTGGAGCTGGTGATGGAACTGTTTTTTGACGGCAGGGAGGCGCCGTCCCATGTGCTGGATGCGGTTCGCTACTGGGTCCAGGAATACCATGTGGACGGCGTCCATCTGGTGGGATCCGCTCCTTTAAAACTGCTGGGAGAAGATCCGTATCTGAGCAGGCTTAAGCTGTTTGCAGCAGGCTGGGATGGGGTGGAGCCGGGGGATGGAAAGCATTTGGCCCAGTATAATGACGGGTTTATGATGGACATGCGGGGATTCCTGAAAGGGGATGAGGGCCATATGAACCATCTGGCCTACCACACCCGCAACAATCCGGAAAAGGTGGGGGTCATCAATTACATGGCCAATACCAATGGATTCACCATGATGGACATGGTGTCCTACGACAGGAAACACAATGAGGCCAATGGGGAGGACAACCGGGACGGGACAGACTATAACCTGTCCTGGAACTGCGGCGAGGAAGGCCCTAGCAGGAAAAAGCGGATCGTGCAGATGCGGAGAAAGCAGCTGCGCAATGCCATGGTTCTTTTGTTCCTGAGCCAGGGCACGCCCCTTCTTATGGCAGGGGATGAGTTCGGACGGACTAAAAAGGGGAATAACAATTCCTACTGTCAGGACAATGAGATCTCCTGGGTTAACTGGAAGCTGCAGGATACCAACCGCGGCCTGTACCAGTTTGCCAGGTCCCTGATTGCTTTCAGAAAAGAGCATCCCATCTTCCACATGCCGAAGGAACCCGCTCTGCTGGACTATAATTCCGTGGGCCTGCCGGACGTGTCTTATCACGGCTTAAAGACATGGTGCCCCATGTTTGATAATTACTGCAGGCAGCTTGGAATCCTGTACTGCGGAAAGTATGGGAAAAAGGATGGGGCAGAGGACAATTATTTTTATGTGGCGTACAACATGTACTGGGAGCCATGTGAATTTGCCCTGCCAAATCTTCCTAAGGAACTTAAATGGTATGTGGCGCTGAATACGGATTCGGAACAGGGGATCTACCCCGAGGGCAGCGAGGCATTGCCGGACAGCCAGAAGCGCATGATGGTCATGGCCAGAAGCATCGTGGTGCTCATTGGCCGGGAGGGCGGCGACAGCCCGGACGGAACAAAGGAAATGCCGGATGCCGGGGCGGGAACAAAGCCCGGCGCAGAGCCCGGCGCAAAGCCAGGAGCAAAGTCAGGCGCAAAGCCAGGCGCAAAGCCCAAAGCAGAGCCAGGAACAAAGACAGGCGCAGGCCAGGGGACAGCTGCTGGAAAGGGCAGGAAAAGGTCAGGAAATACGAAGGGAGCAGATCACCATGTTAAATCAGGAAATACTCAGTTACATTGAAGCCCACAGCCAGGAGGCATATGAACTTCTGCTGACCCTGGCCAGGATCCCGGCGCCCTCCAACCATGAGGAGAAGCGGGCTGAATTTTGCAGGGACTGGCTGGCTGCCCAGGGCGCCCGGGGCGTGTATGTGGATGAGGCCCTCAATGTGGTATATCCCGTGGAGGCAGAGGGACCGGTAGAGGTCTATATGGCCCACACAGACGTGGTGTTTCCCGATACCCGGGAGCTTCCCCTAACGGTGGAAAACGGACGGATCTGCTGCCCCGGCGTGGGTGATGATACAGCCTGCCTGGTATGTCTTCTCATGGCTGCCAAGTATATTGCGGCCCATGTGGGAAAGCCTGATTGGGATGCGCTGCGCGGACAGGGAAAACCGGGACTGGTGCTGGTTTGCAATGCAGGCGAGGAGGGCCTTGGGAATCTGAAGGGCGTAAGAAAGATCTGTGAAACCTATGGAACAAGGATGGAATCCTTTTGTACCTTTGACAGTTCCCTGGATAAGATCGTAAACCAGGCTGTGGGCTCCAAGCGCTTTAAGGTGACGGTGTCCACCCGGGGAGGACATTCCTTCAGCGATTTTGGACAGGACAATGCCATTGCAAAGCTGGCGGGAATTGTGGTAAGGCTGTATGAGATCCAAGTTCCCGAGGGTCCGAGGACCACCTATAACGTGGGGCTCATATCCGGCGGCACTTCGGTAAATACCATTGCGCAGCAGGCGGAAGTGCTGTACGAGGTACGCTCCGAATCCAGGGAGAGCCTGGAGCTTATGGAAGGAAGGTTTACGTCCATCATTGAACAGGCAAGAGCGGAGGGACTGGATGTGTCCGTTGAGGTGATCGGCGTCAGGCCCTGCGGCGGTGATGTGGATCCGGATAAGGAGAAGGCATTGACAGACAGGGCCATGGAGGTGGTGCGCCAGGCCACGGGCAGTATGCCCAGGCGCGGTTCCGGCTCCACGGACTGCAACATTCCCCTTTCCCTGGGCATTCCCAGCGTATGCGTGGGATGCTATCGCGGGGAGGGCGCCCACACAAGGAGCGAGTATGTGGAGATCGATTCCCTGAAGCAGGGCTACCAGGTGGCCTTTGGTATGATCCTTGGGTGAGATGGGGAAGGCATTTTCTCCCTTTAACAGTGCCCTGCGCCCGTGAGATCCGCACAGTTGTGTACCAGTCATAATGATAATTTCCCCTACATAGATTTAGAGTGGGTACTCTTATGGAGTGCTCCCGGGAACCTGCAGGTTTCCGGGGGCATTTTTGTATCCTTATGTAATGCAGTACCAGGAAGAGGGGAGAGACAGATGGCAGATTGGTTTGAACTGTCAGAGACAGATGTGTTAGACGGCCTTGGCACGGGAAGGCAGGGGATCGGTGAGGACGAGGCTGAAAAAAGGCTTGGGACATATGGGGAAAATGTACTGCAGGAGAACGGAAAGCTTCAGTGGTGGCAGGTGTTCCTCTCCCAGTTTAAGGACCTGCTGGTCATTATCCTGATCGCAGCGGCAGCGGTTTCCATGCTGACCGGTGATCCCGAAAGCGCCATGGTCATATTTGCGGTTCTTCTTCTCAATGCGGTGCTGGGGACGGTCCAGCACCAGAAGGCGGAGAAGTCCTTGGACAGCTTAAAGCAGCTTTCTTCACCGGAAGCCAGGGTCATAAGGGAGGGCTTATTATGCATCATCCCATCATCCATGGTGGTTCCCGGGGACATCCTTATGCTGGAGACCGGTGATCTGGTGGCGGCGGACGGGCGCCTTCTGGAGGTCCATGGATTTACGGTCAATGAGAGTTCCCTGACCGGGGAGTCGCTGAGTGTGGAAAAGCATACCAGGGGAATTAAGAGCCAGGGCGGCGCAGTGGCTCTTGCGGACAGGACCAATATGGTCTTTTCCGGCTCCTTGGTGACTTCCGGAAGGGCCATGGCCGTGGTTACCGCCACGGGAATGGGCACGGAGATCGGAAAGATCGCCTCTCTGATGAATGACACCAAAGAGCAGAAGACGCCTCTCCAGGTGAGCCTGGACCGGTTTTCCGGCCGCCTTGCCATTGCTATCATAGCCATCTGCGGCCTGGTATTCCTTCTCAGCCTGTACCGCAGGGAGCCGGTGCTGGATGCCCTTATGTTTGCAGTGGCTCTGGCAGTGGCAGCGATTCCCGAGGCATTAAGCTCCATTGTGACCATTGTCCAGGCAATGGGGACCCAGAAGATGGCAAAGGAGCAGGCCATCATCAAGGATCTGAAGGCGGTGGAAAGCCTGGGATGCGTCTCTGTTATCTGCTCCGATAAAACAGGAACCCTGACCCAGAACAGGATGGATGTGGAGAAGGTTTATGTAAACCATACGGAGCAGGAGGTCAGATGGCTTGAAAAGAACAAGGCCAGGACCGATGTGAAAATGCTCCTGTACGGAGCCATGCTTAACAACAATGCATCCACTGGCAGCAGCCAGGACGAGGGGGATCCCATGGAGATAGCGCTGCTGCATATGGCCAGGGAAGCGGGTATGATACCGGAGCAGATACGGATGATGAGTCCCAGAAGAAGGGAAATCCCGTTTGACTCAGCCAGAAAGCTTATGACCACGGTCAATGAAGTTGAGGGTACGGATCTGATCTTTGTAAAAGGGGCGGTGGATGTGCTTTTAAAAAAGTGTACCAGGCTGGCCAATCCGGCGTCATCTTTCCCGGGCGGAGAGGGGGGCGCGGGAACGGGATCAAGTAACCCGGGAGGCGGCACCCCGGGCGGACCAATGGAAGCGCCAAACCCGGTTCCTTCCCGTATCCTGTCCTCCTCGGACCGTCAGAAGATTATGAACCAGAACGGGTCCTGGTCCTCTAAGGGCCTGCGGGTCCTGGCCCTGGCCTGCCGTCCCTACCAGTCGGCCAAAAAGAATGGGGAAGAGGAGGAGCTTATCTTTCTTGGCCTTGTGGCCATGATGGATCCTCCCAGACCGGAATCCAGGTCGGCAGTGGCCAGCGCCCGCCAGGCAGGGATCCGCCCGGTGATGATCACAGGGGACCACAAGGTGACAGCCATGGCCATAGCGGAACGGATCGGCATCCTGAACCCCGGTGACATGGCGGCCACGGGGGCGGAACTGGATCAGATGGGGGATGAGGATCTAAACCGCAGGCTGGAACATATTTCCGTGTATGCCAGGGTATCCCCTGAACATAAGATACGTATTGTAAATGCCTGGCAGGGGCGCGGACATATCGTGGCCATGACCGGTGATGGGGTAAATGATGCCCCGGCCTTAAAAAAGGCGGATATCGGCGTGGCCATGGGGATTACGGGAACAGAGGTATCCAAGGACGCGGCTTCCATGATCCTGGCGGACGATAACTTTGCGACCATCATCAAGGCGGTAGCCAATGGAAGAAATGTATACCGCAATATAAAAAATGCCATCCAGTTTCTGCTGTCCGGCAATATGGCAGGTATCCTGTGTGTGCTCTACACCTCGCTTTTGGCCCTGCCGCTGCCGTTTGCGCCGGTGCATTTGCTGTTCATCAACCTGATCACGGATTCCCTTCCGGCAATCGCCATCGGCATGGAGCCGCCGGAGGAAGGGCTGTTAAAGGAACCTCCCAGGAATCCCAAGGAAGGCATACTTACCATGTCCTTTATCCGGGATATCCTGGTCCAGGGCGGCCTTATAGCAGCGGCCACCATGTGGGCGTACACCACAGGACTCCATGAGGGGGGGCCGGGAAGAGCCTGCACCATGGCTTTTTCCACCCTTACACTGGCCCGTCTGTTCCATGGATTTAACTGCAGGAGTGCCCATTCCATTATCCGGCTGGGGCTGGGAAGCAACCTGTACAGTGTGATGGCGTTCCAGCTGGGGGTTGTCCTGCTTGCAGCGGTCCTTTTTGTGCCGGGCCTGCAGATCATGTTCGCGGCAGCGGATCTGAGTCTGAGCCAGCTTTCCACCATTGTGGCGGCCGCGTTCCTGCCAACTTTGGTGATCCAGATCCATAAAATCTTAAAGGAATCCATCAGTTAATTAAGTTCCGATTCCTGAAATAATAGCAAAATCGTAGAAAAGTTGGTAAAAATGTGGTAGAGTAATCCTAGAGCGTGTTTGAAAATCCATTCCCGCAATGTGTGACGCACAGCTGTCAGAAAGAAATTTTCAGGCACGCTCTCGAAACAACTCCAGCAGGGCTGTCAGTCTTCTGGGCGGACATGGTACATGGTGGTTTGCACGGCTTTAACGGTCCGCCAAAGGCGCCGCAGCATTATGATGGGAGAATCAGGAGGGCATAATGAGACTTGTAACATACGAAATTGAACACAAATCCGGACTTGGTGTGATCAGCAGAGACGGCAGATGGATCTATCCCCTGGCATCGCTGGATATGGATTATAAGACCATGCAGGACCTGATCGAAAATATCAGTGATTCGGAGAAACAGCTGCTGGAGTATGCGTCCGGACAGGATCCCTATAAGATAAGGGGAGCCGCGCCCATAGATGAAGTACGGCTTCAGGCGCCGATCCCTTACCCCAGACAGGATGTGATCTGCCTGGGCATTAACTACATGGCCCATGCGGAGGAATCAGCCCGCTATAAAAAAGAAGAATTTGGAGGGGAAAGACCCTATGCCATCTATTTTTCAAAGAGGGTGAATAAGGCAACGGCTCCCGGCGAGGGGATCCCCAGCCACAAGAATATTGTGAATGACCTGGATTATGAGGCGGAGCTGGCAGTCATTATTGGAAAGAGAGCTGCCAATGTACCTGCCGAGGAGGTAAGGGATCATATATTTGGTTACACGATCATCAATGATGTCAGCGCCAGAACCCTTCAGACACAGCACAAGCAGTGGTATTTCGGCAAGAGCCTGGACGGATTTCTGCCCATGGGACCCTGCATCTCCACTGTGGACGAGCTGGCTTATCCCCCCCATGTACAGGTACAGTCCAGGGTAAACGGTGAACTGCGCCAGGACAGCAACACGGAACTTTTAATATTTGATATTGACCACATTGTCAGTGAGCTGTCACAGGGCATGACACTGCAGCCCGGGACCATCATTGCCACAGGCACGCCGGCCGGAGTGGGCATGGGCTTTAACCCGCCCAAGTTCTTAAAACCGGGGGATGTGGTGGAGTGCACCATTGAGGGCATCGGAACCATTGCCAATCAGGTAGTGGATTAAAGTATGTCTGAAGCGCGACAAAAAGGAGAACATGACTATGGATTATTTACCAATGACAATACGCAAACAAAAGAATATAGCCCTGATCGCCCACGACCAGAAAAAGAAGGAGCTGATCAGCTGGTGTAATGAGCACAAGGATATCCTGTCAAAGCATTTCCTGTGCGGAACAGGTACCACGGCCCGTATGATCACGGACAATACCGATCTCCCTGTAAAGGGATACAACAGTGGTCCTCTGGGCGGCGACCAGCAGATAGGAGCAAAGATCGTGGAGGGGAAAATTGACTTTGTAATCTTTTTTTCCGATCCTTTGACAGCACAGCCCCACGATCCTGATGTGAAGGCATTGCTGCGGATCGCCCAGGTTTATGATATTCCCATTGCCAATAATAAAGCAAGCGCGGATTTTATGATCACCTCTCCTCTTATGGATGAAGAATATGAGCATGATGTGGTGAATTTTAAGCAGAATATAACTGAGAGGGCAAACACGCTGTAGTATTGCCTGAAGCCGTGGCCAAACGGCAGATTAAGCAGATAAGGGGGCACATATTATGGAACAGAACTTATACGATTTGATGGATTGGGCGGGAATAGAGGAACTGGTGTATTCAGAATCCTCCAATCCCCACGGTATGCTGGGGCCCCATTTGACGGAATCCGGGCTGTTGATTCAGGCATTGATCCCAACAGCGGCGGAGATAACCGTAAAGATTTCATCCACCGGAAAGAAATATTCCATGGAAATGGCTGATGATGCCGGATTTTTTGCAGTGCTGGTGCCCAGAAAGAGCCTGGTGCCCTATACGCTGCTTGTGACGTATGACAATGGTACAAAGGAAGAACTCCAGGATCCATACGCATTTGGGGCCCAGTATACACAGGAAGACTTAAAGAAATTTGAAGCAGGCAACCATTATTCCATCTACGATAAGATGGGGGCGCATCCCATGACCATTAACGGTGTGTCAGGCGTGTATTTTTCCGTATGGGCGCCCTGTGCCATGCGCGTCAGTGTGGTAGGCGATTTCAACTTCTGGGATGGAAGGCGCCATCAGATGCGCCGAGTGGGCGAAGGAGAGGGCAGTGTATTTGAGCTGTTCATACCCGGTCTGGAGACGGGAGCAATCTACAAATATGAGATCAAGACAAAGGCCGGCCTGCCCATGCTGAAAGCGGATCCCTATGGAAATTACAGTGAGCTGCGCCCCAACAATGCATCTGTTGTATGGGACATCAACCAGTATCAGTGGAATGACAGGGAGTGGATGGACAAGCGGGCTAAAACAGATACAAAGGACAAGCCCCTGAATATTTACGAGGTCCATCTTGGTTCCTGGATCAGGAAGGATACTGCAAAGGATGAGTCAGGGGAAAATGTTGTGGGCTCCGAGTTCTATAATTACAGGGAGATCGCAGTTCGCCTGGCGGAATATGTAAAGGAAATGGGTTACACCCATGTGGAGCTGATGCCGGTGATGGAGCATCCCCTGGATGAGTCCTGGGGATATCAGGTGACCGGATACTATTGTCCGACCAGCCGCTATGGGACACCGGATGACTTTATGTATTTTATGGATTATATGCATGGACAGGGTATTGGAGTCATATTAGACTGGGTACCGGCCCATTTTCCGCGTGATGCTTATGGAATGGCTGCATTTGACGGCACATGCGTGTATGAGCATATGGATCCGCGCAAAGGTGCACATCCACACTGGGGGACCCTGATCTACAATTATGGCCGCCCCGGCGTGTCCAATTTCCTCATAGCCAATGCACTGTTCTGGACGGAAAAATACCATGTTGATGGAATCCGCATGGATGCAGTGGCTTCCATGCTGTATCTGGACTATGGAAAGAATGACGGGGAATGGGTGCCCAATCTATATGGGGGCAATGAGAACCTGGAGGCTATGGAATTCCTGAGACACTTGAATACAGTATACAGAGAGAGGGGAAATGGCGCGGTCATTATAGCCGAGGAGTCCACGGCATGGCCTAAGATAACAGGCAATCCAAAGGACGGCGGACTTGGATTTGATTATAAATGGAACATGGGCTGGATGAACGATTTTACCAACTATATGCACTGCGATCCGTTTTTCAGGAAGAACAATTATGGGGAGCTGACATTTTCCATGCTGTATGCGTACAGCGAGGACTTTGTCCTGGTATTCTCCCATGACGAGGTGGTGCACGGAAAAGGTTCCATGATTGGCAAAATGCCAGGAGATACCCTGGAAAAACAAGCGGAAAACCTGCGTGTTGCCTATGCATTTATGATGGGACATCCAGGCAAGAAGCTGCTGTTTATGGGACAGGAGTACGCCCAGCTGAGAGAGTGGAACGAGGGCGCTTCCCTGGATTGGGATCTGCTTGAGGTTCCTGTGCACAAGAACATGCGGGATTATGTGAAGGCTTTGAACCGGCTGTATCTGGAGCATCCCGCCCTGTATGAGACTGATTATGACCCGGATGGCTTTGAGTGGATCAACTGCAGCTATCAGGAAGAGAGCATGGTCATGTTTACCCGCAGAAGCAAGGATTCAGGGGAAACCCTGCTGCTGGTGTGCAACTTTGACAATGTGGACCATGAAAAATTCCGCGTAGGCGTACCCTTTGAAGGCAAATATAAAGAAATCTTCAACAGTGATGCAAAGGAGTTCGGCGGCACAGGCAAGGTCAACGGCCGTGTCAAGACTTCCAAGAAGGTGGAGTGGGACGAGAAGGAAAATTCCATCGAAATCCACATTGCTCCCATGAGCGTCAGCATCTATACCTGTACACCGGAACCAAAGGCAAAGAAAGCGGACACTGGGAAGACGGATACCGGGAAAATGAGTGCCGGGAAAGCAAGTGCCGGGAAAACAAGCGCTGGTAAGACAAGTACCGGGAAAACATCTGGAAAAAAGGTGGAGGCAGTAAAGGGGGAGCAGGCTGTCCAAACGGTTGTCCCGGAAAATGCGAAACCGGCTTCCAAGGAAACTGTTCCGGTAAAAGAGAAGCCGGGGGACCTTCCTGAGAAGAAGGAGGAAGTGAAAAGACTGACCACCTCCAAGACGGAGCCAAAGCAGATATCCACTAAAAAGACCGAGGCCAAGCAGATATCCACTAAAAAAGCGGAGCCAAAGCAGATATCCACTAAAAAGACGGAGACCAAGCAGATATCCACTAAAAAGACGGAGCCAAAGCAGATATCCACTAAAAAAGCGGAGCCAAAGCAAATATCCACTAAAAAGACCGAGGCCAAGCAGATATCCACTAAAAAGACGGAGCCAAAGCAGATATCCACTAAAAAGACCGAGGCCAAGCAGATATCCACCAAAAAGACGGAGCCAAAGCAGATATCCACAGCTAAGGCAGAACCGCATAAATTGGAAACCTCCAGGAAGGAACCTCATAAGCTGGAGGATAAGAAAACAGAATAAATACCAGGTAATACCATTGGGAGCGCGGGCCGCAGGCTTTGCGCTCTCTTATGATTTATGGTATACTGTGACAGAAAGCAGTATACTATGGGGGGCGGAAATGTTTGGGTATGTAAGAAATTTATGGTTAACAATCTCCCTGAAGAAAAAGTTGGGAGCATTTTCTATTATTGTCATACTTGTTATGGGGCTGTCCATATCCTTTAACATACTTGTCATGAATTTTTCCCTGAATAGTTTTAATGTCATATTAAACGACAACTCCCTTTGCTATGAAGTACAGGAAGCGCTGGAGCATGAAGCGGCTGTTTTCCAGGAATATGTGAGGGACCGTTCCTGGGAAAAGGCCAGGGAATACAGGCTGGCCTGTTTCAGGACAGAGGAGAGCATCAGGAATCTGCCCTTTGATCACACTTCCATCAGCTCAGAACGGTATGCACGTACCTGGAACTTAAAGAATGGCTATGAGGGATACTGTGAATTCAGGGATCATGTGGCGTCCATGAATCCCGAGGATGCAAATTATGTGAACCTGTTATATCAGGTATATGATATGCAGGGTTATCTTCAGACCTATGCCAGAAGGCTGATGCAGGCTACCCTAAAGGAGGGTAAAAGCAGCTACCAGCAAAAGGCTCCTGTGCTCTATTACATTCCATATATGATCATGGCATATTCGATCCTTATGATCATCACTGTAATCTGCCTGACCAAGCTATTGGCCAATACCCTGATCAACCCTATGGTCAGACTGGCCCACTGTTCCCGTAAAATTGCCAGAAATGACTTTAGCGGCAAGGATGTGACGGTTGAGAATAAGGATGAGATGGGGGAACTGGTCAGGGCTTTTAACAAGATGAAACATGCAACAGAAAGGTATATTAACACCCTGATGGAGAAAAATCAGATGGCGGAGCGTCTTCATAAAGAGGAGATGGACCGTATCGAGATGGAAAAACGCCTGGATGCCGCCCGCCTGGAGCTGCTAAAGAGTCAGATTAATCCGCATTTCCTGTTTAATACCCTGAACATGATCGCGTGCATGGCTAAGCTGGAGGAAGCGGATACCACGGAGCGCATGATATCCAGTATGAGCAACCTGTTCCGGTACAACCTTAAGACCTCTGAGCAGATCGTGCCTTTGGGACAGGAACTGAAGGTGGTTCAGGATTATATGTACATTCAGCAGATGCGCTTTGGAACCAGGATCGTGTATGAAAGCAGGCTGGATGTGGATGAAGAGGAGACCATGATACCGGCGTTTACCCTTCAGCCCATTGTGGAAAATGCAATTATCCACGGACTGTCCAAAAAGGAGCAGGGGGGAAGGATCTGTCTGAAGGTATGGAGAAAGGATGAAAATGTCATTATATCCGTGGCCGACACCGGGGTGGGGATCAATGAGCAGAGGCTGGAGGAACTGAGGTCCGCTTTAACAGAGCGTGGAACGGCCAGGATCGGAATTGGGCTTGGAAATATATACCACAGGATCCAGGCAATGTACCACGGCGGGGATTTCAGGATATACAGCAAGGAAGGAAAGGGGACTGTGGTGCAGGTGGTGATACCACAGACAGAACACACGGACAGCGGGCTGAAGACAGAATATATGGAGAGTGGTCCGCAGACAGCGGAATAGCAGAAAGCATAATAATGGGAAATGGGTATGGGAAATAAGTGGTGGGAAATAGGATAACGGCAAACAGGATAACAGGAAATGGGGGAACATATGCTGCGTTTATTGATAGCTGATGATGAGATGATAGAGCGGAAAGTGCTACATAAGACCCTTCAGAAAAATGTTGGGGACCGGTGCATTATTTTCCAGGCTGAGAACGGCCGGGAGGCACTTAAGATATATGAGGAAGAAAAAATCCAGATAGCAATCCTGGATATTGAGATGCCGGGGGTCAATGGAATCGAGACTGCCCAGCAGATCCGTGAAACGGACAAGGAGTGCTGTATCATATTCCTCACTGCCTATGATGAGTTTAATTATGCAAAAAAGGCCATCACGGTCCGGGCGCTGGACTATTTGCTAAAGCCCTATGATGAACAGGAGCTCATGCTTGTGGTGGAGGAAGCGATCCGCCTTGCATCCGAGTACCAGGCTAACAGGATACTCAAGGAAGAACTGACTGAGCCCCCTATGCCGGCCGGAGAGGAAGCCGAGGATGGGGGGCAGATCCGCCTATCTAAGGTGACGGAGATCATCAGCCTTTATATTGAGGAAAACTATAGGTTGGATATCTCCATGCAGGATTTGGCCAGGCATATGAATTATTCTGAGGCGTACTTCTGCAAGCTGTTTAAACAGTGCTTTCATAAAAATTTTACAGCCTATCTGACGGAATACAGGGTGGAGAAGGCGAAAGGGCTGTTGGCCCAGCCCACTGTTAATGTAAAAGATATTGGGAAAGCAGTGGGATATGGGGATTCCAATTATTTTGCAAAAGTGTTCAAACGCATAACAGGACAGAGCCCTACGGAATATAGATTGTGCATTTTCCAAAAGATATAAAGGTAATATGGTAAAGTTTTGTACAACATATACATAAATAAAATGTTAAGATTGGTTAAAATCGTACTATGATTCACAAAAATTTACTATGTTCAGAATAAGATTTTCCTCTTATAATTTAATTAGCGTTAAGAAAACGTAAAACTTTTCTGAAAAAGCATAAAGAATGTATTAAGAGGAGGAAATGTTACATGAAAAAAAGATGGATTAGCGCAACAATGTGTGCAGTAATGGTAGCTGGTTCCCTGGCAGGCTGCGGTCTGAAGACCCCGGATGCACCAACCACAACTGCAGCTGCTGCAACTGAGGCAGCCACAACCGCGGCTGAGAACAAAGATGCAGATGCAACAACTGAGGCAGCAGCTGATACAAGCGATATGCCTGAGATCACCCTGGTAATGGCAGAGGTTAACCCCCTGGATACCATTGTAGGCCAGACAGACAGCAAATTTAAAGAGACCGTTGAGGAATTGTCCGGCGGTAAGATTAAGATCGATCTGCAGGCCAGCGGTGTTCTTGGTTCTGAGAATGATGTTCTGGATACCATGCTGGGCGGCGGCGGAACCATTGATATTTCACGTATCTCCGCATTTGCCCTTACAAGCTATGGTGCTGAGAAATCCGTACTTCTGTCCATACCTTATACATTTGCTAACCGTGACCATTTCTGGAATTTTGCAGACAGTGATCTGGCTCCTGAATTCCTCATGGAACCCCACGACAATGGACTGGGCGTAAGAGGTCTGTTCTACGGCGAGGAAGGTTTCCGTCACTTCTTCACAGTTAAGGAAGTAAATGGCTTAGAGGATCTGAAGGGAATGAAGTTACGTGTGTCCAACGACCCGATCATGAACGGTATGGTTAACGGACTTGGTGCAAGCCCAACGGTTGTATCCTTTAACGAACTGTACTCCGCGCTTCAGACCGGTGTTGTTGACGGTGCTGAGCAGCCAATTGCTAACTATAAGTCCAATGCATTCCAGGAGGTTGCTCCAAACCTGATCCTTGACGGACATACACTTGGCGCCATCCAGGTGATCATCACGGATGAGGCATGGGATAAGCTGACAGAGGCGCAGCAGAATATCCTGATGGAAGCAGGTAAGGTTGCATCTGAGTTTAACAGAACCATTTCTGAGGAAGCTGAGAATAAAGTGCTTGATGAGTTAAAGGCTGATGGAATCAATGTAGTTGAAGTTCCTGATATCAAACCATGGCAGGATGCTTGTAAGGATATTATCGAGTCTTCCACAAAGGATCAGGCTGAGCTGTATCAGCAGCTTCTTGACATGAACAAATAATTAAACGGCAACCATGACAGGCACAGGGAAAGTGAGACCACTCTGTGCCTGTGTTATTGAAAGGGGAATCAATATGCCATCAATATTTCAAAAGATTGACAGAATCAAACCTGCATATGACATGACATACCAAGCCGTGATGTTTCTCTGCAAGGTGCTTCTGGTAGTGGATATCCTTATCACAAGTATGGCGGTTGCAGGAAGATACATACCGTTTATTCCTGACCCGGCATGGAGCGAGGAAGTGGTCCTTACCTGTATGTCCTATATGGCGGTGCTTTCTGCCGCCCTTGCGATCAGAAGAGGGGCACACATCCGCATGACAGCATTTGACCAGTATCTGCCTGAAAAGGTTGTGAAAAGCCTGGATATCATTGCCGATCTGGCAGTGCTTGCACTTGCGCTCATCATGATCACCGTGGGCTGGAAGTATGCTACGGGAATCGGTTCCAAGGGTACTTACGTAAGTATGCCCAAGCTCTCACGCTTCTGGATGTATTTCCCGGTACCTTTAGCCGGTGTGGCAATGCTGGTTTTTGAGATAGAGGCTTTATATAATCATGTAAAGGGATTTTTTGTAAAGGAGGGAATGGAGTAATGGATGCAAACAGTATGGCAATTCTGATTTTGCTAGGAAGTTTCTTCCTGATGGTATTTCTGCGTTTCCCCATCGCCTACGCGGTTGCGCTGTCTTCTGTGTTCTGCCTTCTGTATCAGGGGCATAACCTGACAACTATCTGCCAGCAGATGGTAAAAGGCATCAGCTCCTTCAGCCTTATGGCAGTTCCCTTCTTTATTACCATGGGCTGCCTTATGGGATCCGGAGGAATTTCCGAAAAGCTGATCGCTTTGGCTAATGCATGTGTTGGCTGGATGCGCGGCGGCATGGCAATGGTCAATATTGTTGCCTCCTATTTCTTCGGAGGTATTTCCGGGTCTGCAGCGGCGGATACGGCTTCCCTGGGTTCCATCCTTATTCCTATGATGGTAGATCAGGGATATGATGATGACTTTTCAACCGCTGTTACGATCACATCCTCATGCGAGGGTCTTCTGGTTCCCCCAAGCCACAACATGGTTATCTACGCAACCACGGCTGGAGGCATTTCCGTGGGAAGCCTTTTCCTTGCAGGATATATTCCGGGAGCACTTCTGGCTGTTTCACTGATGATCGGCTCCTATATCATCTCTGTTAAGCGCAATTATCCCAAGGGGGAGAAGTTCAGCATTATCAATCTTATCAAACAGCTGAGCGTGTCCTTCTGGGCTCTGGCCGCTGTGCTGATCGTTGTGTTCGGCGTTGTGGGCGGTGTGTTTACAGCAACGGAGTCTGCCGCGGTCGCTGTTATCTACAGCCTGATCGTCAGCGTATTTGTTTACAGGGGACTTGACTGGAAGGGTGTATGGAGAGTCCTTGGGGACTGCGTGGATACCTTGTCCATCGTTATGATCCTGATCGCAACCTCCAGTATCTTCGGATTTTGTCTGACACAGCTGCATGTGCCGGTTCTGGCTGCCAGTGCGATCACAGGAGTTACCAACAACCCGATCATTCTGGCCCTGCTGCTGAACCTGATCCTGTTGGTCCTGGGATGCATCATGGATATGGCGCCCATTATTCTGATCGCAACGCCTATCCTGCTTCCTATCGCAACCTCCATTGGCCTGGATCCTATCCAGTTCGGTATTATGGTGGTGCTTAACTGCGGTATCGGCCTTCTGACACCTCCTGTAGGAGCAGTACTTTTTATCGGTTCCGCTGTGGCCAAGGTGCCCATGGAGCGTGTGGTTAAGGCTACTCTTCCATTTTACCTGTGCATGATCATCACTCTGCTTTTGATCACCTTTGTACCGGCTGTCAGCATGTGGCTGCCTAATGTTCTGGGCGGTTTGGCTAAGTAAGGGTACATAGCGAGAGTATCAATAAGACTATGAAATATCTCCAGCCATTTGAATTTGGCTGGAAATATTTTTATACACGAACAGTATCTGTATCTTCACGCTCCATCAATTGACAGGTATAATTATATGGACAAATATGATATGATAGGAAACGGACTGAGTGATATTTGTACAAAAGGTTATATTTATAATAAGGGCATTATCTATAATAGATGTCAGGCAGGGTAAGGCAAGGAGGGTGAGTGTTTGAAAGGTAACGTGTTGTTTGGTGTGCTGTGTGTATTGGCAGCTGCGGTGACTGCCTGCAGCAGCGGGAAGGGCAAGGCCCAGTCCCAGGCGCCGGAGTTTGTCCTGACTTATGCTGAGAATCAGGCAGAGGACTATCCTACCACTCAGGGGGCGTATAAGTTCGCGGAACTGGTCAGGGAAAGGACCGGGGGAAGGATCGAGATCCAGGTCAATGCAGAGGCTGTGCTGGGAGATGAAAAGACAGTAATCGAGCAGCTGCAGTTTGGCGGCGTTGATTTCGCGCGTGTCTCCCTTTCGCCATTGGCAGAGTTTGTGCCCAAGCTCAATGTTCTCCAGATGCCGTATCTGTACACGGGGAGGGAACACATGTGGAGGGTATTGGAGGGACCTATCGGCGATGATTTTATGAATTCCTTTGACGGTTCCAATCTGGTGGCGCTGTCCTGGTATGATGCCGGTGCCAGAAGTTTCTATAATACCGGCCGTCCCATTGAAACACTGGAGGATATGAGAGGGCTTAATATCCGTGTCCAGGAATCGGAGTTGATGATGGATACCATAGAAGCCCTTGGGGCGACACCGGTACCTACTGCATTCGGGGATGTGTACTCCGGACTTCAGACCGGTAAAATCGATGGGGCTGAGAACAACTGGCCTTCCTATGAATCCACCAGGCATTATGAGGTGGCCAGGTATTTTACCCTGGATGAACATACCAGAGTGCCTGAACTCCAGCTGGCGGCTCAGCCCACATGGGATAAGCTTTCACCGGAATATCAGGATATCATCAGGGAGTGCGCCCAGGAATCAGCTCAATATGAGCGCCAGCTGTGGGCAGCGCGGGAAAAGGTTTCGGAGAGCATTGTACGAAAAGCAGGCTGTATCGTGACCGAACTTTCACCTGAGGAAAAGGCCAGGTTCCAGGAGGCAGCAGCCCCCATGTATGAAAAATACTGCTCTGAGTACGTGGATATTATCGATGCCATCATGGAAGCCGGGGATGACGGGGAATAGTAGGGCGGAGAACATAGATAAAGGAAATGGAACGGAGATCATATGTAATATCACAATATAATATAAAAAGGCCATGGCTCCCTTCGGGAGAAGTCCATGGCCTTCTTGCATTTATAAGGTTTTTATATCAGGTAATGGGCACAATGGTGACATCATTGGAGTCACCACCGGGCACTGCCTGGGAAGCCTGTGTGGGAGCCTGTGTCGGGGAACTGCTCTCACCGGGACCCGGTACCACCGGGGTGGTAGGAGCGGTGGTGGGAGATGTGGCAGGAGCGGTAGTGGACTCGGCAGGCTTTGACGCCTCAGTCGCTTTTGTGGCATTGGCAGCGCTTGTGGCCTTGGTTGCCTGTGTGGCTTTCTCAGTTGCTTTTGTCGCCTTGGTGGTCTCCTTGGCTTTCTCAGTTGCCTTTGTTGCTTTGGTGGTCTCTTTTGCTTTTTCAGTTGCCTTTGTCGCTTTGGTAGTTTCTTTGGCTTTGGTGGTCTCCTTGGTGCTGGAGCTGTTCGTATTGGAATCGGAAGAGCTTCCGTTGCCATTGGTGCCGTTGGTGCCGTCCGATGGGAACTTGGAATCGCGGCTGCTTGTGTCAATGCCCTCGGTGCGGTTTGTAAAAGAAGCTTTAAATGTGTTGCCGGCAAAATCCTCTATGTACACAGTCAGGGAGGAGGTGTCCATGGCAAAGGTTATCTCGCCCGTGTCCTTATTAATGCTCACGGGCTTGATGGTTTCTTCCTTTTCATCCACTGCGTAGGCGGCGTCATAGTTGACGCCAGACTGGCTGTCGCTGGCAATCACGGTCAACTGCCCGTCCTCCATCACATAATCATCTTCGTCAATGGAAGGCGGCGCGTCATCCAGGGTGGCAATGTGCTCATAAGCGCGTTTTGTCATCCCGTTCCACCCGGTCACCTGTATCTCCAGGGTTCCGTTATCCTCCAGTGTGGTTTTATATACGCCCTTTTCCTTAACCAGCTCCACAGGTTTTGTCTCAAGGGTCACGGTCATCTCCTTCAAGGGAAGCAGGGAGCGGATCTTGATGCTTAGATCCACTGTCTTGTAATCCTGGGTATCCGATATGGTGTAGTCGATCTTGGGCGTTGAGACTGCAAGAAACAGGATGATCAGGTTTATGGCGATAAAAGGAAGTATGAAGCAGACCAGGGTAAAAAGGGTCTTGTTGTCCTTCCAGGAACGTTTATTATAAGTGTTGCGCTTGCTGCCGCGGCCCCGCTGTCCACCGTAGGAGCCGGATGGGCGCTCGCTTCGGGGCGCTGAATATGATGAATGACGAGTCATAAAAATCCTCCTTGTTGTATAGGCACCTGAAAAATACTTTTATAGCATAGCAGAAAATGTCTTTTCTTACAAGGTGAAGTTGGAAAATGCCAAAGATTACACAACACTCTTCAAAATACGGTTTAATTATGGTATGATAGGTACATGTCCTGCGGGTGTGGGACATGTACAGCAAAATAAATTATGCCGTCACAAAAGGAGCAGAACCCATGATAGGAGAAGCAGCTGCATTTGCCGAAAAGGCACACAGGGGTGTATTCAGGAAGGGAACGGACATTCCTTATATTACCCACCCATTGGAAACAGCAGTGATTGTATCCGCATTTACGGATGATGAGGAGATGATTGCAGCCGCGTTGCTGCATGATGTTATGGAGGATGCAGGGGTTACCAAAGGAGAACTGGAGGAAGCCTTTGGAGCCAGAGTAGCCTGCCTGGTGATGGATGAAAGCGAAGATAAGAGAAAAACCTGGCAGGAGCGCAAGGGGTATACGGTCCGGCACCTGAGCACTGCGTCCAGGGATATTAAGATCTTGGCATTGGGGGACAAGCTCAGCAATATGCGAAGCACGGCCAGGGATTATCTGGTGGTGGGGGATGCCATATGGCAGAGATTTAATGAGAAGGATAAAAAGAAACATGCGTGGTACTACTGGGGAATTGCCCGCGCATTAAAAGAACTGGAGGAGCATGTGTATTATCAGGAGTATATCATGCTTTGCAGAAATGTATTTGGCCCGGACATGTGCCTGTCCGGGGAAGAATTTCCCCATAATTATAACAGCTAAGGAGATTGTGAATGAGAAAAGTTGGAATAAAACATAAAATTCTGGCCGCTGCCCTGGCGGCTGGAATTGTTTTTAGCATGCAGGGTTTTACCGCTGCGGCCGGTACTATGGGCATGGGCTCATCCGCCCAGTCTGAACAGTCAGGCCCCGGGGTAGTCAGCCAGGAACAGACCGGCCAGCCGGAAGGCCAGGAACAGACCGTCCAAGAGCAGACCGTCCAGGAGCAGACCGTCCAGGAGCAGACCGCCCAGCCGGAAGGACAGGCGGGAACCGGCCAGGATCCGCTGCAGGTCAACTACAGCGCCTTTATGGTCCAGCAGGGCTGGAGTACGGTTACTGCTGACAACCACCAGTGCGTGGCTCCGGGAGGAACATGGGTTTCCGCCATGAAGGCGAACCTGATCAATATACCTGCAGGTGCCCAGGTCGGAATCCGGTATCAGGTGAACCTGAGCGGTTCCGGATGGCTGAACTGGTCCGAGGATGGCGCAGAGTCCGGCGGTTCCGGTGGCGTAATGCCTTTGGAGTCCATCCGCATGGAACTGACAGGCAGTTTGGCGGCTGATTATGATCTGTATTATATGGTGTACCAGAATGGTTCCTGGACAGACTGGGCTGCGAACGGGGCTGCGGCAGGTGTGGAAGGCGCAGGACTGCGTGTGGACGGTATCCGCGCATCCATCACCTCAAAGGGAGCAGGCCTTCCTGCGGATATTGTGGTTCCCCAGTCGTCCATAGATCCTTCAAAGCCAATGATTGCCCTAACCTTTGATGACGGCCCAAGAACAGCAGTTACCAGCAGGATCCTGGACAGCCTGGAGGCCAATGGCGCAAGAGCCACCTTCTTTATGCTTGGCTCCAATGTGAATGCCAATGCCGGTGTGATCAAGCGCATGGTGGAACAGGGCTGTGAGGTGGCCAACCATACCCATGACCACAAGTATATTTCCAAGCTGAGCGCGGACGGGATCGTAAGCCAGGTGGGCTCTACCAACCAGAAGATCCAGGCAGTATGCGGCGTTTCACCGGTTCTGATGCGTCCTCCGGGCGGTTATATTGATGCCCACTCCCTGTCTGTACTGGGAAGCATGGGAATGCCGGCCATTATGTGGTCTATTGACACCAGGGACTGGCAGCACAGGAATGCGCAGAGAACCATTGATACGGTGTTAAGCCAGGTGAAGGATGGGGATGTGATACTGATGCACGATATTTATGCCACCACGGCAGACGCCGCAGTTGTTCTCATACCTGAGCTTACTGCCAGGGGATACCAGCTTGTGACAGTAAGTGAGCTGGCATCCTACAGGGGCGGGGCAGCTCCGGGACATAAGTACAGCCAATTCAGATAATAGAAGAAGACAAAAGGATGCCGCCGGCACAAGGGTGATTTGTATCACCTGTAATGTGCCGGCGGCATTGTACATGGGTTTTTATGAAAAATGCTGCTTATTATGAGGAACATCCACCGCAGCTGCCGCATCCCTGTCCCGGTTCCCTGGCAGTGCCAAAAACCTGCTCATGAAGCCGTCTTCCGGTGGGGGTGGCTGCCAGGCCTCCCTCTGCGGTTTCCTTTAGGGTAGAGGACATGGCATCCCCCACCTTTTTCATGGTCCATATGACTTCATCTGCCGGGATAGCGCTTTCAATCCCTGCCAGTGCCAGCTCTGCTGCCACAAACGCCCCGGCCACACCGGAGGCATTGCGCTTGATGCAGGGAATTTCCACCAGTCCTGCCACGGGATCGCATACCAGCCCCAGGATATTCTTGATGGCAATGGCAATGGCGTTTTCCACCATACCGGGGGTACCGCCTGCCAGTTCCACAATGGCGGCCGCAGCCATGGCAGCCGCGGAACCGCACTCAGCCTGACATCCGCCCTGGGCGCCTGCCAGGGAGGCATTGTTGGCAATGACCATACCAACGGCTGATGCGGTAAAAAGGGACATGACACAGTCCCGTTCCGAGAATCCCTTCTCCTCCTGCATGGTGAGCAGGGCGGCAGGGAGGATGCCGCAGCTGCCGGCCGTGGGAGCCGCCACAATGCGGCCCATGGCTGCATTTAACTCAGAAACCGCCAGGGCACGGTAAAGGGCGCCGGAGAGAAAGGAGCCTGTAAGGCTTTTTCCGCTCTCAGATATTTGGCGC
Organism: Enterocloster citroniae; assembly: GCF_040545455.1. NCBI lineage: Bacteria > Bacillati > Bacillota > Clostridia > Lachnospirales > Lachnospiraceae > Enterocloster > Enterocloster citroniae. Next base: position 200,618 of record NZ_JBEPLZ010000005.1, on the reverse strand, counting down.
ATTTTGTAAGCGCTGCCTCCGGTAAGCCCGCTGGTGCTCCGCAGATCCTGTTTGCATCCCGGCTCAATACAGTCCGCCATGACCTGGTAATTTTTCCGCATCTGTTCATATATATGTTCCTCGGGCAGCTCCATCTGCTGGGCCTGCTGCTTTAAGACCAGGACGGAGATGGGAAGTCCGCTGCGGAGGGCTGCGGCTGTCAGGGAAGCGACAGAGGAGTAATTAAAATCAAGTTCCATAATAGATCCTTCCTTCTTATGATTATATGGGCTGCAGCATGGTGCTGGAGAAAATATTGGGCAGTATCTTTATCCTTTCATTGAGTTCAGGTCCAAAACTGCCATCGATCTCAATGGTCATAACAGCCTCCCCGCCCTTTTGCTGCCTGGACAAACGGAAATTGCAGATATTGACTCCCGCGTCAGCCATCACCTCAGTTACCGCAGCAATGGTGCCTGGGGCGTCCCTGTGGAGAACAATGAGGGTGGTGTGCTGTCCGGTGATGGATACCTCCATTCCATTGACTTCCTTCACGAGTATGTTGCCGCCGCCGATACTGCTGCCCAAAAGGGATACGGTTTTTCCTGACGCGTCCGTCAGGGTCACTTTGGCTGTGTTGGGATGGGCGCCGTCAATATCACCGGTAGTGATCGTTACCTCAAGTCCCTGTTTCCTGGCCAGCTCCGGAGCCATGCGGATCCGGCTGTCGTCTGTGGCCATGCCCATGATCCCGGCAATCAGTGCCTTGTCTGTTCCATGGCCCTTATATGTTTTGGCAAAGGAACCGTGGAGAAAAATGTCCGCTTTTACCGCTGGCGCCCCCAAAAGCGCCAGCGTGATCTTTCCGATCCTGGCAGCCCCCGCTGTGTGGGAACTGGATGGGCCGATCATAACAGGCCCCAGAATATCGAATACATTCATGGTATTTTACCTTTCGTCATGTAATTATAAGATTTGCCCCGGTTTCCCTGATCCGGCTTTCCAGTTCAGGTGATATGCCTGAGTCGGTCACAATGGTATCCACCTCATCAAAGGGGCATATTTTTAAAAGGCTGGCTTTGCCGAATTTGGAAGAGTCAGCAAGGACAATGGTCCGGCTGGCACAGCGGTGCATCTGATTCTGGATCCGTATCTCGCTGAGCCGCTGGTCCGTGCACCCGATCGCCGGGTCGATTCCCGTAACTGTCATGAACATGATGTCAATGTGGATGCTCTCCAGTGTGGAGGAAAAATCATTTACCAGGGTATACTCGTCCCTGTTTAGGATCCCTCCTGTCAGGATGATGGTAATGCCGGGATTCTCAGCCAGGATCAGGGCATTCTGAATGGAATTGGTCACCACCGAAAGATTGCGGAACCGTTCCCTAAGTTCAAGGGCCATCATCTGGCTGGTACTCCCATAGTCCAGAGCAATGACCTGTCCCTCGCCCACCAGTGCGGCGGCCCTTGCAGTGATGGCCGCTTTCTGTTCCAAATTCTGGGAATTACGGATCTGAAAGGAAATGTAGCCTCCTGGAATGTCCGGAGACTTCCCTGTTTCCAATGGCACGGCGCCGCCATGGACCCTGGACAGGCGGCCCTGGTTGTCCAGATATTCCAGATCCTTCCGTATGGTTTCCGATGAAACATTCATTAGTTTTACCAGTTCTGCGGTATGTACGATTCCATCTTTATCTAAAAGCTCCATTATCTTATTATAGCGCTGTTTAGCCAGCATAAATGCTTGCCCTCCCCTCTTTCTTAGCGTACCTTCGGAAACTACCGGAGCACACCTTAATATTGCTGATTCATTTTCTTATTATACCCCGGATTCCCAATTTGGAAAAGCCAAAAACACAATCATTTCCAGAAATATCCCAAGAAGAAACCTGTTTTGACGGAACTGCCAGGTTGTGAAAAAATGCGTTTATAGGGGGATGAATTCATTATAACCAACATAATCACAAGTTTATAGATGCAAAATGCACAAAAAACCAACAAAAAATTTGTTATAATTGCGAAAAAATTTGATATTATTGCGAATCTGCTTGAAAACCCAATTAAAAGCAGATATACTATGTTCGTAACGAGGTATTTGGTTGAGCTCGTGATATTTTACAGGGAATGAAAGGAGATTAATTGATATGAGTAATGAAACAAGGGCAAAGATAGTAAAAGCAGCTCCCAACCGCTGGCTGGTATTCTGTATCCTCACACTTTCAGGAGGAATCGCATTTAAGCTTTCATCAATGAAGGATATGTTCTATGTGCCCATGCAGCAGTTTATGGGGCTTAGCAACACCCAGATCGGCGGAGCCCTGAGTGCCTACGGTATTGTCCAGACCATTGGTCTGATTGCAGGAATTTATATCTGTGACATGTTCAGCAAGAAATATATGATAGGAGGATCCCTCATAGGACTCGGTGCTGTGGGCGTGTATCTCTCCACTTTCCCGGGGTACTGGGGCTTTTTGGCCGCATTTGGAGTCATGGCTATTTTGGGGGAGGTTACATACTGGCCGGTGCTGTTAAAAGCCATCCGTCTGTTAGGGGATGAAAAGACCCAGGGACGTATGTTCGGTTTTCTGGAAATGGGCCGCGGCATTGTGGACGTAATCATAGCATCCACGGCTCTTGCAATCTTTAAGGCAATGGGCGAGGGCGCAGCTGCACTGAGAGGCGGACTGTTGTTCTTGTCAGCTGTCACGGCAGCAGCGGGTGTCCTGTGTCTGATCTTTGTTCCCAATGACGAAAAAAGGGTGGATGAATCCGGCAAGGAAGTCAACAAGGCACAGGCCGCGTTCGGCGGCATGATGCAGGCGTTAAAGAGCGTGGATATCTGGGCAGTTTCATTAAATGGCTTTACTGTATACTGTATTTACTGCGGACTTACCTATTTCATTCCTTTTTTAAACCAAATTTACTTCCTTCCCGCAACTGCGGTGGGGATGTATGGTATAATAAACCAGTACGGTCTTAAGATGGTGGGGGGACCCATAGGCGGTTTTATGTCCGACAAGGTCCACAAATCTTCCGCCAAGCACATCCGTGCAGGATTTGTAGTATGTATTATTGCCATGGTCCTGTTCCTTATGGTGCCTCACGAGGCATTGGGAAAGAGCGGAAGCTGGATCCTGGGAGCGGCATGTACCCTTGGATTTGGAGCAATTGTCTTTACCATGCGCGCCGTGTTCTTTGCCCCCATGGATGAGGTTAGGGTCCCAAAGGAGATTACAGGAGCGGCTATGAGCCTTGCATCCCTGGTCATCTATCTTCCCAATGCGTTCGCTTATGTAATGTATGGCAGCTTTCTTGACAGATATCCGGGAATGGCCGGATTCAGGATCGTTTTTATGGTCATGATCGGATGGGCTGTGGTAGGCGTGGGGGTATCCACGTTCCTGATCCACCGCATTAAGAAATGTCAGGCAGGGGCCGGGACGGAGTGATCATGACCGGCCGGGCAGTGTTGTAATCAGGAATGTTCATCAGGGAAAGGACGGTATCAAAATGAAGGAATATCACGGCTTTAAAAATTGTGGAAACTGGTATAAGGGAAATATCCACAGCCATACCACTGTATCGGACGGAATGCTTACGCCGGAGCAGTCGGTAACGCTTTACAGGGATAACGGATACCATTTCATGTGCTTTTCAGAGCACGATATATTTACGGATTTCAGGGAACAGTTTAACACGGAAACATTTATCATCCTGCCCGCGGTGGAGAGCAGTGTGATCCTCTACCGGGCCAAGGGCACGAATGAGAGATATAAGGTACACCATCTCCACGGTATTCTGGGAACCCAGGCCATGCAGGACGCAGCTCCTCTGGGAACATACGGACATATGCAGTACATTCCGCCCATGAAGTTTTTTGGGGAGTGGACCGGCGCCCAGGCAGCCCAGGAGGCGGCGGATATGCTGAGGGACCATGGATGCGTTACCACCTACAACCATCCGATCTGGAGCCGGGTCACGGAGGAGGAGTTTATCCATACGGAGGGCATCAGCGCCCTGGAAATATTTAACTATAATACGGTCCAGGAATCCAATACAGGATATGATGTGACCTACTGGGACAGAATGCTGCGCATGGGCAGGCGTGTCAATGCGTTTGCCAGCGATGACAATCACAATGAGGGGCTTTTCGAGGACTCCTGCGGGGGCTGGATCTGTGTCCAGGCGCCGGACCTGAACCATGACAGCATTGTGCAGAACTTTATGGAGGGAAACTACTATTCCTCATCCGGGCCTGAGATCTATGACTGGGGCGTGAAGGACGGGAAGGTATGGATTGACACATCCGGTGTGAACCATGTAAATTTTGTATGTGGAAATATTATCAACGATGGAACCACGGTTTTAGGTGAGCGTTTTAAGGATACCCTGAACCACAGTGAGTACACCCTGAAAGGCCATGAAACCTATATACGGGTGGAGGCAGTGGACAAATACGGCCGCACTGCATGGACGAACCCCATTTACCTGGAATGGTAAATGCTGGCACTCTCAGAGTCTCCACGGCACCCATCTTTGCAGTGACAAAAAATCATCCCGCAAATCTGAGTACCAGGAGATTACAAGAGTACACTGAGACATAGAGGAGGAGAGGAAGAATGAAAGAGTTTCAGGCGATTCTGACAACCTTTGACGACTGGCTGTGGGGCAACTGGCTGTTATTCGTGCTTTTGGGTGTGGGTCTTCTTTATACCATCATGACCGGAGGCATCCAGGTCAGGCGTTTTGGCTATATCATTAAGAAGACCATCTGGGAGCCGATCCGTTCAAAAGATAAGGAATCCAAAGAGTCAGGAACCATTTCTTCTTTTCAGGCTCTGTGTACGGCCATTGCATCCTGCGTGGGAAGCGGGAATATCGTGGGCGTGTCCACAGCCGTGCTTGCAGGAGGAATGGGAGCGATCTTTTGGATGTGGGTGGCTGCTTTTGTGGGAATGGCTACCAAGTACGGCGAGATCATCCTGGGCATGCTTTACCGGGAAAAAAATGAAGAGGGCAACTATGTGGGCGGCCCCATGTACTACATAAAGAAGGGACTCCGTCTTCCCTGGCTGGCCACTCTCTGCGCATTCTTTATGGTGACCCAAATCATTGGAGGAAACTTTATCCAGTCCAACACCATAAGCGGTGTTATGAAGGAAAATTTCGGCGTTCCCTATCTGACCACCGGTATTGTGCTTGTACTGCTTATTTTCATCATTACCCTGGGCGGATTAAAGCGCCTGGCCCATGTGGCCCAGACCCTGGTCCCGTCCATGGCGGTTATCTATGTGGTGGGAGGCATGTGCATTATCCTGGCCAATATTACCAAGGTGCCGGGGGTATTTGCGGATATATTTGCCGGCGCCTTCGGCATGCGCGCCATGGCGGGAGGCGCCATGGGAGCCATGCTTGTGGCCATGCAAAAAGGTGTCGCACGTGGGCTCTATTCCAACGAGGCAGGTGAGGGATCTGCTCCTGTGATCCATTCAGCCGCCCAGGTAAACCATCCTGTAGAGCAGGGGATCACAGGCGTGGCCGAGGTATTTCTGGATACCTTTGTCATCTGTACCATTACGGGGCTGATTCTGGGGGTCACTGGCGTTCTGGATTCCGGTGCGCCGGGCAATGTGCTTGCCATCAACGCATTTGCCAGTGTATGGGAACCCCTGCGCTATGTGGTGGCATTGTGCCTTTTGCTGTTTTCATCCACCACCCTGATGAGCCAGTGGTATTTTGGATTTGTGGGCCTGAACTACATATTCGGGGCAGGGGTGGCAGGCAAGTTTAAGTATGTATTCCCCTGTTTCTGTATTGTGGGCGCGCTGGCTGAGATTGAACTTGTATGGGTCATCCAGGACATTGCCTTGGGCCTTCTCACTATTCCCAACCTGATTGCAATGGTGGTGCTGGCCCCTCAGGTCAGGAAGGCCACAAAGGAGTATTTTTCCAAATAAAATGTAAATATATGAGAGATATAAATAGATAGAGACAGATGGAAAAAGCGGTGCCGGACTGATATGGTACCGCTTTTTCCTTTTTGGTGTAGCTTGTCCACCGAGGGTATTGATCTTATATGCAGGGATATGGCATGTAAACTTGGGTCATGTAAACTTGACAGGCAAACACCAATTCAGCCTTGCATATTGGCTTCAGGTTATGTATAATATGAGCACAGGTGATTCGTTCAGACACCTGTCTGTGCATTGGCGCAGAGACGCGGTTTCTTTCTGAGACCTGCGGATTTCCCATTAACAATGTATGCCACGGATCCCGTACCTTGATAATTTCATAGGATTTGCAGTCTGTCATTTCCTGAGAAAAGGATGACAATGTAATTTGAATATACCAAGGAGGGATGGTTATGACAAAAGAAAGAGGAAATAGCCGGAAAGGCCGGAACATAAAAGGAGCAGCCTGGAAGGGAAACGTCTGGAAGAAAGAAATCTGGAAGTACCTGTTTATGATCCTGCTGTGTCTTACGGCAAATGTAACATCAGTCTATGCACGGCCCGGAGCAGTTCAGGAACCGGGTACGGATGACCTTTTGTATCTTACAAGAAAACTGGAGCAGGCAGAGGTTCCGGAAACGCCGGAGGAAACGTACTGGGACAGAAAGGGAAACCAATTTGAGCTGGAGCGGTATGAAGTAAAGGAGATCCCGGAACACATGGCGGACCGCCACATGGAAAAGCAGGTGGTTTATCCGGCAGTGGAAGGTGCAGAGGGGTTTCCTCAGTCAATTGGGGTACAGGAGGAGCTGTCAGGCGGACCGGCTGACGGCGAACTCTTTATACGGGACGCCAGGATTACAAAGGAAGAATGGCAGGACGGATTTGAGGCGCCTGTCCTGTTCCACGCATATGGGGCGGATGAGTATCAGGCGGGGTCCATGGTGATAGACGGAAGCGATGTACTGGCCTCCGCTGTAAGCGCGCAGGAAGAAATTCTGGGCATAATGGGGCTGAGCGCCGGTGAATACAGGATCCTGTCCATGGAATGGGCGGGAGAACCCTTTGAGGATGACGAGGGGCAGATGTGCAGGCAGGCCATGGCCAGGGGACAGAAGCTGGTGAGGGATTATGAGGTCACCTACGAAGGTACGGTATCATTAAAGGAGCCGGTATCTTATGAACTGGAAATGGTCTACCGGCCGGTCCGCCCCTCTCAGATATGGGTGGATGAGGAACAGCCGGATGTATATGAGCCGGATCAGGGACCGGGCACTGCGCGGCCTTCCCGGGAGAGTCCGCTGTGGTACTGGGTGCGCAGCGGTTTTGTGATCACGGTGGGAGCCGGCCTTGTGGGCATTGGGGTGGGAATCCTTATCTTGTCCGCAGGATGGCTTAAGAAAAGGAGGAGGGAAAGACAGGAGCGGTGTCTGCCTGAGATTCATGGTTGAGGCAGCGGCCGGGTCTATGATATACTTTAACTGACACCCTAAGTGGATTTAGGGCGTGTGAGCCCTTTGTGCACGGAGGGTACAGATTGATGAGAAGGAGAACAGACATGACAAATCCGGTATATGAAAAATTAATGAACTGTTATGACAGTGTAAAGGACAGGCTTCCCTTTAAACCAAAGGTGGCTTTGGTGCTGGGGTCAGGACTTGGGGATTTTGCGGAACAGGTGGAGGTGGAAGACACCATTGACTATCATGACATACAGGGGTTCCCGGTGTCCACAGTGCCCGGACACAAGGGGCGTTTTGTATTTGCCCATATCAATGGGGTTCCTGCGGTGATGATGCAGGGCCGGGTGCACTACTATGAAGGATATCCCATGACCGATGTGGTGCTTCCCATCCGCCTGATGAAACTGATGGGTGCCCAGATCCTGTTTCTGACCAATGCGGCCGGGGGAGTGAATTTTGACTTTGCGGCCGGGGATTTTATGCTGATCAAGGACCAGATATCCTGCTTTGTACCATCCCCCCTGATCGGAGCCAATCTGGATGAGCTGGGGCCAAGGTTTGCGGACATGAGCCATATCTATGATGAAGACCTGATAACTATGATCAGGGACACGGCACGTGAGCTGGATATTCAACTTAAGGAAGGTGTCTATGTGCAGCTCACAGGTCCTGCCTATGAAAGCCCCCAGGAGGTGAAGATGTGCAGGGTCCTGGGAGGTGACGCTGTGGGAATGAGTACCGCGTGCGAGGCAGTGGCTGCCAATCACATGGGAATGAGAATATGCGGGATTTCCTGTATTTCCAACCTGGCCTGCGGAATGACGGATGTCCCTCTGTCCCATGAGGAGGTCCAGGAAACCTCGGACAGGGTAGCGCCTCTGTTCAAAAAGCTGGTATGGGAGTCCATTGGAAGAATGGGGATTTCTTAATTGTTTAGGAAAAATTAAAGAAAAAGACATAGTAAAATAGTGTTTTTCGTAGTAATATGTATCGTGAACGCGGCGGGGGCATTAACATGTATGGGATAACCCGTTTTCCGCCTCCAGCGTTTAAATGCAGCATGTGTCAGCAATAGAAAAGAGGAGATCCATTATGAAAAAACACTATTTAACGATCGCAGTCATGGCCCTGGCCCTGGGGATGACAGCGTGTTCTTCAAAGACAAATGAGACCACAGCACCAACTACAACACAAGCCCAGACAACAGAAGCCGCCACAGCATCCGCCGAGGCTGAAGATGACCTGGAAGAGGATTACTTCTATGGTTTTGTTGGCGAGGTAAATGATAAGATCATAACCGTTGCAGAGGGTGAGGACAAAGCAGTAAAGTTTGATATTACAGACGCCGAGATCACAGGAGCGGACGCCATTGGTGTGGGTGACGAGGTAGAGGTAACGTTTAACGGTGAGATGTCACAGGATGTCACCAAGGCAAAATCCGTTGAGATCATTACATCCGCTGCTGAGGAAGCAGAGGCAGAAGCTGCCGCAGAGAACGATGAGATCATAAGCGGGACCATTGAGAAGGCCGATGACAAGACAGTGACTCTGAAAACAGAGGACGGTATTTATACATTTAACGCCCTGATCGCCCAGAAGGTGACTAAGGGAGGCATCAAGGCAGGCGTGAACGCTGATGTGACATTCTACGGAGATCTGGAGGACGAGGAAGATAAGCCGGTTGCAACAAAGATCGTGACCGAAGATGCCAAAGACACGCCGGATGCCAAGGTGAATGCCCTGACAGGCAAGGTTGCGGAAGTAAAATCTGACTACGTGGTACTGGATACAGTGGATCCTGAAAATACCCTGTTTACATTCCTGGGAACCGAAGGAATGTTTGACGGAGTGAAGGTAGGGGATACGGCTACTGTGACCTATGAGGGCACACTTACGGATAAAGCAATTAGGGCTACCGGAGTAAAGTAAATAAAAGGACATAGATTGAAGATCGGCCTTTGCGGGAAGCAGAGGCCGGTTTTTTGACTTTTTACCCGCCCCCTCATTTTTAAAAAAAATTAGCACTCGACCCTTGACAGTGCTAACAACATGTGTTATAGTACGACTAGAACAAAGAAAACCGCAGCACAATTCCGATTTCCATCCGTTCCGGAAGATACGTATCCTATGAACAAGATTATGAGGTTATGATACATACTTCTATGGCGGAGGAGACAGAGAAAGGGGAATGGGCGATGAATATTAATAAATTTACGCAAAAATCAATGGAAGCAGTGCAGAACTGCGAAAAGCTGGCATATGAGTATGGAAACCAGCAGATCGATCAGCAGCACCTGCTCTACAGTCTGCTGACCCTGGATGACAGTCTGATCCTTAAACTGATCACCAAGATGGGGATCCAGGGCGATATGTTTACCAATGAAGCGAAACAGGCGGTTGAACGCCTTACAAAAGTAAGCGGAGGCGGGCAGCTGTACATCAGCAATGACCTGAATAAGGTTCTGATCAATGGCGAGGATGAAGCCAAGGCCATGGGCGATGAGTATGTGTCAGTGGAGCATTTATTCTTATCCCTTCTCAAGCATTCCAACAAGGATATTAAGGCGCTGTTTAAGCTTTATAATATTACAAGGGAAACATTCCTGCAGGCTCTGTCCACGGTCAGGGGCAACCAGAGAGTGGTGACGGATAATCCGGAAGCCACCTATGATACCCTCCAGAAGTATGGTTACGATCTGGTGGAGCGGGCCAGGGATCAGAAGCTGGATCCTGTGATCGGCCGTGACGGTGAGATCAGGAACGTGGTCCGCATCCTGTCCCGTAAGACAAAGAATAACCCTGTATTGATCGGTGAGCCCGGCGTTGGCAAGACTGCTGTTGTGGAAGGCCTGGCCCAGCGTATCGTGCGGGGGGATGTGCCTGACGGGTTAAAGGATAAGAAGCTGTTTGCCCTGGATATGGGGGCTTTGGTGGCAGGCGCCAAGTACAGGGGTGAATTTGAGGAACGTCTGAAGGCAGTGCTGGAGGAAGTGAAAAAAAGCGATGGGCAGATCATCCTGTTTATCGATGAACTCCATACCATTGTGGGTGCAGGTAAGACAGAGGGCTCCATGGATGCAGGCAATATGTTAAAGCCAATGCTGGCAAGAGGGGAACTTCACTGTATCGGCGCCACTACATTGAATGAGTACAGACAGTATATTGAAAAGGATGCGGCCCTGGAACGCAGGTTCCAGCCCGTACTGGTGGATGAGCCATCGGTGGAGGATACCATTTCCATCTTAAGGGGACTTAAGGAGAGGTATGAAGTATTCCACGGCGTGAAGATCACAGACTCCGCCCTGGTCAGCGCAGCTACATTGTCAGACCGCTATATCTCAGACCGTTTCCTTCCGGATAAGGCCATTGACCTTGTGGATGAGGCCTGTGCCATGATCAAGACGGAGTTGGATACCATGCCGGCTGAGCTGGATGAGATGTCCAGGAAGATCATGCAGATGGAGATCGAGGAGGCGGCCCTTAAGAAAGAGACTGACCGGCTGAGCCGGGACCGTCTGGCCGACCTGCAGAAGGAACTGGCGGAACTCCATGATGAGTTTGCGGCAAAAAAGGCCCAGTGGGAGAATGAGAAGGCAAGTGTGGACCGCCTTTCCTCCCTCAGGGAAGAGATAGAAGCAGTGAACCGGGATATTCAGGATGCCAAGCAGCGTTATGACCTGAACAAGGCGGCGGAGCTGCAGTATGGCAGGCTGCCGCAGCTTCAGAAGGAGCTGGAGGCAGAGGAGGAACGGGTCAAGAAGGAGGATCTGAGCCTTGTCCACGAGAGTGTGACCGAGGATGAGATTGCCAGGATCGTGTCCAGATGGACCGGCGTACCGGTGTCGAAACTAACAGAGAGTGAAAGAAGCAAGACCCTGCATCTGGATGAGGTTCTTCACAAACGTGTGGTGGGCCAGGATGAGGGCGTACAAAAGGTCACGGAGTCTATCATCCGTTCCAAGGCCGGGATCAAGGATCCCACAAAGCCCATTGGCTCATTCCTGTTCCTGGGCCCCACAGGCGTAGGCAAGACGGAATTGGCCAAGGCATTGGCGGAAGCACTGTTTGATGACGAGTCCAACATGGTCCGTATTGATATGAGTGAATACATGGAAAAGCATTCCGTGGCGCGTCTGATCGGCGCACCTCCAGGATATGTGGGTTATGACGAGGGCGGCCAGCTGACAGAGGCCGTACGCCGCAAGCCATACAGCGTGGTGCTGTTTGATGAGGTGGAGAAGGCCCACCCGGATGTATTCAATGTACTGCTCCAGGTCCTGGATGACGGACGTATTACGGATTCCCAGGGCAGGACAGTGGACTTTAAGAATACGATCATTATACTCACCTCCAATATTGGATCCCAGTACCTGCTGGAGGGAATTGACAGCCAGGGGCGGATCAGGCCCGAGGCAGAGGCAGCGGTCATGAACGACCTGAGGGCCCACTTCCGTCCTGAGTTCCTGAACAGGCTGGATGAGATGATCCTGTTCAAACCTCTGACCAGAGAAAATATCAGCCGTATTGTGGATCTGTGTGTGGCTGATCTGAATAAACGCCTGTCCGACAGGAACCTTACCATTGAACTTACGGACAGTGCAAAGGAGTTTATCACCGAGCGCGGCTATGATCCCGTGTATGGTGCCCGTCCCCTGAAACGGTATCTCCAGAAACATGTGGAGACACTGGCCGCTAAGATCATTCTGGGCGATGGAGTAAGGGAAGGCAATACCATTGTAGTTGATGTGGCTGAGGATGGCAGCAGACTGATCGCCTATGTGGAATAGGATTAAATACAACAGAGCAGAAGAGTAGGTAAAACCACAGGGTTTTTGTATGAAACCCTGTGGTTTTTACATATATTTACTAATGCAAGGATAGGATTACATAAATATTCTTATAAAATATTATCTGAATACTTCTAATAATGAAATTTAATTCCAACAACTTACAAATCGCGGTAAAAAAACGAGAAAATACCCCAAAATAATGTTGAAAACGTTACTTGCAGGTGATATAATCGTTTCGGCTGAAATGAAATTCACCGTTTGGTTCTGGACTATAACAGATTAAAAGGCAGGTAAAACATGTGAACACCCTTCCAAAAGATCCTATTATATTATTAAGTTATGTTAATACACAGCTCCGTGACAATTATAATTCTCTGGAAGAGATGTGCCAGGCGCTGGATACGGATCAATCGAATATTATATCTGTGTTGTCAGGCATTGGTTATCGCTATGAGCCGGCTCAGAATTGTTTCCGTTAATCAATTATATATCGGGGTAAAATGCCGGCTTTGTCTGATCCATTCAGATGAGGCCGGCTTTTAGTCGTGAGCAAATATAAAAGGGGGTGTTTCCTGTGCCGCGTTACAGATATAAGGCAAAGAACTTGGATGGAAAGGTCTTTAAGGGAGTTATGGAGGCGGCGGATGAGGATGCCCTCCTTAAAGGCCTGCGGTTTAAGGGGCTTTACTGTATGGATTATCATTCCATGGAGTCGGGGACAAAACTTCGCCCGGTAAAGCTGAAGGGGAAGATGCTTCCTCCTCTGTGCAGACAGTTAGCGGCCATGTTGGCCGCAGGGGTTCCTCTTTCCAGAGCCCTGGCTGTCAGCTATGAGTCCTCCCAGGACCGGACGGTGAAAGAAACTTTGATTAAATTAAGGGAAAGTGTCCATAAAGGGCGGACCCTTTATGAAGCCATGGAGGAGATGCCGGGAGCATTTCCCAAGCTATTGGTCTATATGGTTCAGACAGGTGAAGCCAGTGGGACGCTGGATCATATGCTTGAAAGGATGGCTGAGTATTATGACCGCGAGGAAGAACTGAATGGTAAGGTGCGTACGGCTATGACATACCCTGTCATCCTGTTTTGCATCACGGTGATTGCTTCGGTCTTTATGCTGACAACGGTATTGCCCCAGTTTGCTTCCATGATGGAGGAACAGGAGCTTCCCTGGATTACACGTTTGATGATGGGAGTAAGTATCAGCTTGAGAAACTACGGATTGTATTATATGATATTGATAATGGTTTTTATTGCCCTGTCTATGGGAGTTCTTATGATTCCTTCTGTCCGGTTAAAGGCTGACCGGGCTATCCTCCATATTCCGGTTATTGGTAAACTATTGAGAACAGTTGAGACCTCGCGCTTTGCGTCCACCTTTGCGGTGCTGTATGGAAGCGGTGTTGGGATTTTGGATGCCATCCATGCTTCAGGGCGTGTCATTGGCAATACATATGTGGAGAAATGTCTGGAACGGGCAGCGGAGAACATGAAAAGGGGAGAAATGCTTTCCCAGGTACTGAAGGAACTGGATGTTTTTCATCCGATCCTGATATCCATGGTGGTGGCAGGTGAAGAATCAGGAGCTTTGGATACCGTATTGTCTGAGGCAGGCGGTTATTATCAGCGGGAGGCCGGCAGAGCCTTGGGACAGATGGTTGCCCTTTTAGAACCGGTGATGATCCTGTTTATGGCATTGATTGTTGGCTCCATTGTCATGGCTGTGATGATACCTGTCTTTAATATGTATTCTTCGATGCTGTAAGAGGAAAATGACGTCCATGCGTAAGGCGGAACGGAGACTTAGGATGAAACATTATATATGTGTGGAAGAACATGAGATTACATATGTCTGCGGAACATACAGGAAACCGGGCCGTGACCCGGGCCGTGGAAGGATCGTGGTACAGGATGCCCGGAGTGTGTCCGCGGACGCAGACATGAAGGGCGTATTCATGTGCCTGGCAAAAGCGCACGACCTGGCGGGAAGAAAGGTTAACCTGGTGCTGGGACGTGACCTTTCCTATATGAAAGTGCTGCTTCCCAAGTCCGGGGACCGGGCATTGAGGCGTATGGCCGGAAATGAGCTTGTCGCAGAGGGAAAATGCAAAGCGGACTGCCTGGCTGCAGTGGATATCCAGAGGGGATTTGGAGAACGCCATATTCCTGTTATGGTCTATTATATGGAAAAGGAAAAGCTGGATGTATACACAGATGCCATGGAACAGGCCGGGATCCTTCATGGATCCACTTTTCTGGTGCCTGACTGTGCCGCGGCGGCAGCCCAGATCCTGTGTAAAACGCGCAATAGTATATTGATCGATGTGGAAAAGGAGGGGATGGGCCTGTATGCAGTATCAAGCGGCCACTGTCTGGCATGGCGGAGTACTCCCTTAAAAGCCGGCAGATTTTGTGAGCGGAACGCCCGGAAACTTTTGTATGAGGAAATAGCGGAACAGGCGGAACAGATCCGGCGCCAGGTTGAAACGGATTTCGGATCATTCGGACCTGAACGTATTGTACTGGCCGGAAACTGCCTTTCAGACATGAAAGAGGCAATTGCCTTTATGGAACAACATTTTAAACTTCCATGCACATGTGCGGATTTTAAAGTGTCGGTGGAACCGGATGTCAGGGCACTTCGCCGCAATATGGAGGTGAATGTGGATCCGGAGTCCGTCAGTCCCGGTGCCCTGGCCGCGATCGTGGCCCAAAGCAGGCGGGCTCCCGGGATCTTGAGATTAAAAGCGATCCGGGACGGGGAGGGGGACGGCTTGTTCAGGGGATTATCCAGGATAATGTCCAGGGGATTTGCCCTGTTCCTCCTTGCAAATGCAGCAGTGGCTGCGGGAATCTTTGTTTATATACAGGCGCTCAGTCATCAGACATATCAGGATATGGTGAGCCTTCGCGGGGACATGAATGCCACGGAGTACAGGGAGCGCTACCAGAAGATACAGAATCTGGACAGCCGTATGGTGGAGGAGGCCGCCCGCAGGAATGCGGCGGAGATAGCCAGGAAGGCTGCATCCAGCTATCTGAGAAAAGAGCATTTTGAGGCATTTACAGAGGCCATGGAGCCGGACATGCAGGTGGGATCCGTGGTTTACGAGCGCGGTCACGCCTCTTATCTGGAAATGGTCATCTCCCATAATGATCCGGCCCAAGTACCCGCTTATGTGGAACAAGTGAGATCCTCCGGCATATTCAGGGAGGTAAGCCACACCTTGTGGGAGAAACGGGAGGATGTGGACGGCTGGCGTGTCTATGCATCGATCAGGGGTGTCCTGGAGCAGGGAGGTCAGAATGAGATTCAGTAAAAGGGAACGTTTCCTCATAGGTATTTTGATACTTGTACTCCTGTGGACCATGGCCTTTAAACTCCTGATCGGACCCGAATATGAAAAACTGATCCGGACCAGGGAGGATCTGCTGGAACTGGAGGGAGAAAAGGACAGGATGGACCTGTATTTGGAACAGTTCGCTGACTTAGAGGAAAGGCTTAAGGAACAGGACGGTGAGGAGGATGATGAATTCTTTTACCATGACATAGACGATGCGTTTATGGACCGCCATCTCCAGGAAATTGCCAAACGCTCCGGCGTGGAGATCGTGAGGATGAGTATCAACGGCCCTCTTCCCATGGATGAGGAAACAGAGAAGGTGGGCACATGGGCAGCCGATCATATGATGATGGAAACCGTTATTACCATGGAAGTCAACTGTCCCGGAGTGGAACAGGTTAAAAATTTTGTGGATGAGGTTTATGAGGAGCCGGCAAGCCTTTTTATCAGTTACATTGATCTGAAGGAAAAGGACGGGGAGGCGGATGGCAGGACAGCCAGCCCCAGTGAGAACAGTCAGACGGAGAACAGTCAGGCGGGGAGCAGCGTCTTGAGCGGTATGGTGGAGGTCAGATATTATTATGAAGAAACGGAATAGAAAACGTGGCCGGGAAGGGTTTACGCTGATCGAGGTGATTGCATCCACCGCACTTTTGATGGTTACAGCTACAGGATTCCTTATGATGACAGGGGCCAATACAGGTCTTCTGGCAAAGGAGCACAGACTGGACCAGTCCAATTACAGGCTCAGCGCCATGGCGGAAGAAGGATTGGGAGAAGCCACAGGTGCGGAGCTGGTGGTGGAGTTTTCCATGGAAGGGGACTCCGGCTATCCGGATGCAGGGGCTGAGGAAATATTTTATCAGTACAGTGTCAGGGAGGACGAAGGCAGGGATGAGGAATTTGGGGACTGTTCGGGCCCTGGGTATTCAATTATAGTATATAGGCACAGGTAGAGAATGGATAATCGATCATCAAAGGGAAATATGACAGGCAGCAGGGGATTTACACTATTGGAAACAGTAATAGCATTGGCCATCACTGCGATGGTGACCGTATTTGCCATAGGATTCATACGCCCGCAGATCGGGCTGTATAATGAGTTCGACCAGTTGTCCCAGGCAAAGGCAATGTGCGCAGAGGCGTATGTGAAGCTGGAGAAGGTGCTGCGGTATGGATATGTGTATCATGCAGATCCCGACCGCCCGGATGAGTTGGCATATTATATAAGAAAGACCGAGCCCTATGAGTCCGTACACGAGTCTGACGGTTCCGTTTATGAGATGCTTCCGCCCATGGACAAATGGCCCCGTATTGCTGCCGGGGATCTTGAGGTGGAGGAGATGGACGGCATGACTCTGGAACTGGATTTTGGGGGAACCACAAGCAGGGAAGTCAGGGCTCTCCTTGTGGTGAAAAAGGAAGAGGAGCAGGTTTATGAACAGGAAGTGGTCATACGTTCCATGTATGATTATGAGATTGAGGGAGATGATGTTGTTGGGTGGTAACAGGAAGGACGGGGCTGCTGGCCATGGCATGCCGGGCGGTGGTGACAGGGGCAGCAGTATGATCTATGTAGTTCTTTTCGTCACCCTTCTGACCGTATTTTCCTGCGGATATATGACCATTTCCAAGTTCAACATGCAGTCCACCCTGAACAGCAGAAAATATATGGAAGCACAGCTTACGGCCAAGACCATCCACCGTACCTTTTGTGAATCGGTGGGAGGCGGAGAGTCAGACGTTATGAACAGTATCTGGCAGTGCTTTGAGTCGGACCGTGACATGGTACGTGAAGAATATGAGGAAATGATGGCGGACGAAGAGGAAAATGAGGACGCTGCGGAAGATGACGCTGTGGAAGATGACGCCGCGGAAGAGGATGCCGCGGAAAAGGAAGCAGTAGAAGATTCCGCGGAAAATGTGGATGAGCGCGTGGAAGCGGCTGCGGATGGAGAGGCTGACGGCAGTCATGACCACATCGATGGACGGTGGGAGCGGTATCTTTACCATGCCCTTGGGAATAAAGAATATGTGATGAAGGGGACCAGCGGACAGCCCGATGAGGATGTGTCAGTGGACATTACGGTCAAGGCAAAACCGCTTGCCAGGTCTGCCAATGTAAGTACCAAGGTGGTTTGTAATGGGTATACATTTTCGCTGAAAGCGGATATTGTGTTTGATCACAGTGACGGAGCCGTGATCGACAGGGGCAGCATGTACCGGAGGTCAAGAGGGGAACGGGTATACCTGGATGGAAATGGTGTTTACCGCTATTATGAGGAAGGGGACGAATAGGAACAGGATCTGTTTACGGAAGAAACAGACCCAGATACCAGGTTATGATCTCGCTGTACCACAGTCCGCATACCATAAGGGACAGGCCAAAGAAGGGCGCCATGGGTGCGCTTGTCTTGCCGTTTACCCGGCCCCTGAGCAGAGGGATAAGATACCACAGGCCGGCTATCACATAAGCCATGAAGACAGAGGCTATTCCGGCTCTGGCACCAAGAAGAAAACCGCTGGAAGCCAGAAGTTTTACATCTCCTCCGCCCACACCTCCCCTGGTAAGGATTCGGAGTATTTCCAGAAAACCGCCGCAGATAAACGAACCCGCCATGCGTTCCAGGATCCCGGGCCGGCGGCATAGGATAATGGATGCCAGTCCAAGAAGCAGGATGAGTATATGGATCCCATCGGGAATATATAAATATCTTGCGTCAATCCAGGCCGCAACGGTCAGGAGGGATGCAAAGGCGCACAGGATAACGGACTCTGCTCCGGGGCCTTTGACCAGGCAGCACAAATAAAAGATCAAGGCACTCCCCGCCTCCACGATCGGATATTGGGGAGAGACGGCTGTGTGGCAGAAGCGGCATTTCCCTCTGAGGAACAGCCAGGAAAGGACAGGTATCATGTCAATGGCGGGCAGCTGCCTTTGGCAGGAGGGACAATGGGAACGTCCGGTGACAAAGGTTTCACCTTTGGGAATCCGCATGATACATACGTTGAGAAAGCTTCCCGTGACAGCGCCGAACAATGCATATATAACTGGGTACAATGGATTCATATAGGACCTCTTTAAAACTGAATTCTGATTAAGGGAATTATACCACTATAATTGAAAGGAGACAACCAGTGCCAAATAAATTGACAATAGAGGAACTGCTGGTAAAGCATCATTACCTGACGCAGAACCAGCTGGACCGTGCCATGCATTTCAGGGGGCAGGACATGGACCAGTCAGTGGAAGAACTTCTGATGGATCTGGGTTATGTGACCGAGGAAGCAGTGATCCAGTGTGCCGCTCTGAGAGACCATGTACCTGTGGTGAATCTGGATGATATAAGGATCGACCTGAAAGCGGCCGATATGGTTTCTCCTGCATTTGCGGAGCGCAACAGGATCATTCCCATTGATTTTGACGGAGACAGATTGGTGGTGGCAGCCGCCTATCCCATGGACCAGGACATACTGGATGAGACAGCCACCATAACAGGCATGGAGGTAAAAGCCATGCTTGTAACCTCCTGTGCAATGGAGAAGGCCATTGAGAAAACTTATGGAAGCAGCCGGGAAAGGTTTGGCGGTTCAGGGGAAGCCATGGACATCTCCTCTTTGGACCGGCAGAACGAGCTTCTGTTCATGGAGCGGGTGGAGAGTGCGCCGGTAGTCCGCATGGTCAACGCCATCATAGAGAACGCCTATTCCAGAAATGCCAGTGATATCCATGTGGAGCCGGGCAAGCATGATCTTGTGATCCGCATGAGGATCAACGGTGACCTGATCGTCCATACTACCCTGGAAATGGAATATCACCGTCCCATGGTGACACGCCTTAAGCTGATGGCCGGTATGGATATTGCGGAGAAACGTCTTCCGCAGGATGGAAAGTATCACTATGAGAAGGCATCCGTGTCCACTGATCTGAGGATTTCCACCCTGCCCACTATCTTTGGGGAGAAGGTGGTGCTCAGACTTTTAGGAAATGACAGGGATAATTCCCTGATGGATATAAAGCGCCTTGGCATGAATGAGGAACAGAGGGAAGTATTTGAACGCATCCTCAAGGTGCCTCATGGGATCGTGTTGGTGACCGGTCCCACGGGAAGCGGCAAAACCACCACGCTCTATGCGGTGCTCAGCCGCATTGTGAAAAAGAAGATCAACGTGGTTACAGTGGAAGATCCTGTGGAAAAGGTGATCGAGGGAATCACCCAGGTGCAGATCAATCCAAAATCAGGCCTTACATTTGCCACAGCGCTCCGCTCCATTTTAAGACAGGATCCGGATGTGATCATGGTGGGTGAGATGCGGGATGAGGAAACAGTGTCCATTGGCGTAAGAGCTGCCATCACAGGGCATCTGGTGCTTTCCACCCTTCATACCAATGACTGTGCTTCCACCATTAACCGTCTGCGCAACATGGGTGTGCCGCCCTATATGGCGGCGGCGGCCCTTTCCGGAATTGTGTCACAGCGTCTGGTCAAGCTGCTGTGTCCGGAATGCCGTAAGCCATATGCGCCGGATGAGAGGGAGAAGCGGTTATTTGGTGAGATGGGATTAAAGGAACCGGAGTCTTTATTCAGGGCGGTGGGATGTCCCTGCTGCAGTGGAACGGGATATATCAGAAGAAAAGCCGTCTACGAGCTGATGGAGGTGGATGAGGAAGTGAAGTCCATGATACTGGATGACGCGCTTCCCAGGGATATCCGCCTGTATCAGAGAAAGAGAGGACTTAAGTCTATAAAAGAATACGTGCTGCAGATGGTCCTGGAGGGGGAAACCAGTATGGAAGAGGCTGAAAAAATCATCTATTCCGTGGAATAGGATATATGTTATATTAAAAGAAAAGAGGAATCATAACAATGAAAATGCAAAGGATAAAGAAGAAGGCCAAGGGCAGGGATGGATTTACCCTCATAGAACTGATCTGCGTCATTGCCATACTTGGGATCCTGGTGGCGCTGGCAGTTCCGTCCTACCGGGGAATACAGGACAAATCAGCCCGTCAGGTAGCCATATCAAATGCCAGGTCCAATTATACACTTGGGAAAACACAGCAGGAGATGCTGGACGCAGGACTGATGCTGTCTTCTGAAACACAGGACTACAACTATGATAAGGATAAGAATTCAGCTTACTGGGAAGGTGAAATAAACGGAATCCAATATAAAGCCGTGTATCCCGGATCGGAAGGCAAGGGTGAGATTGAGAGCAGCAGTGGAAACTAATCTGCTTTTGTGGTACAATGAGCCATGATCAGCTGAATGACAGGAAGATAAAAATGAGGAATAAGATGAGATACAGGAAGAATTGCTCCGGTTTTACCCTGGTGGAACTGGTTGTGGTAGTAGCAATCCTGGCCATACTTATGGCAATGGCAGTTCCGCAGATGATAGGGTACACCAAAGCCTCCCACAGGATGGCGGGAAGAACTGAGGCATACCTATGCGTGGATGCGGTACAGCGTTATCTGGATGATGAAAAGGAAAAGGGAACGCTGTCAGCGGGAAAAATCGTAAAGCTGGTGAACCAGGAGCTGAGTAATCCGGATACGGTACTAAGCGACTACCTCTATGGAGGACAGCAGGGAGCAAAGCTTACTGCCATGGATGTGGATTTAACCAGTGGACTCCTTAAATCCCTGACCTATGAATCAAAGTATTATACGGTTAAGATAACCATTGATAAGGATGGGAAAAGGACCCGGACGAACGAAGTATTAAAATGAGGAACATGAGAAAGGCCGGCAAGGAAGAGGTTGAAGGATGGAATTAGTCTTGGATTCGGTTATCAGTGTATGGGGGTGGCTGCTGGAACATCTGTTATACATTAACCTTTTATTTTCAATCGTCATTATATTTTTTCAGAGGCGCGACCCCAAAGTGGTGTGGACCTGGCTTCTGGCCCTGAATTTCCTCCCGGTGTTCGGAATCGTATTCTACCTTTTGTTTGGGCAGGATTTAAAAAAGAGCAGGATGTTCAGGGTAAAGGAGATCAGCGATCGGCTGAACCTGCCTATTAAAAGCCAGGAGGAAATATTTCTGGCTGACGATATGCCGGAGGAACTGATGGATCCCATGTCCAGGGATTATAAGAGCCTGATCCTCTACAATCTGGAAACATCAGGCTCTGTCCTGACTGTAAACAATAAGGTAAAGGTCTATACGGACGGGCAGGAGAAGTTTGAGGCATTGAGGAATGAACTGCGCCAGGCCCGCAGGTTTATCCATATCCAGTACTATATCATTAAAAATGATGAGCTGTTTGATTCCATTGTGCCGATCCTTCTGGAAAAGGTGAAGGAGGGTGTGGAGGTAAGGATCCTGTGTGACGGAATGGGCGGAAGGTTTATGCCCGGAAAACGCTGGGAACAGATGAAGGAAGCGGGAATCAAGATCGGGGTATTCTTTCCCCCCTTTCTGGGATGGCTGAACCTGCGTGTGAATTACCGTAACCACAGGAAAATCGTTGTCATTGACGGCTGTACCGGGTTTGTGGGTGGGTTTAACGTGGGACGGGAGTATATTTCAAAGGACCCTAAATTCGGCTATTGGCGGGACACCCATCTGGAGATCATGGGGGAAGCTGCCATCAGTTTGCAGATACGGTTTGCCCTGGACTGGAATTACGCCACAGGGGAGAACCTGTTTAAGGAGGTCCGGTATTTTGGTGATGATTCCCAGTATGTGACCCGGTGCTTAAATGGAAGGATGTCCCCCATATGGCCGGACCCTGAACGGGTCAATGAGCTGGTGGCCATGCAGATCATCACCAGCGGGCCTGATACCAGGGAACCTCACATCAGAAATAACTATCTGGAGCTGTTCCACAAGGCAAAACACAATATCTATATCCAAACACCCTATTTTATTCCGGATGATGCCATATTCTCAGCCCTTAAGATAGCAGCCCTGTCCGGCGTGGATGTAAGGCTTATGATTCCCTGCAAGCCGGACCACCCCTTTGTATACTGGGCCACCTGTTCCTATGCGGGAGAACTTCTGGATTACGGAGCCAGGGTGTATATATATGAGAACGGATTCCTCCATTCCAAGGGTATTACCATAGACGGAAGGGTCAGCTGCTACGGCACGGCCAATATGGATATCCGGAGTTTTGAACTGAATTTTGAGGTCAATGCCACTATCTATGATGAGGAAGTGACCGGGGAACTGGAGGAGGCATTTATGAATGACCTTCCCCACTGCTGTGAGATCACCAAGGAGGATTACATGGACAGAAGCCTTTGGATACGTGTGAAGGAGCAGTGCAGCCGCCTGCTTTCACCACTGCTGTAAAAAAGGATCCGTCCATCAAGCCGCTTCGGGGATGAAGCCGCCGGCGGATTGCAGAGGGGTTCACTGATTTGGGAAAGTTCTGGAAAAATACCACTGTGCGAATAAAACAATGGCAGGACTTTCATACTAATGTCTATGAGAGCACAGACAGAATCAACCCATCAAACAAACAGAATAACAGAGCTGCTGTTGAACTTTTGCCGGTGCGGTATAGCCGGATGGTGCCTGGAGGTGATGTTCACCTCGGTGGACTCCATTATGGCAGGCGACTGGAGACTTATGGGACGCACCTCCCTGATCATGTTTCCGATCTATGGGATGGGGGCGCTTTTGTTTCCCATCAGCCGCTTGATAGACAGCTGGCTGGCCGGGCTGCCGGGCTTTGAGGATGCGGGAGCGGACCGGATCTCCCGCCTGGCCCGGGCTGTACGCCATGGGCTGATCTATATGGTCCTCATATTCATTGCGGAATATATTACAGGGATCTGGCTTACAAGCCTGGGAATCTGTCCATGGGATTACTCTCTGTGGCCGGATAATGTGGGCGGGG
The DNA here is from genome assembly GCF_040545455.1 of Enterocloster citroniae. NCBI lineage: Bacteria > Bacillati > Bacillota > Clostridia > Lachnospirales > Lachnospiraceae > Enterocloster > Enterocloster citroniae. The sequence goes on along the minus strand of NZ_JBEPLZ010000005.1, from coordinate 177,237 downwards.
TCATCCGTCTGAAGTTTGCCCCCCTGTGGTTTGGAACAGGGCTTTTATTTGAGTATCTGACACGTAAAAAGAGTGGATATTAAATGTCAAACCTGGATGCAGGGTATTGTATTTAATCCGCTCTTTTTATATAATAGACTGAAAGTAACTGTTCAGGACATCCGATATGAAAATGGGTGCAAAAACGGACTTATAAGCAAGCTTAACGCCCGCTTTTGCACCCATTTTCCCGCCGTCCTGAACTGTTGCGATTGAAATAAATATCTGCATAAATCAAAGGAGAACGGGAATGATACGGATAATTTTGGTGGCACTGACCGTGGTGCTGTTCCTTATTTTCAGCATACCCATGCTGGTGGTGCTGGGAATACAGGAAAAAAGGAACCCGGGGCAGGTTCAGGCCAAAAGCCTGCACACGGTGCAGGGGGTGTTCCGCTTTATATTAAAGCTGGCAGGGGTTACATATGAGGTTCAGGGATTGGAGAATATACCCAGGGACCGGGCTGTCTTGTACGTGGGAAACCACAGAAGCTATTTTGATATACTGATCGGGTATGTGACTGTACCGGGGCTTACGGGGTTTGTGGCCAAGAAGGAGATGCTGAAGGCGCCCCTTTTGCGGGACTGGATGCACAAGGTGAACTGCCTGTTCCTGGACCGGGTGGACATCAAGGAAGGGTTAAAGACGATCCTGGAGGGCATTGATAAGGTGAAGTCAGGCATTTCCATCTGGATCTTCCCGGAGGGGACGCGCAATGAGAATGAGGATATGACAGAGCTGCTGCCCTTTCATGAAGGCAGCCTGAAGATCGCGCAAAAGAGCGGATGCCCGGTGATCCCCGTGGCCATTACAGGGACGGCCCCTATTTTCGAGCAGCATTTGCCCCTGATCAAGCCGAGCCATGTGATCATACGGTATGGAGAGCCTATTTATATCAAGGAGCTTCCGCCTGAGGGCCGCAAGTTCCCGGGATCTTATACAAGGAATATTATTTCCGGTATGTTGAGGGAAATGAATCAGGCGCAGGACTTAGGGGATAAAAAAGCCTAAACCGAAAAATATCACCAAAAGATAGAACCGAAATACAGAACCGAAAGACAGAACCGAAAGACAGAACCGAAAGACAGAACCGAAAGATAGAACAGGAGTATAGAAGGACCATGGAAAATCTGGATTTACAGGAGATCAGGGGACAGCTGGATGAGATCGACCAACAGCTGGTAAAATTAATTGAGCAGAGGATGAAGCTGTGCGGGGATGTGGCGGAGTTTAAAATCGGGACCGGCAAACCGGTCTATGATGGGGAGCGGGAAAAACAGAAGCTTCAGTCAGTCATGGACATGGTCCAGGGGGATTTTAACAGGCAGAGCATGTATGAACTGTTCACACAGCTTATGACCATAAGCCGCAAGTACCAGTATGGGCTTTTGGCACGGCACGGACTTGGATTGGATACAGGTTTTACCATGGTGGATGAACTGAAGCGGGAGGGTGTCAGGATCGTTTACCAGGGTGTGGAGGGCGCCTACAGCCATGGGGCTGCCATACAGTTTTTTGGCGAGGATGCGGATATGTACCATGTGGCGATCTTTGAGGACGCCATGGTGGAGGTGGAGGAAGGCAGGGCGGATTACGCCGTGCTTCCCATAGAGAACTCCTTGGCCGGGGCTGTCAGCGACAATTATGACAATCTTGTGAGACACAATCTGTACATCGTGGGCGAGACGGAAGTCTCCGTCACCCATGCCCTGCTGGGGCTTAAGGGGGCCCGGCTTTCAGATATTAAGCGGGTGTATTCCCACCCCCAGGGATTGATGCAGTGTTCCCCGTACCTGAATGCCAACCGGCAGTGGACTCAGTTCAGTGTGGAGAATACAGCCGGGGCTGCAAAAAAAGTGCTGGAGGACCAGGATATTTCCCAGGCGGCCGTGGCCAGTGAGACGGCGGGCAGGATCTACGGACTTCAGGTCCTGAAGCGGGCGATCAACCATGACAAGGATAATACCACCAGGTTTATCATCCTGTCCAGGCATCCCGTGTACAGGAAAGGCGCCGGTAAGGTGAGTATCTGTTTTGAAGGTTTACATAAAAGCGGATCTCTTTACAACATGCTGGGCAACTTTATCTATAATGATGTGAACATGCTCATGATCGAGTCCCGTCCCATTGTGGGACGCAGCTGGGAGTACCGGTTCTTTGTGGATGTGGAAGGATGTCTTGGCGATGCATCCATACAGAACGCGTTAAAGGGAATCTCGGAGGAAGCCGTGAGCATGCGGATCCTGGGAAATTATTAGTATTTTACCAATGGTACAGTCCGTTGGGATTTGGGCATACAGGGAGGCTTGGACAAATGGATATCAATGAACTGGTTATATACAGGAACCTGGAGCACCAGGAACTGTTTGAAGAGATGGCATGCCTTATGGGATACGCTTCCCGTGAGGAAAAACCGGATGCATTCCACTGCGGGGGAAGGCTGGTCGAACTGGCCGTGAATTACGGCTTTGAGGGAAATCTGTGGCATTGTTTTCTGGCATTCTGCCTGGCTAACAATGAAAATGCCTATACCACCACCTGCGAGATCACAGGGGCGGCAGGCGGTTCCCTGGATGAGCTGGCCAGGGAGGATTTCGGTATTTTTAAGGCTCTGTTTGACTACGACATATTAAAGCTTGAACCGTCCGGGATGTGGAGACAGCTCTCCGCCTACAGGCCCGCGGGAAAGGGCAGCCGGGTGTTTAATAAGCGTATCAGGGACCGTATTGTGAACCTGGCCGTCCAGCTGGAGGAGTCCGGGGATGTGGAGGAGTTCCAGAGCCATGTAACGGAGTTTTACAGGGAATTCGGCGTGGGGAAATTCGGACTGAACAAGGCGTTCCGCATTGTGGAAAAGGATGAGGGGCAGACCGTACTGATCGACCCTATCATCAATGTGGAACATGTATATTTTAAAGACATTGTGGGGTACGAACTCCAGAAACAAAAGCTGATCGAGAACACGGAGGCATTTGTGGAGGGAAGGGAAGCCAACAATGTGCTCCTGTTCGGAGACGCAGGCACGGGCAAGTCTTCCAGCGTCAAGGCAGTGCTCAATGAATATTACTCCAGAGGACTGCGTATCATTGAGGTATACAAGCACCAGTTTAAGGCGTTGTCAGATGTGCTGGAGCAGATCAAGGACAGAAACTATAAGTTCATTATCTATATGGACGACCTCTCTTTTGAGGATTATGAGCTGGAATACAAGTATCTGAAGGCCATTCTGGAGGGAGGGCTTGGAAAGCGGCCAGACAATGTGCTGATATACGCTACCTCCAACCGGCGCCATCTGATCCGGGAAAAATTCAGCGATAAGAGGGAACTGGATGATGAGCTGCACAACAATGACACGGTGCAGGAAAAGCTGTCCCTTGCATCCCGGTTTGGGGTAACTATTTACTTTGGTTCACCGGACAAGCGGCAGTTTGAGACAATTGTGAAAGCGCTGGCAGACCGCTGCCATCTGGATATGCCGGAGGATGAGCTGTACAGGGAAGCCAACAAGTGGGAACTGAGCCACGGCGGTCTGTCGGGACGCACGGCCTCTCAGTTCATAACCCATCTTTTGGGGCGGCAGCGTATGGATTAGTACTGACTTTACAGGGATTTTACATGGGATTTACTGAAATTACATGTAAAAGCAGGCGGACCCGTTTATAATATCGGTCAAAAGGAGTGATAAAGGTGGCTATTCGGACATTTGCAGCAATTGATGTGGGCTCGTTTGAGCTGGAGATGGGTATTTACGAGATGTCGTACAAGACGGGAATCCGGCGTGTTGACCACATCCGGCACGTAATTGCCTTGGGAAAGGATACGTACAGCGAAGGCAAGATCAGCTATGGCTTGGTGGAGGAGATGTGCCAGGTCCTGGGAGAGTTTGTCCAGATCATGAAGACCTATCGGGTAAAGGATTACAGGGCTTATGCGACCAGCGCCATGAGGGAGGCCCGCAACAATCAGATCATACTGGAACAGATCAGGGTCAGGACAGGGCTGAATGTGCGCATCATCAGCAATTCAGAGCAGCGCTTCATCAGTTACAAGGCCATTGCCGCCATGGCAGGTGAATTTAATAAAGTGATCCAAAAGGGGACGGCCATTGTGGACGTTGGCTTTGGCAGCGCCCAGCTGTCCCTGTTTGACAAAGACGCCCTTGTCACCACCCAGAACCTGCCCCTGGGCACCCTGCGTGTCCGAAGCCTTCTGGCTAAGATCCCTGCCACTGTCAGCGAACACCGGGAGCAGATAGAGGAGATTGTGGACAATGAGCTCTTTACCTTCCGCAAAATGTACCTGAAGGACAGGGAAATCAATAATCTGATCGGAATCGGAGAGAATATCCTCTATATTATCAACCGTATGGACTTGAAGGCATATGGGGATAAGATCGATGCCGCCGCCATGAACCGGTTTTATGACAGGCTGTGCCAGCTGACCACGGATCAGATAGAGGAAAAGTTCGGTGTAAACAGTGAGTATGCCTCCCTTCTTCTTCCAAGTGTGGTAGTGTACAAACGCATTCTGGAACTGACCGGAGCCGAGATGTTCTGGGTGCCAGGTATCCGCCTGTGTGACGGGATTGCGGCGGAATATGCCCAGGACAACAAGCTGGTGAAGTTCAGCCATAATTTTGAAAATGATATCCTGGCAGCGTCCAGGAACATGGCCAAGCGCTACAAGTGCCACACCAGCCATAACCAGGTGCTGGAACAATATGCCCTTGGAATCTTTGACAGCATGAAAAAATACCATGGCCTTGGCAGCCGTGAGCGTCTGCTCCTTCAGATCGCGGTCCTGCTTCACGCATGCGGCAAATTCATCAGTATCAGAAATTCCAATGAGTGTTCCTATAATATTATCATGTCCACGGAGATCATCGGCCTCAGCCATCTGGAGCGGGAGATCATTGCCAATGTGGTCCGTTACAATATCAGGGACTTTGACTATGACAAGGTTCAGCTGGAGACACAGCTCCTTCAGGAAAATGTTCCGGGCTACAGCCGCAGCTCCATCACCATCCTGATCGCCAAGCTTACAGCCATCCTGCGGCTGGCCAATTCCATGGACAGAAGCCACAGGGCAAAGCTGGCGGACTGCCGCATGGCTGTAAGGGACAATGAACTGGTGATCACAACGGGATATACGGGGGATATGGCACTGGAGACATCCTCCTTTGACCAGAAAGCAGATTTCTTTGAAGAGATATTCGGCGTAAGACCTGTGTTAAAGCAGAAGAGGAGGATGTAATTATGGCAGAATCAGTTGGAAAACAGCAGAGTGGAAAGCAGTCTGCCGGAAAACAGCAGACCGGAAAGCCAAAGGCAGCCAAAACAAAAACAGCCGTACCTGAGACCGCTGCGGTGGATTTTGCGGCGGATTCCAATAATTATGTAAACCGTGAACTGAGCTGGCTGGAGTTTAACTACAGGGTGCTCAGCGAGGCCAGGGATAAGACACTGCCTTTGTTCGAGCGCCTTAAATTCCTGAGTATCACAGCCTCGAACCTGGACGAATTCTATATGGTCCGGGTGGCTTCCTTAAAGGACATGGTCCATGCAAAATACACAAAACCGGACATTGCGGGCCTGACTCCCCAGGAACAGCTGGACCAGATCAGCGAAAAGACACATCAGCTGGTGGATATGCAATATTCTACCTACAACCGTTCCCTGCTTCCCACTCTCAAGGCCAACGGCCTCCGGGTGATCACAGAGCATGAGGAACTCTCAGAGGATGAGGCTGCATTTGCAGACGAATACTTTAAAAAGAATGTGTACCCGGTACTGACTCCCATGGCGTTTGATTCGTCCAGGCCGTTTCCCCTGATCCGCAACAAGACCCTTAACATCGCGGCGCTTCTGAGAAAGAAAAAAGCGGAACAGACAGAAGAGGAACTGGAGTTTGCAATGGTCCAGGTGCCTTCCGTTATCCCACGGATCGTGGAACTTCCGCGAAAGGTGGATGGGGACGGAAAGGAGCAGCGGGTGGTCATTCTTCTGGAGGAGATTATTGAGCGGAACATGCCCGCCCTTTTCCTCAATTACGGCATTGTGGTATCCCATCCATTCCGTATTATGAGGAATGCGGATCTCACCATTGACGAGGAAGAGGCGGTGGACCTTTTGGAGGAGATCCAGAAACAGCTGAAAAAGCGCCAATGGGGCGAAGCGATCCGTCTGGAGATAGAGGACAATGTGGATAAAAGGCTTCTGAAGATCCTCAAAAAGGAACTGTCCATCAGCAATCAGGATATATTTGGAATCAACGGCCCCCTGGATCTCACCTTCCTTATGAAAATGTACGGGCTGGATGGTTTTGAGCATTTTAAAGCCCCCAGATACATTCCCCAGCCGGTTCCTGCGCTGATGAATGATGACGATATATTTACCAACATAAGAAAAGGAGATATCCTCCTTCACCATCCATATCAGAGTTTTGACCCGGTGGTGGGCTTTGTGCGAAGCGCTGCCAGGGATCCCGAGGTTCTGGCTATCAAGCAGACCCTGTACCGTGTCAGCGGCAATTCGCCCATTATTGCCGCCCTTGCAGAGGCGGCGGATAACGGAAAGCAGGTTTCGGTCCTGGTGGAGCTGAAGGCGCGTTTTGATGAGGAGAACAACATTAACTGGGCCAAGATGCTGGAAAAAGCAGGCTGTCATGTGATCTACGGGCTGGTGGGCCTTAAGACCCACAGCAAGATAACCCTGGTGGTCAGGATGGAAGATGAGGGGATCCGGCGCTACGTCCATCTGGGTACGGGGAATTACAATGACTCCACAGCCAAGCTGTATACTGACTGCGGTATCCTCACCTGCGACCCGCAGATCGGGGAGGATGCAACCGCTGTGTTTAACATGCTGTCAGGCTATTCTGAGCCATTGGCCTGGAATAAGCTTTCGGTGGCACCCCTGTGGCTTCGAGCACGGTTCCTGCGCATGATACGCAGGGAGGCCGACCATGCCAGGGAGGGACGTCCGGCCCACATCATGGCAAAGATGAACTCCCTTTGCGACAAGGAGATCATAACCGCATTGTACGAGGCATCCTGCGCCGGCGTCAAGATCGAGATGATCATCAGGGGCATCTGCTGTCTGAAAGCAGGCGTACCGGGCTTAAGTGAGAATATATCGGTCCGCTCCATTGTGGGCAACTTCCTGGAACACAGCAGGATTTTCTATTTCCTTAACGATGGAAGCCCTGAGGTATACATGGGCAGCGCCGACTGGATGCCCAGGAACCTGGACCGCCGTGTGGAGATCATGTTCCCGGTGGAAAACGAGGAATTACGTGAAAATGTTATCCATATCCTGGAACTGGAGCTGGAGGACAATGTAAAAGCGCATATCCTGCAGCCTGACGGTACCTATGAAAAAGAGGACAAACGCGGCAAAGTGCTGGTCAACTCCCAGGAGCAGTTCTGCCGGGAGGCCATGGCAGCGGCAAAAGCGTCCATGGAGGAGGAAGATCCGGCCAGGGCCAGGGTGTTTAAGCCCATAGAGAGCAGCGGAGTCTGATAGAACCGAGAAGACGGTTTGCATTTGCAGGGACTGAGAATTTTAGGCTGCCGGGATTTTGCGTTAAGGTGAAACGTGCCATTGTTTGAGCAGAAGGAGTTTTGGCACGTTTCGTCTTTTTAGCAAAATCCCGCGGCCTTAGATTTTCCACCCTACATCCGCTCCGCCACGGACCCGAGCGCATGCCCCATTTCTTCCACCAGTTCCTTCATTACCTCACCCACTGGTTTTATATCCCGGATCAGGCAGCATCCCATCCCTATGGGGAATATACCGTCCTCCAGCCTGCCGGTCTTGTACGCTTCTTTGCCTTTGGCGCCGGATATCACGGACATGAGTTCCTGCAGGGAAGCACCCTGATCCTCCATGTCAAGGCATGTGCGGGCGGCGTTGTTGTCTGCGGCGCGCATCATGTTGCGGATACTTTTTTGGATCAGGATGGTGCTGGTCTCCGTGGAATGGGTAATCCATTCTTTGTGGTTTTGGCTGATGGGCGCTTCAGTGGTAGCCAGGAAACGGGTTCCCATGACAACGGCTTCAGCCCCCAGGGCAAGGGCGGCTGCAATGCCCCGCCCGTCCACGATCCCGCCGCCCGCGATCACGGGAATATGCAGGCTCCGGGAGGCTTCGTTGGCCAGGACCATAGTTCCAATGCCGTCCATGCCAGGATGGCCGCCGCATTCATAGCCCACCGCGGTTACGGCGTCCACTCCGCAGGATTGGGCGCTGACTCCGTAGCGGGCCGCGGGAACCTTATGGATATGGATGATGCCGGCATCATGGATGAGGGAGACCAGTTTGTCCGGCTTTGTGCCGGCTGTCTCGATTGCCGCTACCTGTTCCATGCCGCAGATGTGGATGAACTGCCGCACATGATCCCCGGCATCCAGGTCAGGCAGAATGCTTATGTTGACACAGAAGGGTTTGTCCGTGAGCTGCTTCATCTCCCGGATGGCCTCATGGAAGGAATCCGGGGTCTTGTAATTGGTGGCGTTGATGGTGCCCAGGCCTCCTGCGTTGGAGACGGCCGCGGCAAGGACGGGATATGCGATATTTTGCATTCCGCCCTGGATGATGGGGTGTTTAATGTGAAGCATCTCTGTTATTTTTGTTTTCATCAAATTGTCCTCCAGGAATTTTTTCTCCGGGAAATTCTCATCAAAGAAATGTTCCCCTAAGAAATGACAAAACCCCTTGTCCTGTGGAATCAGGATACAGGGGTTTTGCCGGTTTTAAAACAAAACGGTTCTTAAGTGATAATGAAGAAATCACATCATTGTAATTGTTTTAACTTTTATGGTTCTTATTTGTACGGCCGTCTGTGCCATGGGTGAAAAGCTTCATGGCCTCCTCAATGATCTCACCGCTGATCCCGGAGTCGATTTCCACTCCCCGGATCTGTGGAATGCGGGTTACCAGTTCCTTTTGAACCAGGCTCTTGGCAGTTTCATCGGCTGACGGGCATCCCGCGCATTCGCCCTGCATTTCGATCCATAGTATGCCGTCCTGGTCCAGGTCAATGACCTCCAGTCCGCCGCCGTGATTAGATAGCTGGGGCCGTACAAACAAGTTTAAAACAGCTTCTATGTCTTTTTTTAGTTCTTCATCCATGGTTTATCCCCTACTCAGTTTCTATTGCCTAGCTTCCTCTGCTGCGTTTTGTTCGGATTTTTACTTTGTTTCTTTTTTCGCGGCAGCCATAGCATCGAATTTTGCCAGCATGGCCCGCGGAGTGGCTGTGTGGGCGCTTCGCTCATATCTCGGGCACTCCCCGTATCCCGGGATGCCTGCCAGGTATTTTGCGATCTTTTTTAACTCTTCCAGGTCGTAACGGCTCATCATGGTGATGGTCTCCATCAGCGGGGATCCACCGCCGTGAACCCCGGCCACGGCCTGTGCGGCCTCGTAGGAATCGCAGAGCTTATTTTCCATCATACGCATAACGCGGTGGGTGTCCTCTGCGCTGTAGGCAGGATTGCGGCGGATGTATTTGTTGCACAGCTCGGCTGTCTCCGGTGCAAAGAAGCTTTCCTCGGTGGGCAGGGATGCGCAGACGCCTCCGGTCAGGTCGGCCAGTGTCTCATACTCATGGTAAATGTTGTGTCCCGCCAGTCGGCGCCCCGCATTGGTCAGAACCTCATCCGGCACCCACTGTCCGGAGGGGAACTGGGTCGCGTGGTAAGCGGAGGCTTCTCCTGCGGCAAATACCAGCTCTGCTGTCTGGATGATATCGCAGAGTTTTTCGCGTACGTGGGATTCTCTTGCAATGTCGTTCACATCGGCTACAAGAGCTGCCTGGGAAGCGATCACTTCGGAAACAGCAGTCTTGCATCCGGTGTAGGAATGGCGGTGGTAGTGTGCAAACATCAGCGCCAGATAGCCTGCGTAGCGCGGTACTCCCTCATTGTCGCGGCCGCACATAAATACGCGGTCATAGGGTACAAAGCAGTCATCAAAGATGGTAAGGCTTTCCACATCGCCGATCTTTGCAAAGGGAGCTTCCAGGTGGGTGCGTTTGTGGTGAAGTCCCGGAAGGGCCATAAGCTTCACGCCGTCCCAGTCTCCGGGAAGGGCAAATGCAACCGCATAGTCCGCATCATCCGGTCCCATGAATTTGGTCGGGTTAACAATGATCTCATCCACGTAGGGGGCATTGGAGTTACAGATCTTTGCGCCGCGGACGATAATGCCCTTACAAGGTTTTCCGTCCACTCCAATGCCGTCCACATCCGTATCCACCACATGTACAAAGGAATCAGGATCCGGCTGCATGTAGGCGCGTTTGTATTTTGGATTGCGGGAGCCCTTTACATCGGTCTGGGCACAGTTGCAGATCAGGTCGTATTTCTGGCAGTATTCAATATAGTTTAACAGCCGTTGATGGTACTCGGTGCCGCAGGCCTGGTCACAGTCATAGGTGACGGAGAACAGGGCGTTCATGGCGTCCGTTCCCATACAGCGCTGCATGCATCCGCCCACGCGGTGGCAGATCAGACGCGTCATCAGCTGCTTTTTTAACAGATCCTCCTGGCTGTGGTGGATATGGGTGCATCGGTTGATCTTTTCCCCGGTTATGTGGGAGGTGGTGATGCATACATCCGCATAGTCGGGATCATTGGCCACATCATAACACTGCTTCATTACATAGGTGCCGCCCTTGATCCAGTCGGCCAGATCACGTTCCGGACCTTCCTTTCCATTGGAACGGTCCACGCATGTTCCGTTGAGATATACATTGGGTTTCATTTTCAGGAGACGCTCTTTATACTGTTCATATGTACCGATTGCCATGGCTTATACCTTCCTTTTCTTTTTATTTACTTTTTTTATTTATTTTCTTTTTTAGACGAAATGGCGTCAAATTTGGCAAGCATTGCCCTTGGTGTTGCCGTGTGGGCGCTGCGCTCGTAGCGCGGACATTTCTCATAACCGGGAATACCGGCCAGGTATTTTGCGATCTTTTTCAATTCCTCCAGGTCATAACGGCTCATGAGTGTGATGGTTTCCATTAATGGGGAACCGCCTCCGTGTACGCCTGCCACGGCCTGGGCGGCTTCGTAGGAATCGCACAGCTTATTTTCCATCATGCGTATGACTCGGTGGGTGTCCTCTGCGCTGTAGGCCGGGTTGCGGCGGATGTATTTGTTGCACAGCTCGGCTGTCTCCGGGGCAAAGAAGCTCTCCTCGGTGGGCAGGGATGCGCAGACTCCGCCGGTCAGGTCAGCCAGTGTCTCATACTCATGGTACATGTTGTGTCCTGCCAGACGGCGCCCGGCATTGGTCAGAACCTCATCGGGGACCCACTGACCGGACGGAAATTCCATTGCGTGGTGGGCGGCGGCCTCGCCTGCGGCAAATACCAGCTCTGCTGTCTGGATGATATCGCAGATCTTCTCACGTACATGGGATTCCCTTGCAATGTCGTTCACATCGGCCACAAGGGCTGCCTGGGAAGCGATCACCTCGGATACGGCGGTTTTACATCCGGTGTAGGAATGGCGGTGATAGTGTGCAAACATCAGAGCCAGATAGCCTGCGTAGCGGGCAACGCCCTCGTGGTCGCGGCCGCACATAAATACGCGGTCATATGGTACAAAACAGTCGTCAAAAATGGTAAGGCTTTCCACATCTCCGATCTGCGCATAGGGCGCGTCCAGGTGGGCGCGTTTGTGGTGCAGTCCCGGAAGGGCCATCAGCTTTACGCCGTCCCAGTCGGCCGGAAGGGCAAATGCAACCGCGTAGTCGCTGTCATCCTGGCTCATGAACTTGGTTGGGTTTACAATGATCTCATCTACGTAAGGCGCGCAGGAGTTACAGATCTTTGCACCCCGCACGATAATGCCCTTGCACGGTTTGCCGTCCACACCGGTGCCGTCCACGTCTGTCTCCACCACATGTACAAAGGAGTCGGGATCAGGCTGCATGTGGGCGCGTTTGTATTTTGGATTGCGGGAACCCTTTACATCGGTCTGGGCACAGTTGCAGATCAGGTCATATTTCTGGCAGTACTCAATATAGGCAAGCAGGCGCTTGTGGTACTCGGTGCCGCAGGCTTCATCACAGTCATATGTCACGGAGTACAGGGCGTTCATGGCGTCCGTTCCCATACAGCGCTGCATACATCCGCCCACATGCTGGCAGATCAGGCGTGTCATCAGCTGTTTCTTCAGCAGGTCATCCATGCTGTGGTGGATATGGGTGCAGCGGTTGATCCTTTCACCGTTGATATGAGATGTGGTCACACAGACATCCTCATACTTGGGGTTGTTGGCCACGTCATAGCACTGCTTCATGACATAGGTGCCTCCCTTGATCCAGTCCGCCAGGTCTCTCTCCTCGCCCTCTTTGCCATTGGAACGGTCCACACATTTCCCGTTCAGGTAGACATTGGGTTTCATTTTGAGAAGCCGTTCCTTATATTGTTCATAAGTTCCAATTGCCATAAAGTAAATCCTCCTTAAAATTTATTTGCTTGTTAAAAAATTACCATTTCTGGGACAGTATAGATGATTCCGCTTTCAAGTCATTTAAAGAGCAAGAACTATGCCAGCTATTCAAAGTATGAAATAGGCGGATTATGGAACAAAGGGTTGTATAGAAATGGAATGATCCTGAGGATGCATGTATAAAAAGTATACATATTTGAATGGCGGAATGTGATAAAAGGCTGGCATGGAATTTGCGGATATCATAATATGGATACCAATGTCTGCTTTCAGATAAAAGAAAGGGGTAAACTGTATGATACATATCAATCGTAAAGCCTGCATCGGATGCGGCAGATGCAGGGATGTCTGTTCGCTAAGCTGTATTAAGATGGAAGAGGAGAAGGCTGTTTTCGGCGGTGAAAAACGCTGTATTACATGCGGTCACTGCCTGGCTGTGTGTCCGGGGCACGCCATAGGCGTTGACCTGTATGACAACGAGCAGTCTGTGGAAATGACTTCGGCTAAGGAACTTGCATCTAAGGAAGGGTTGAAAAACAGGATGATCTTTCGCAGGAGTGTGCGATCCTACCGGATTGAGGCTCCTTCTAAGGAGGAGATCGAAGCCGTACTGGACGGAGCCAGATATGCGGGAACGGGCGGAAACAGGCAGGCACTTCGGTATGTGGCCGTGAGGGATAACCTGAGAAAGGTCACCGGCATGGCTGCGCAGACGCTGGGGCTTCTGTCCCAGAGCCAGGGATTTTACGGACCGGCCTACAACCGGATCTATAAGGAAAGTCAGAAGGGAAATGACGTGTTATTCTATAACGCTCCCTGGCTGGTACTGGTTGTCGGAAACCGGAAAAGAGGATTTAATGTTAATAAGGATGGTTGTCTGGCGGCTGCTTATATTCAGCTATTGGGGGAAACCATGGAGATTGGCTCCTGCGTCAACGGTTTTTTCGCGGATGCGGTAAAGGAGAACGCCGAACTTAGACAGGAACTCGGCATTGAGGAAGATGAGGTGCTGGTGTGCTCCATAGCCATGGGATATCCGGCAGTGGCATACCTTAGGAGCGCGCCCAGAAAGAAATTGGATGTGACCTGGAAATGACATACGAAATGACATACGAAATGACATACGAAACGGCAAACGAAACGGCAAACAAAACGGCAAAAGGGTAGCAAAAGAGCCGGCGTGAAATTAGTTGGCACTAAAATTGCTAGTAATATTCTGCAGGGGAGCAATCCCTCACGTGCGAATTGAAATTTGAGGGGGTATCAGATGGAAAAAAATCTGTTTAAAAAGATTGCCGTATGCCTTGCAGGCTCCTTTGTCTATGCAGCCGGTATAACGGTAGTAAAGGTATGTAACCTGGGGATTTCTCCTATTACATCCGCGCCGTATGCATTTTCCTTTGTGGTGGGACAATCTCTGGGAACATGCACCATGTACCTCAATGTGATCCTCTATGTGATCCAGAAGCTGGTTTTGAAAAAAGAATACACGCTTCGTAAGTTCTTGACGCAGTTTATCCTAAGCTCTGTGTTTGCGGTGCTGATCGATTTTACCGGTGTGCTGTTTGGAGGGTTTGTCCCGCAAAGCTATGTATTCAGGATGCTGTACCTGATATTCGGCTGTTTTGTACTGGCGGCCGGTGTTTGCGGTGTAGTCATGTCTGATTTCGGCATGCTGCCCGGAGAGGGTGTTGCAGTGTGTATCCAGAAGATTACCAAACTGGATTTCGGCATATGCAAGATTATATTTGACAGTTCCATGGTGGTGCTGGCCCTGATTATTTCCCTGGCGTTTCTGGGGAGAGTGGAGGGGGTAAGGGAAGGCACTTTAGTATCCGCTTTTATGATTGGATGGTTTGCCAGGTACATAGGGCGGTTTCTCGGTCCAAGGCTGTCGGTTTTCCTGAATCCCGGATCACCGAACTCTGTATCTCAGCAGCCGGCGTCAGCAAATACTGCATCACAGAATGAAAAAAAGGAAGAACCGGAGAAAAGGACACGAAAGCTGGATAAAGAAGCAGGACTGGCAGAATAGGCTGCTGAATAACGAATGCAATAATAATAACTTGATAAAAAAGGAGATATGATTATGATTGAAATGAAGAACACACCATTTGACATTCCGATATTTGATCTGACAGGAAAGGTTGCAGTCATCACGGGAAGCACCACCGGGCTGGGGTATGGTATGGCGGTGGCGTTCTGCGCTTATGGGGCTAAGGTTGTGATCAATGGTCTGGATGAGGAAGACTGTAAGAAGATTTCCGATGAGATCAATGTTATGGGTGGAACCACCATACCCTTTAAAGCGGATGTACGAAACCGCCAGGAAGTACAGGCCATGGTAGCCAAAACCGTGGAAACCTTTGGAAAGCTGGACATTATGGTATGTAATGCAGGCATCGGCATCACTAAACGAATTGTGGAGATGTCCGATGATGAGTGGGATGAGGTAGTGGATACGGATTTAAAGGGCGTATTTATCTGTGGAGCAGAGGCTGCCAAGGTTATGATCGAAAAGGAGATCAAGGGAAGGGTGATCAATATTTCCTCCGCAGGCGGTCTGGTGGGAACCAAGAACATCGCGGCTTACTGTGCATCCAAATCCGGTGTGATTAGTCTTTCTAAAACAGAGGCAATGGAGTGGGGGCGTTATGGGATTACAGCCAACGCCATTTGCCCGGGATATGTGCCCACAGCGATCAATTCGGTTCCTCTGGCAATTCCAAGAGTAAAGGAGCAGATACTGGCAAAGACAGCGTTAAAACGTCTGGGCGAGGTTTGGGAGATCGCTGCGGTAGCTTTATTCCTGGCATCGGATGCATCCAGCATTGTAACTGGAGCTTATATAGCGGCAGATATGGGGACGACATGTAATTAACGGAAAATGCAATATGGTTTGTTTGAGACTGCTATGGACAGGTGAGACTGCCCTGGCAGTCTTCTTTTGTTTGGAGGGGAACTTAAAAATGAATAGAAAGTGTATAGAAAGTGTATAGAAAGGGAACTGTGACGGAAGCAAAATGTTTAATAAGTAGACACAGGAAATAAGAAAATTCAGAACCAGGGTACAGATAAACACGTTTTTAAAAGAAATTTTAAGATAATGAAAAGTTGGCAGTTTTCTTGCTCTTTATATTGTTGAATAATTAACGATGGTATGGCAAAATAGAATCATTGCTTGTTTCTATCGCACGGGAAACCGCAGGATACTGTTTGCGTACTTTCACAAGACAAGGGGGTTCATTAGATGGTAAGTATTATAGGTATTCTTCTGGCGGTAGCGTTATTGATCTACACATGCTACAAAGGTATCCCGGCAGTAATCGTTGCACCATTGGTGTCGATTCTGGTACTGATTACCAGCGGCATGGATATTGCCACGGGCATGAGCGGCGCCTATATGGAAGGCATGGCAGGATTTATCCAGAAATATTTCCTCACCATGTTTACAGGAGCCATATTCGGAGCCATGATGGGTGACAGCGGAGCGGCCAAATCCATCGGATTAAAGTTTGGCCGGATTGCCAGAAAGTTTCCGGGAAAAGAAAAGCTTATGGCCTTGTGGTCACTGGCAGCATTGTCCTTTATCCTGGGGTACGGCGGAGTCAGCGTATTCGTAGCATTTTTTACCGTGATCGCGGTTGCCAAGGAAATGTTCGAGGAGCTGGATGTGCCGTGGAGACTTTACGGCGTCAACATTCTGGGAGCAGGCGTTCTCGCCCTCACCATGGCGCCCGGTTCTCCGTCCGTCAATAACGTAATTGCAGGAGAGGCCCTGGGGACCAATGCAATGGCGGCCCCCACACTGGGAATTATCGGCTGTCTGATCGCCATTTTCCTGGCAGGTATTTATTTTAAATGGGAGATTTCACAGGTGGAGAAGAACCACGAAGGATTTCTGCCCACCGGCGCTGAGATTGCCAAGGTGCAGCTAAAGGTGGCGGACGAGGATTTTCAGGAAATGAACATTATAACCTGCCTGATCCCCTCCATCGTATTGATCGTAACTCTGAATGTATTCAAACAGCCGGTTTATATTGCTGCGACCTTTGGCATTATTGTGGGCTATGCCATGTATTGGAGGAGACTGGCAACCAAGATTGAGACATTTAAGCGGGGCGCCATGCAGTCCATCAACTCTGTCTGTACCGCGTCCATGGTTATTGCGTTCGGGTCCGTAGTAGGAGCTACCAGCGGATTCGCCATTATCTGCGGCGGTCTGGGCAAGATTCCGGGACCGGGAGAATTCCAGGTTGTAGTGGCGGTCAATATTGCAGCCGGTGTGGCAGGTTCTTCGGCCGGAGGCCTCACCATTGCCCTCAATGCGCTGGCAGACCGTTTTATCGGTCCGGTGTCCGCAGGCGGTCTTGCCATGAATCCGGAGGTGGTACATAGAATTGCAACGATTTGTTCCGGCGGTCTGGATTCCCTGCCAAGTAACGGAACCATCATCAATGAACTGACTCAGGCCAAGCTTCCCCACCGCGTGGGTTACCGACCAATGGGCGTATGCTCGGTTGTGATACCGCTGATTGTGGCCCTATGTCTGGCTGTGATTGCACAGTTTGGGATTGTATAACTGCAACGGAAGAAAGTAAGGTGGGAAAAGAGTCTTACTAATACGGAAGGCAAGTTTGAACGGGTGACGTGTCAGGTTTGTCTTCCGTTTTTATATGCCCTTTGACATCCTTATTGAAAAAAGTGTTGAATTTGCACAAAAAAATCGGTATACTATAAACTAGATGGTAAAAATTTAACAATATATTGAGATGGATGTACATCAGGAGAAAACAATTATGTCACTGAAATCAAGGCTGATCACGACAGAATATTTTAAGGAGTGGGATGTGGACATCTTACTGGACATCCTGGAAAATGCCGATAATGCGATCATTGTCATCGACTATAAGGGTACTGTGGTTTATATCAACCGGTTTTATGCCGAGCGGATGGGGGTAAAGCCCGAGAAGCTGTTGGGCAGAAACCTCTATGATATTGAACCCCAGGCAAAGCTTATAAGGGTGATGGAGGAGGGCGGGAGCCAGGAAGAAAATAAGGTGGAATATATCAAATCCCTGAAGATAGATTCCGTGGGCCTTGCGTTTCCGCTGTATAATCAGAAGAAGGAGAAGGTGGGAGCCTGCGCCATATTCAAGGATGTGACACAGGTAGTGGAACTGACCAGAAAGCTCCAGAAGACAAAAGAGATGGTCCAGTATCTGGCTTCACAGCTGGAGGCATCGGAGCTTCCTATCTCATTCCAGTCCTATATCAGTCTGAACAAGGAACTGAAAAAGACACTGAGTCTGGCTGCCAAGGTAGCCAATACCAATTGTACCATTTTGATACAGGGGGAAAGCGGTGTCGGTAAGGAAGTAATGGCCAAGTGTATCCACAGTGCCAGCAATCGGAAGGAACAGCCCATGGTCAAGGTAAACTGTGCTTCCATTCCTGAGAATCTTCTGGAGAGCGAGCTGTTCGGCTATGAGGAGGGAGCGTTTACCGGGGCCAGAAAGGGCGGCAAGCTGGGAAAGTTTGAGCTTGCCAACAAGGGCACCATTCTTCTGGATGAGATCGGCGATATGAGCCTGACCATGCAGTCCAAGCTCCTCCGTGTACTCCAGGAAAAGGAACTGGAACGGGTGGGCGGAACCAAGACCATTAAGCTGGATGTGCGGGTGATCGCCGCGACCAACCGGAATCTGGAGGAAATGGTGGAGAAAAATGAATTCCGAAGCGACCTTTACTACCGCCTTCACGTTGTGCCGATCCATATACCGCCCCTGCGCAGCCGCAGAGAAGATATCATGCCTCTTGTTCGCTACTTTATCACCCGAAACGGTGGGGATGAAAGTACGGATCTCACACCCGGCTCCATCCGTGTGCTGGAGGAATATGACTGGCCCGGTAATGTGAGGGAGTTGCAGAACGTGATAGAATATGCAATGATCGTTAAAACCGGCAATATGCTGGAGATAAAGGATTTTCCCCAGTACCTGCGGGGGGACGAATGTCCGGATGAGCAGGGAGACGAATGTCCGCGAAAGCTAAAGGATGCAGTGGAAGAATTGGAGAAGAGTATGATCAAAAATTCCCTGAAACGGAACAACGGAAATAAAAGCATGGCAATAAATGAACTTGGTCTCTCCCGCCGGTCTTTCTATGAAAAAATGGAAAAATATGGATTAAAATAAATGTATATAAAATATACACTTTTGTAATTGGACTGTATATTTTTGTGAAGAATTTTATGAGACAGAAACAGGACAACGGAAACTCTTGCCTGATTTCTGTCTTTTTTATATCCGTCAGCCGGACAGATACGGTTGGCACCGAAATTGCTCCTAAATAGAGCAGGTTCATATTATTACGAAGAAAGGATGCAGTGCTATGAAGATTATACGTTCAGAAGAAGTGAGCAGGCTGATAAAGGATGGAGATACCATTATGTATACAGGTATTACTCTAGGCGGATTTGCAGAGGAAGCGCTGGTGGAATTGGAAAAGAGTTTTTTGGATACAGGGCATCCAAGGAACCTTACCATGTACTGGCAGTCGGCTACCGGAAACCGTGGAGACAGGGGGCTTGCTCACGCGGCCCATGAAGGATTCTTAAAACGGGGGGTCGGCGGCCACCTGAACGGGTGCGGACCTGCCATGACGGAATTCAGCCGTGACAACAAAGGTGAAATATATAATTTTCCACAAGGTGTTATGTCTGTGATGTGCCGTCATATTGCGGCTCATACGCCGGGGGTTATCACAAAAATTGGTTTAAAGAGCATGATGGATCCCAGGGTGGATGCGGGATGCATGAACGAAAAGGCAAAAAATGCAGAACGGCTGGTGGAACTGGTGGAACTTGGCGGGGAAGAGTGGCTTTGGTATAAGCTTCCCAAACTGGATGTGACACTGATCCGAGGCACGGTTGCAGATACAAAGGGAAACATTTCCTGTTATAAGGAAGGATATAAGCTGGGACAGTTGTCAGCGGCCGAAGCTGCCAGGGCATGCGGAGGAATCGTGATCTGTCAGGTTGAGAATATTGTGGAAGCCGGAAGCATCAAGCCAAGGGATGTGACCGTACCCGGCATATTAGTGGATTATGTGTTTGTATCCAAGCCGGAATACCACTGGCAGACCTCCAAGACTTACTATAATCCCGTATTTTCAGGGGAGATCCGGGTGCCTCTGGATGCCATCCCGTCTGAAAAGTTGAGCGCCAGAAAGGTGATTGCCAGACGTGCGGCCATGGAGCTGACCAAGGGTGCCATTGTGAACCTGGGAGTGGGCATACCTGAGGCGGTATCCTCGGTTGCGGCGGAGGAAGGCTGCGGCGAATACATTACTCTTACAACCGAGTCCGGAGGCATCGGCGGAGTGCCGGCCAGCGGCCATGATTTCGGGTGCTGCTGGAATGCGGAGGCCACCATTGAGATGGCGGATGAGTTTGATATGTACGATGGCGGCGCACTGGATCTGGGCGTACTGGGTGTGCTTCAGGTAGGGCCAAACGGCAATGTGAATGTGAGTAAGAGAAACGGTGAAGGCCTGGGCGTGGGCGGTTTCCTAAACGTGGCAGGGGGCGCCAGCAAGGTGGTGTTTGCGGCTACCTTTACCGGAGGGCTGCACAAGGGCGAAGGTCCGGCCTATGAGATAAGCAACGGCCATATCAAGGTGATAAAGGAAGGCAATTCCAGGAAATTTGTTAATGAGATTGAACAGATTTCTTTTAACGGCGAGGCGTCCCTGGCCCAGGGAAAAAAGATCATGTATGTGACGGAGCGGTGCGTTTTTGAGTTGACCGGCGAAGGGCTGCTGCTCACAGAGATCGCTCCCGGCGTAGACCTTCAGAAGGATATTTTGGAGCAGATGGATTTCTGTCCGCTGATCAGCGAGAATCTGGAACAGATGCCGGCCGATATTTTCAATGAAAACTGGGGTGGACTGAAGAAAATCATGGACAAAGAGTAAGCATGAATAAAAATAATGATGCAGGAGGAATGGGAATGTTCAGCAAAAAACATGAAATGATTAGAAAACTGGCGAGAGAGTTTGCGGAAAACGAAATTGCACCCATGGCGGCACAGATCGATGAGACAGGGGAGTATCCGGAAGAACTGCGCAGGAAAATTATTGACTGTGGATTCCACGCAATTGTAATTCCAAAGGAATACGGGGGATGCGGCGGGGATACCGTATCCGCTACCATTGTGACGGAAGAGTTTACAAAAGTAGATGCCAGCGCATCCACACAGCTTATGCCAAACTCTTTATCCGGCGGATCGCTCATGATGTTCGGCAATGAAGCCCAGAAGCAGAAATATCTGCGCGGAATGGCGGAGGGAAAGCTGATCGGCGCATTTGCCATCACGGAGCCGGGGGCCGGGTCCGACACGGCGGCAATCACGACCACGGCGGAAACGGATGGAGACTATTATATCTTAAACGGGCGTAAATGTTTTATCACCAATGGTCCCTGCTGTGATTTTGTGACTGTTTTCGCCAAGACGGATGTAAATGCCAGAGGCGTAAAGGGAATCAGCGCCTTTATCGTGGAATCGGCCTGGGAGGGATTCTCCAGGGGCGCGGTGGAAAACAAGATGGGTATGCACGGTTCTCCTACCTGCGACCTGATTTTTGAAAATGTGCGCGTGCCCAAGGAAAATCTTCTGGCATCCGAAGGCCAGGGCTTCAAGATCTGTATGGCCACCCTGGATTCCGGGCGTATCACCGTTGCCACCCAGGGCCTTGGAATTGCCCAGGGCGCCCTGGATGAGGCGGTAAAATATGTAAAAGAGAGGGTACAGTTCGGCAAACCCATCTCTAAGCTTCAGAATACACAGTTTGAGATCGCGGACATGGCAACAAAGGTGGAGTGCGGAAGACAGCTGGTTTACCACGCGGCGGAATTAAAGGACGCCGGAAAGCCCTATTCCAAGAACGCGGCCATGGCAAAATATTACTGCGGCGATCTGTGCAACAATATCGCGTACCGTTCCCTGCAGCTTCACGGCGGATATGGCTATATGAAGGATTACCCCATCGAGCGCATGTTCCGTGATGCAAGGCTTGTGGCAATTTATGAAGGTACATCGGAAATCCAGAGGGTGGTAATTGCAAATCATGTTCTTGGAAAGTAATGAAAATATAGGATGAGGAGGATACGTAATGAAGATAGTAGTTTGCGCAAAGCAGGTTCCAAATACAAACGAAGTGAAAATTGACCCTGTAAAAGGGACTCTGATCCGTGACGGCGTGGAGAGTATACTGAATCCGGACGATGCCAATGCGCTGGAGGAAGCGCTGAAGTTAAAAGATACATATAAAGACGTGACAGTGACCGTCATTTCCATGGGACCGCCCCAGGCAGAGGTTATGCTGCGGGAATGTCTGGCCATGGGTGCGGACGAGGCGATCCTTTTAAGCGGCAGGGAGTTTGGAGGTTCCGATACATGGGCCACGTCCAACGCCATCTCCGCGGCCATTAAAAAGATCGGAGATTATGACATTATTTTTGGCGGACGCCAAGCCATTGATGGTGACACGGCCCAGGTGGGACCGCAGATATCAGAAAAGCTGGATATTCCCCAGGTTACCTATGTGCAGGATTTCAGGCTGGAGAACGGCGCGGTGGTTGTGCAGCGGCAGATGGAAGACGGATATGAGGTGATCCGTGTAGAGACACCGTGTTTTCTTACCGCGGTAAAAGAACTGAATAAACCAAGATATATGACCATGAAGGGAATCTATGAAGCCTACGAAAAAGAGATAACCGTATGGGGCTTTAATGATGTGGATATTACCCAGGACAAGGTGGGGTTAAAAGCATCTCCAACAAGAGTATTCCGTTCCTTTACTCCGGAGCCAAAGGGAGCAGGCGTGGTGCTTGGCGGAAGCCCAAAGGAACAGGTGGCCGCGCTTATGGACAGCCTGAAAGAAAAACATATTATTTAAGTAAACACAGGAGGTAAAACATGGACTTAAGTCAATACAAAAATGTTTGGATATTTGCAGAGCAGAGGCAGGGAGTGATTACTCCTGTGGTAAAGGAGCTTTTGGGCGAGGGAAGGAAGCTGGCTAAAGACATCGGAACGGACGTATGTGCGGTTTTGCTTGGAAAGGATGTAGGCTGCCTGGCCCGGGAGTTAATCCGTTACGGAGCAGATAAGGTGTATGTGGCGGATCATCCGCTTCTTGAGAATTTTACCACCGATGCCTATACAAAGGTGATCACCGATGCCATCGGTACATATCGGCCGGAAATCGTACTCTATGGTGCTACCCATATCGGCCGCGACCTGGCCCCCAGAATCGCAGCCAAGGCTAACACTGGCCTGACGGCTGACTGTACCGGATTGTCCATTGATCCCCAGGACAAGAAGATCATGCAGACCCGTCCTGCATTTGGCGGCAACCTGATGGCCACCATTATCTGTCCGGAACACCGTCCTCAGATGTCCACGGTGCGCCCGGGCGTAATGCAGAAGCTGGAACCGGATGACAGCCGCCAGGGCGAGATCATAAATGTGGATGTCAAACTGGAAGCGTCCGATATCAGAACCCAGGTTCTGGAAATTGTAAAAAGCGCCAAAGAGATGGTGTCCCTCACTGATGCGGATGTGATCGTATCCGGCGGCCGCGGCCTCGGCAATGCGGAGGGATTTGCAGTAATTAAAAAGTTGGCGGATGCCATGGGCGGCGTGGTCGGCGCATCAAGGGCAGCGGTGGATGCAGGATGGATCGACCACTCGCACCAGGTTGGCCAGACCGGAACCACGGTAAAACCGAAACTATATGTCGCATGCGGCATATCCGGAGCAATACAGCACTTGGCAGGAATGCAATCCTCTGATATCATTATAGCGATCAATAAGAACTCGAGAGCTCCTATTTTTGAAGTGGCTGATTACGGCCTGGTTGGAGACCTGTATGAGATAGTTCCCATGATGGCGGAAGCGTTTGCGGATGAAAAAATTATTTGATGAAGAAAATAGAGCTGAATACTTAAAGACACACAGGGATGAGGTAATGGAGCATAAAACCTTCTGTGAGATATTTTTGGATACGGTGAAACGGTATCCTGACAGAACGGCCGTTTATGCGGATGGGAGGACTGTCACCTACGAAGAACTTTTAAGGTGGTCCAATTCAGTTGCCCATTGTCTGTTACAAAGCAATGTGGAGAAAGAGGAAATTATAGCAGTTAGTACGGGAAGAACGGCGGAAACCATAGCCAGTATCATTGGTATCTGGAAAGCAGGCTGTGTGTATGTGTATCTGGATAGGGCATATCCAAAGGAAAGGAGTGAGAATATTATACTGGAGTGCCATTGCCGGATTCTCATAGACGGCCGGTGGTGGGAGGAGATAGACAGGGAAATTACCCTTCCGGAGATAAATTATTCGGAGCGGGACTGCCTGGCCCTGCTGATCTATACCTCAGGTTCCACCTCAAGGCCAAAGGGCGTCATGCTGGAGCATAAAAATGTAATGGCTTCTGTGTATAACCTCCAACTGTTTGAGACAACGGAGAAGGAACGGTTCGGGGTGTTTCCGGGATTTGGATTCGTGGCAGCTGTCAGCGACCTTTTTTCCACCCTGGCTGTGGGGGCGGCGAATTATATTATTCCGGGAAGTATCCGGAAGAATATTGTGGAACTGGCCCGGTTCTACCGGCGGCACAGGATCAATATCACCTTTCTTCCGCCCCATATGGCTAGGAAACTGCTGTCCATGGATCTGGAGGATATACCCTTACGTCTCCTGCTGGTAGGCAGTGAGCCGGTGCGCAACCTAGATATCAGCAGGGCGCATTTTAGGATATTTAATGTCTATGGCGCCTCGGAGATGTGTTCCATGATCGCCCACTATGAGATCAGGGACGGAGGAGGAAAAGCCATATACCCTGTGGGACGGCTGAACCCTGGCCTTAAGGGGTACCTGATGGGAGAGGACGGAAATGCAGTATGTCCCGGAGAACCCGGGGAATTATGGCTTTCAGGCAATCAGGTAAGCCGTGGGTATTACGGGCTGCCGGAGATGACACGCACTCATTATACAGAGAATCCCTTTACCCGGGAAAAGGGATATGAGCGGGTTTTTAAGACCAATGACATCCTTATGGAACTTCCGGACGGAAATCTTCAATATGTCTGTCGAATGGATAATATGTTTAAGATCAGGGGATTTCGGGTGGAAGCAGGCGCTGTGGAGACAGCAATCATGGAGTGCGGGGAAGTGAAGGAAGCGGTAGTGAAGGCATTTACCGATCAGGGCGGATGCAATATCCTCTGCGGATATTTTACCGCGGATAAGAAACTGGATGTGAAGGCCATAAAAGAACGGATGAAAGAGAAGATCCCGTACTACATGGTCCCCACCTGCCTGATCCAGTTAGATGCATTTCCTTTGAATATAAATTCAAAAATAGACAGAAAGGCAATCATGCCGCCAAAGGAATTAAACAACCACAAATTACTGGAAAAACTATATTAAGGTAACACACCTATTAAAAGCCATTGGAAGCGCTGTTTGTGCTATGCTTCCAATGGCTTTTAAAATAACAGGAAACATCAGTCTCCTTGTCCACTGAGGGTATCCCTACGTCAGGAACAGGCAGTCGCCAGCCCCCAGATACACGGTGGAGAGAGTCTCCTCCTGTTCCATCATGTTTCTGAAGAGTTCTCCGGAGCAGTGGTTGAATCCCAGAAGACGGATCCCCATGTCCTTCATTATCTCCACTGTCTGACGGATCCGTGCTTCGTCCGCTTCCATGAGGTGGGTTCCCCCGATCACCGCCTTGATGGGCTGTGAAAAATGTTCCTTTACCGTGGTAAGGATGTTCAGGATTCCCGGGTGGCTGCAGCCCACGATCACCACCAGCTCCCCCTGTTCCTCAATGATCAGGCAGATCTCATCACAAAACTTGTCCTGTACCCAGGCGTCCTGCTCCCGGAGCACGAACCTGCCGGGGACGGACTCAAACTCATAGGTGCGCCGTATATCACCCATGACCCAGCAGCCGGGTGCAAGGGGGGTAAGGCCATGGCATTCCATATGAGTAATGTGGTTTTCCGTGAGGAACTCCTGGTCAAATCCGGGTCCCAGATAGGCTGACTTGATGCCGCTGACAGCATACTTTTCTGTAAAAAATCCTTTTCCCGTCACCAAAGGGCATTGAAGTCCGTTTTTAACAAATTCCCTGTACCCTCCTCCATGGTCGTAATGTCCATGGCTGCACACGGCAAAATCGATCCTGTCTGGCCGTATTTTTATTTTTTGTCCATTCTCAAATGTGTGCGCGCCTGCTCCAAAGTCAAATAGGATGCGCGTATGTCCTGTTTCTACATAGAGGGATAACCCGTGCTCCGCCGTAAAGTCCTTGCGTCCGCCCATGAGATTATCCATTAATGTTGTGATCTTAATGGCTTCCACCTCCTGCCAGTTTCGTGTACTCCCGGAGTTTTCCCGTCACCTGTCTTTGCGGCTGGTTTTTTGTCAGCCGAACACAAATGCGTACACTTTACTGAAATATTTATGATACCGGTATTATACCACAGTATCCTGCTTTTGGTATATGAGGAAAGAACCATTCATTGTAACAGAAATTCCCACAATATTTCAAGAAAAAAGTAAGGAAAACCTTGATGTATTATGTTAGAATAGGTATTAAGGTTCAATGCGGCATAAAATAAGCGCTGCATGGCATACATATAAGTTAACGTAAGAGGAGGGGATATCATGCCCGATATTAATATCTTGGTTGTAGATGATGAAAAAGAGATTGCGGATCTGATTGAAATTTATCTTGTCAGCGATGGCTATAAAGTGTTTAAGGCGGAAAATGCTGCCAAGGGACTGGAGATCCTTACAAAGGAGGACATCCATCTGGTGCTTTTGGATATCATGATGCCGGGAATGAACGGACTTGAGATGTGCAAGAAGATCAGGGAGACCAATAATATTCCCATCATCATGCTCAGCGCCAAGTCCACGGATCTGGATAAGATACTGGGACTGGGAACAGGGGCGGACGATTATGTGGTGAAGCCTTTTAATCCCCTGGAGCTGACCGCCAGGGTCAAATCCCATCTGCGCCGCTATACACAGCTAAATCCCAACAGCGCGGCCCAGGACAAGACCAATAATGAGATCACCATCAAGGGAATGATCATCAACAAGGACAATCACAAGGTGGTGGTGGATGATGAGGAGATTAAGCTCACTCCCATTGAATTTGATATTCTGTACCTTCTGGCATCCAATCCCGGAAAGGTATTCAGTACGGATGAGATCTTTGAGCGTGTTTGGAATGAGAAGGTATATGAAGCCAACAACACGGTAATGGTACATATCAGACGCCTGAGGGGCAAGATGAAGGAAGACACCAGACAGAATAAGATCATTACCACTGTATGGGGAGTAGGATACAAAATTGAAAAGTGACATGAGCAGGCGATATCACACGCGGGTCATTACCAATATCATATACAGTGCCATTATTTCCTGTCTGGTGGAAATATTTCTGGTGACCAATGTTTCCATGATCGCCAGGTACATGGAGGAATCAGGGCGGATGAACGGCCTGATTCAGGCAGTACTGGACTATCATGTGGCTGTGGTGCTGGTCTATGTGATCTTTGGCCTGGCGCTGTTTGCCGTAACATTTATGATCCTTCAGGAACCCTATATACGGTATATCAGTAAGATTTCAGATGCGGTGCAGAGCATTTCCGAAGGGAATTTAAACACCACCATTGATGTGATCGGAGATGATGAGTTTTCCAGCATGGCAGCTAACCTGAACAAGATGGTGGAAGATATCAAGGGACTTATGGATAAGGAGAGGGAGTCGGAGAGGACCAAGAATGAGCTGATCACCAATGTGGCCCATGATCTCAGGACTCCGCTGACCTCCATTATCGGATACCTGGAACTGCTGGCCGGCAATACCAGGATACCGGCGGACATGCAGCACAAATACATAGAGATCGCATACGGCAAGGCAAGGCGCCTGGAAAAACTGATCGAGGACCTGTTCGGATTCACAAAGCTGAACTATGGGAAGATTTCCATGCATGTGGCTCAGCTGGACGTGGTGAAGCTGCTGGGACAGCTTTTGGAGGAGGCTTATCCTAACTTTGTGGAAAAGAACCTTTCCTATGACCTTCAGAGCAATGTTCCGGCCAAAATCATCACCGCGGACGGAAATCTGCTGGCCAGGCTGTTTGACAACCTGATCGGCAATGCCATTAAGTATGGGGCGGACGGAAAGCGCGTGCTGGTAAAGCTGCATGCGGATGATGAATTGGTGACCGTGTCCGTTACTAACTACGGTTATGTGATCCCGCCGGATGAGCTGCCCCTTATATTTAACAAATTTTACCGGGTGGAGCAGTCCCGTTCCAGCACCACGGGAGGTACGGGCCTGGGCCTTGCCATTGCAAAGGAGATCGTGGACATGCACGGCGGCACCATCCAGGTGGCCAGTGATCTTAACGGAACCGTGTTCACTGTGAAGCTGCAGGTACATTTTGATATTAACAAAGAGAACTTTGGAACGATTAACTGATATTCGGGCGTAAGGATTGTGGGAATAAATGATGAGACACGCCCCGGGAGAGTACAATGAGGACTTGTAACATGAGGATATTTCCAAGGAATATAAAAAGGGTGCTGAAAAGCTCCCTTTTTGGCTTAATTCTGGCAGCGGCCATGACCGTACAGGCTTTTGGGGCCGCAGGGGAAACGGCTCAGGACATGGGCCGGGACACGGCCAAGGACACGGCCCGGGAAGCGGACCGGGAAGCGCCCCAGGATACGCTGCCGGAGGAGGGGCTTACAGCCTCCCCCATTACCATGGATGTGGTGTACGGGTATAAGAACATTGCTAAGAGCGGACGTTTCCTGCCCCTTAGGGTGGACCTTAAAAATACTGCGGACCGGGCATTTACGGGAACCCTGTGTGTACTGGCCATGGAAAGCGATCTTCAGGGATACAGTATGGATCTGGACTATGATGTATACCGGTATGAGTATCCGGTGGAGATACCTGCCTCGGGCAGCGTCACGGAGATGCTCAGCGTCTCCCTGGGGGCCAGGGTGGATCAGATGTATGTCCGCCTGCTGGATGAGAGCGGGAACCAGGTGGGGCAGAAACGGCTGAAGCTGAACCTGAACATGGATACGGCGGAGCTTTTTATCGGTGTTCTCAGCGATGATCCTGAAAAGCTTCTGTATCTCAATGGGGTGGGGATCAATTACAGCACCCTGCGCACCAGGTCCATTGAAATGACTGCCGCCACCCTGCCTTCCAGCGAACTGGGGCTGGACCAGCTGGACGTGCTTCTTATATCTGACTTTGATACAGGCAGGCTTTCCGGCCAGCAGATCCAGGCCGTATGGGACTGGGTGCAGAAGGGGGGCGTACTGCTCATAGGAACAGGGGCCAGGGGAAGTGAGACTCTTAGGGCCTTTGCAGGCGATATACTGGAGGAGCCGGTGCCGCAGCCCGACCAGTATGTGATCAATATGGGGGTGGAGTATGCGGTGGATGGGCCGGAAGGCGCTTCCATTCCCCTCACTTGTACGGATGTGCTGTTAAAGGGCGGCAGCGAGGTGCTTTCCAGCGATGAACTGTCCGTGCTCTCCTCCGTTTCTGCGGGAAAGGGGATCGTTGCCGTATCCATGTATGACTTCGCGGATATCGGGGAGTTTTGCCAGCAGAATATCTCCTATATAGACAATCTCTTTGCCACCCTGCTGGGAGAGAGCCGGATCAACAGCCTGAGCAGCGCCATGGACGGGGGCAACTATAACCAGTACTGGTCTGTACAGTCCCTGATCAATACAGGAAACCTTACCAAACTTCCAAAGGTGGGGCTGTATGTGACCCTGGCAGTGGCCTATGTGGTCCTGGCCGGGCCGGGCCTCTACTTTTTCATGAAACACCGGGGAATGCTGCGCTATTACATGCCTTCCGTGGGGATCCTCTCCCTGTGCTGTACGGGAATGGTCCTTCTCATGGGAATGACCACCAGGTTCACGGGCCCGTTTTTCACCTATGCCTCCATTCAGGACGCGGACAGTGAGGGCGTGTCGGAGACCACCTTTATCAATATGAGGGCGCCTTATAATAAGCCGTATTTTGTCAATCTGAACCAGGATTACACCCTTTATCCCCTTACGGGAAATGTCTACTACAACATGACGCCTGTCCCCAAGTTCACAGGGGAGGAGCCGCCCGCCATCACCATCCATTACGGCAAGGACGGGACCAGCATCAAAGCCGATAATGTAGGGGCGTTCAACTCCAAATTCTTTATGATGGAAAAGCACACCTCCAATCAGGAGGGAGTGGGGTTCACAGGGGATATCAACTGCTTTGACGGCAAGGTGACAGGTACCCTTACTAATAATTACAGCAAGGAAGTGGAAAATGTAGCCATCCTCCTGTACAACCAGATGATGTATGTGGGCCATATGGATCCGGGTGAGACCCTGGACCTGGATGATATGAAGATGGTATATGGGGCCACCAATTTCGGTTATGCCATGGCGGAGCAGATCACCGGGGCTTCCAGGTATAAAGAGGATAAGGATATTGGGGATGCCGCCTATGTGGGGGCGCTGGAAAGGACCAACCTGCTCTCCTTCTATATGAGCAACTATCTGTCCGGATATCATTCCGAGGCCAGGGTGGTGGCGTTCAGCAAGGATAAGGACGAGACTGGATTTTTAAAATCATCAGGGTATGAGACATATGGTTCCACCCTGCTCACCTCATCCATTGATGTGAATTATGAGAAGGATGGGATGATCTACCAGTCCGCCATGCAGAAGCAGCCCAATGTGCTGTCCGGAGAATACTACGCGCAGAATAATACCATGTATGGAATGTCGCCTGTTATGCTGGAATACTATCTGGGGAATAATATAGAGGTGGAAAAACTGAACTTCTATCATCTCAGTGATGAGGTTGCCAAGAGCATGCGGTATTATTACACGGTGCCCTTCAGCGGAAACATGTATTTCTATAATTACAACACGGGAAGCTATGATTCCTTTGATACAAATGTCACAGAATATGTCAGGGAGGATCTGGAGCCCTATTTATCACCAGGCAATACGCTGACTGTAAAATATGTATATGACGCGACCGGTGACTATACCTGGAATATCATGCTGCCCGTGCTGACCGTTACAGGGAGGAGTAAATAATGCTGGAGATCAAAGGATTACATAAGATATACGGTAAGTACCATGCCCTAAGCGGCCTGGACATGAATGTATCCTCAGGTGCCCTGTACGGATTTGTGGGGCCCAATGGTGCCGGAAAGACCACTACCATTAAGATCATGGCAGGCCTGCTCACGGCAGATGAGGGCAAGATCACCATAGACGGGATCAATGCCTTAAGGGACCTTAAGGACCTGAAGGCCAGGATCGGATATGTGCCGGATTTTTTCGGGGTCTACGACAACCTTACAGTGTCGGAATACATGGAATTTTTTGCCTCCTGCCACCACCTGGACGGGCTTGTGGCCAGAAAACGGTATACGGCCCTGCTGGAGCAGGTGGGCCTGGAGGATAAGCTGGATTTTTATGTGGACGGTCTTTCGCGGGGCATGAAGCAGAGGCTGTGCCTGGCAAGGGCCCTGATCCACGATCCGTCCATACTGATACTGGACGAGCCTACCTCGGGTCTGGACCCAAGGACCAGGTTTGAATTCAAGGAAATATTAAAGGAGCTGCAGGAGTCCGGCAAGACCATTGTCATCAGCTCCCACGTGCTGTCGGAATTGTCGGAGCTGTGTACGGATATTGGGATCATAGACCAGGGCAGGATGGTGCTGGAGGGGAACATTGACGATATCCTTTCCAGGGTCAACACATCCAACCCGCTGGTGATAACGGTTTTCAGCAACCTGGAAAAGGCCCTGTCCATTCTCAAGAGCCATCCCTGCGTACAGACCATTTCCCTCCGGGAACAGGATATCTGTGTGCGCTTTAGCGGGGATGCCCAGGATGAGGCCCTGCTGCTCCAGCAGCTCATTGACAGTGATGTGCTGGTCAATGGGTTTACCAGGGAAAAGGGCAGTCTGGAGTCAGTGTTCATGCAGCTGACAGAACATGAAGAAGAAAAGGTGGTGGTGTCATATGATGCGGAATCCGGTTTTTAGCCGTGAGATGAAGGTGAATTCCAGAAGCGTGAGGCTTCCTGTGATCATTCTTTTGTTTAACGGTATCCTGTCCCTGGTAACACTTCTTAATATGTATTCTGCCGTGGCCCAGGTCAGGACAACGGCTGCCATTCAGTACAGCAGCTTTATGGATATGTATGAGTTTGTGACCACCATTGAATTTATACTGCTGATGTTCATTGTGCCGGCCGTGACCGCCTCCAGTATCAGCGGGGAGCGGGAACGCCAGACCCTGGAGCTGATGCTGACCACCCAGATGACTGCGTTCCAGGTGGTGATAGGAAAACTGATGAGTGCACTCAGCACCCTTCTGCTCCTGATCGTATCCAGCTTCCCGGCAGTGGCCATGGTGTTTGTGTACGGGGGCATCACCTGGGGAGATGCGGTTTCCCTGCTTTTGTGCTACATCACAGTGGCCTTTTTTGCAGGCAGCGTGGGGCTTTGCTTCTCAGCGCTGTTTAAGCGCTCCACCATATCCACGGTGGTAACCTACGGGGTACTGGTAGCCGTGGTGGCCGGGACTTACTTTATCAACAAATTCACCCTGTCCCTTTCCTCCATGAATATCAATAACTCCGTGGCGGCATACGGATTTGGGGAAAACGCGGTAAAGGCCACTTCCGGCGGAGCATTTTATCTTTTGCTTCTGAACCCGGCGGCCACCTTTTTGGCCATTCTCAACGGCCAGGTGGGGGGAAGCGCGCCGCTGACCAAAATAAGAAGCTATTTTGGCATGACGACCACAAATTTTATAACGGACAATTGGATTATGGTGAGTATCCTGATCCAGCTGGCGCTGGCGATCCTGATGATCTATATAGCGGTCAGGTGCGTAGAGCCTGTAAAGCGCAGGCGTAAGAATGGCAAGAAAGGGGTAAATCATGGGAATTATTAAAGCAGTTACATCCGCAATAGGGGGAGCTCTGGCAGACCAATGGCTGGAGGCCGTGGAACCTGATGATATGGGAGACAAGACCGTCTTTGTGCGCGGGGTACAGGTGCGCAGGGGAAAGGGATCCAACACAAAGGGATCCTCCGACCTTGTGTCCAACGGATCCGTGATCCACGTGTATCCGAACCAGTTTATGATGCTGGTGGACGGAGGCAAGGTGGTGGACTATACTGCGGAGGAGGGTTACTACACCATTGACCACTCATCCGCGCCCTCCATGTTTAACGGCCAGTTTGGGGAGGCATTAAAGGAATCCTTTAACAGGATCCGGTTTGGCGGCATAACACCCGGGGCTCAGAAGGTTTATTATATCAATCTCCAGGAGATCAAGGGGATCAAGTTCGGCACCCGCAATCCGATCAATTATTTTGACAACTTCTACAATGCGGAGCTGTTTTTGCGGGCTCATGGGACTTATTCCATCAAGGTGACGGACCCGCTTAAGTTTTACGCTGAGGTGATCCCCAAGAATGCGGACAAGGTGGAGATCGATTCCGTGAATGAGCAGTATCTGTCCGAGTTCCTGGAGGCATTCCAGACATCGGTAAACCAGATGTCCGCGGACGGCACCAGAATTTCCTTTGTGACCTCCAAGAGCAGGGAGCTGGGACGGTATATGGCGGACACCCTGGATGAGGAGTGGAACAAGCTCAGGGGCATGGAGATTCAGGCCGTGGGCATTGCCAGCATCACCTATGATGAGGAGTCCCAGAACCTGATCAACTTAAGGAACAAGGGCGCCATGATGGGGGACCCGGGCATCCGCGAGGGATATGTGCAGAGCACCATTGCTGAGGGGCTAAAGAACGCGGGAGGCAATTCCGCAGGTTCCCTGGCAGGCTTCATGGGCATGGGATTTGGCATGCAGACCGGAGGCGGCTTTATGGGAGCTGCATCCAACACCAATATGCAGCAGATGCAGATGAACCAGGCCGGGCAGATGCAGGGAAATGGCGGCGGCCAGTCCATGGGAAACCAGGGAGCGGGAGCCCAGGCCATGGGAACTCCGGCCATGGGAACTCCGGCCATGGGAACTCCGGCCGCGGGAGCACAGCCCATGGGAAGCACGGCTTCAGGCGCTCACAGTGGGCCGGACAGCTGGTACTGCACCAACTGCGGCACTGCCAATACAGGCAAATTCTGCGGCGAGTGCGGAAGTCCAAGACCGGCGGGGGGATGGACCTGCAGCTGCGGCACCACCAATACGGGCAAGTTCTGCAGTGAATGCGGGAAGCCAAGACCATAGGCTGATCCGGCTGCATCACATATCATGCTTACAGGAGATAACAGATGGGAGTTATAACATATAAATGCCCAAACTGCGATGGAGGTCTGGTCTTCGACCCTTCGTCCCAGAAATACCACTGCGAATTTTGTCTCTCCAACTTTACCCAGGAGGAGTTGGATCAGGAATACAGCCAGGGGCCGGATCACGGCCGGGAGCCGGAGTACAGCCAGGATCAGGAACACAGCCAGAATCAGGAACACAGCCAGGCCGTGCTGTATAATTGTCCCAGCTGCGGGGCGCAGATCGTGACGGATGAGACCACGGCGGCCACATTCTGCTATTACTGCCACAATCCCGTGGTACTGTCAGGGCGGCTGTCCGGGGAATTCGCCCCTGATCATGTGATCCCCTTTCAGATCGACAGAGACAAGGCGAAGGAGATATTTGCCCAGTGGATCAAGAAGAAAAAGTATGTCGTGGATGAATTTTATTCCAGTAAACAGGTGGAGAGCATGACAGGGGTATATTTCCCCTACTGGCTCTACGGCTGCAAGGTGGACGGCGTGCTGGACGCCCAGGGGAAAAAGCTGAGGACGTGGGATACCGGCAATATGCGTTACACGGAGACCCAAGTCTATGACATCCAGCGCCAGGGGACCATGGATGTGGATAATGTGGCCAGAAACGGACTGAGAAAGGCAAACAGGCAGCTTATAGACGGGGTGCTGCCCTTTCGGATGGAGGAAAAGAAGCCGTTTTCCATGGGATATCTGTCAGGCTTTATGGCAGAGAACAGGGATATGGAAAAGGACCAGTTTGTCACGGATGTGAAGACCGAGGTCAAGACATTTGCCCTTCAAAGCCTCCAGTCCCAGGCAGGTTCTTATAATTCCCTGCAGATCCGGCGAAAGGATGCCCAATTCAGGGAAGAAGAATGGAGTTATGCCCTGCTTCCGGTGTGGACTCTGACCTATAATGACAAGGCAAGAGGCAAGATCTATTACTTTGCCCTCAATGGCCAGACCGGCAAAGTCTGCGGTCAGCTGCCTGTGGACAACAGGAAGCTGGCTAGACTGTTCCTGTCCATTTTCCTGCCGCTGTGCATTCTGTTTCTGATAGGAGGGTATCTGCTGTGATAATGGGATATAATAGGAAAATGCGTCTGGCCGCTCTTGTGACAGTGTTCATGGTATTCTGGACTTTTGTCTGCGGTATGACGGCCTTTGGAGCGCAGTCTGAGAGCGGCAGCGCTGCAGAGCAGCGGGTCTTTGACATGGCCGGACTTTTATCAGATGAGGAAAAGGACAAGGTGGAGGAATCCATTGCCTCCAGCCGTAAAAAGACCGGTATGGATGTGGTGGCCGTGACTGCGTTTCATGACGGAAAACGTTCGGCCATGGAGTATGCGGATGATTTCTATGACCAGAACGGGTATGGGACAGGCAGCAAGAAAAGCGGCGTCCTGGTCCTGCTCTACATGGACGCGCCGGGCCAGCGGGGCGGGGAGAGCTGGATATCCACCAGCGGTAATATGATCCGTATCCTTACGGACAGCCGCATTGAAGCCATTCAGGATGATATGGCCGAGTATCTCAGATATATGGATTACAGCGGCGCCTTCATGCGGTTTGCTGAGGACATTGAATATTATGTGGACCAGGGGATCCAGCGGGGCCAGTACAATTATGATACGGAAACAGGAGAGATCAGTGTGTACAAAAGCATACGGTGGTATGAAGCTGCGTTTGCCCTCATTGTACCGGCCATGATCGCAGGCAGTGTATGCCTGGGGGTAAAGGGACGTTACTCCATGAAACAGTCGCAGAGGGACCGCTCCAATGCCCTGCTGGCATACCGCGCTGATACAAGATTCATGTTCAGTAATTGTAATGACTTGCTGTTAAATAAATTTGTGACCAGTGTGCCGATTCCAAGGAACACCGGGGGATCAGGCGGTTCGGGAGGCGGGCACAGCTCATCAGGCCGCAGCTCCACCCATACCTCCAGCGGCGGCCACAGCCATGGCGGAGGAGGCCGTAGATTCTGATTCTACATGGAATTGGGTATGTCTGGGAATATAAATCAGGTTTTATGCACATTTTAAGGGTATGTGCGATATAATAGAGTATAGATATGATTCAGATATATCTTCTCTGGCTTATGCAATGGCCTGATCGTTGTGTCGCGCATCCAGCTGGTGCTTTATAATAGATTACAGGGCAACCTGGGCGGTGATAACGCAGTGAAAGCGTTGTTGCCGTTTACATAGCCAGCTATCTTTGATACAGAGGAAGTTATGAAAATGAATTACACGTATATCCTAACCTGTGCGGACGGAACCCTGTACTGCGGCTGGACCAATAATCTGGACAAGCGTCTGAAAGCCCATAACTCAGGCAGGGGAGCCAAGTATACCAGGCCCAGAAGACCGGTGGTGCTTTCCTATTATGAGGCATTTGAGACAAAGGCAGAAGCCATGAAACGGGAATACGCCATCAAACATCTGACCAGAAAGCAGAAGGAGATGCTGATGCGCAGGGACGGCGGCTTAGGGCAGGGTATGGGAGGCTGATATTGGAGCGATCCTGCCATCATACATAAAACAGATATATAGCCACATATAAAGTTACAAATAAAGTTATATATAAAAACATCTGCCCCGGAGCATATTGATCCAGTTCCGGGACAGATGTTTTTTGTTATTATCATTCAGTTATTTTACATTTCAGGCGCCATTCAGGCTGCATTACAATGCCTCTAGGCCACAAAACGGTACATCATCACATAATGGCAGATACTCCCTCCCATGACAAACAGGTGGAAGATCTCATGGGAGCCAAAGTTTTTATGCCTGGAGTTGAAGATGGGCAGCTTCAGTGCGTAGATAATGCCGCCTACGGTATAGATGATGCCTCCGGCCAGCATCCACATAAACCCGGCTTTGGGCATGGAGCTGAGGATCTTTGTAATGGCAAGCACGCACACCCAGCCCATGGCAATGTATATGAGGGAAGAAAACCACTTGGGACAGGTGATCCACAGCGCGTTTATAAGGATCCCGGCAGCGGCGATTCCCCAGACCAGGGTCAGGAGAGACCAGCCGGTCTTGTCACCCAGGACGATCATACAAACCGGGGTATAAGTTCCGGCAATGAGGATAAAGATCATCATATGGTCAATCTTCCTCAGCATCTGGTTGATCTTAGGGGAAATGTCCAGGGTGTGGTAGATGGTGCTGGCCGCATACAGCCCTATCATACTCAGTATGAAGATGGTCAGTGCGCTTACGTGGAGATAGCCGGAGTCACGGGCGGCCTTTAAAAGCAGGGGCATGGCCGCTATGATGGCCATTACCATGGCGATAAAGTGTGTCAGGGCACTGCCCGGATCTTTCACCTTTGTAAGATTTCGTTTCAGTTTTGCTGTCATATATACCAGCCTCCTTCTATTAAAAAACTGACAATAATTTACTGTTACTTTGATATGTAGTTTCGATTACTACATCTGTTTGTATTATATACTATACACCTATCCTTAAAATTATGCAACACTTTTTGAAAAAACCTTAGATTCAAATGTGTATCTCTGTTACAGTCCAGACGGCGCAGCTTCCTGAACGGAAAAGACGGTAAAGAAGCTGCGGATGTCCATCCGATGTGAAAACTGGTGCAGAATCAGTCTTATAAGCCAGCTTAGCGCCCGCCTCTGCACCAATTTTCCCGCCGTCTGAACTGTTACATATATCTTCTTAGACCTTTAATAAGAAATATGAAAGCAAAGAAATAAAACAGTAACTTTTGTTAATGATTTAGTAAGTTTCGTTAATTGTGGAGAACTGCTATAAAAACTATAATATGAGTACGAAGCGTAAATAGACTCTGGAGAGGGAGGGAACGTTATGTATTTGAGAAAACACGTGGCAATAGGAATCAGTCTGATCATGGCGATGGCCAGTATCAGCGGGTGCGGCGGCGCCAAGGGGGGAAACGGGGCGCCTCAGAACAAGGAGACGCAGGGAAAAGAGACCCAGGATAAAGGGGCTCAGGATAAGGGGGGCCAGGACAAGGCGGCCCAGGGTAAAGATGATCAGGCGGGGACGTCCGCAGCCCAGGCGCAGTCGGGGGAAAGCAAGGTGATCACCGTATTCCACTACATGGGGCAGTCCGTAAAGCAGGATTCCCTGGTTAAGCTGGAGGAGGCGTACATGGAGGCGCATCCTGAAATTACCTTTGAAAACGTATTCTACAACCAGGGCACGGATTATTTTCCGCAGCTGTCAACCGCTCTGGCTTCCGGGGAACAGCCTGACATTATCATGGGAAATCCGGCCATGTACCCGGACCTCATTGAAAACGGTTATGCAATGGACCTGTCGGATAATGAGGTCATCAGGAATATGGGGCTTGACCAGTATGATCTAAACGATGTGTCCGCAGACGGAAAAGTATATGCTGTTCCCATTGACTTTAAGACATCAGGTATCTTTTATAACAAAAAGATATTTGAGGAGCAGGGAATAGAAGTGCCGAAGACAAGGACCCAGTTTAAGGAAGTGATACAAAAGCTTCATGATGCAGGGATCGATCCCTTTATCGATGTGTACGGGGAAGGCTCCACCGGCGATCTGGAAACACGTTCCACCATATGGCCCAGGGCAATTGCAGCAGGGGATCTGGATATCTTTGATCAATGGATGAGCGGGAAGGCAGGGGTAGCGGATTATCCGTATGTGGAGGAGGCGCTGTCTGTGTGGGACGACAGGATGCTGTATCCGCGCACGGACGCCATGGCCAATAACCAGGACAAGGCCCTGGAATTATTCATAGCAGGGGAAGGCGCCATGATCTTTACAGGCAACTGGAATATCGGCGAGATCGAAGCCAGGGGAAAGGACCAGGGATTTGAGTTTGATTTCTTTGTACCGCCCATTGATGATACGGAAAACTCAGGAAAGATGGGAGTGCTGGTGGACCAGTGCTTTATGGTGAATCCTAACGCCGATGCCCTGGATGAGTCTTTGGGATTTCTGGAGTATTGGGTTACGGACGGCGCTTTAACCTGGTCTGAGGGCACACTGATGCCGCTGATCACAGGCGAAAGCTCCGACAAGCTCCTGCCCGTTGTCCAGACCATTGCCGAGGTGAAAAAATCAGGCAATTACGTATCTCAGGGCGCATTTACCAAACCTATGAACACTGAGTTTACCAATGCCTGGAGAAAAGCGCTTATAAGCTATGCGGAAAGTGTGGTCACAGGAAAGCCCATGACCCATGAAGAGTGCATTGCAAATATCCAGTCCATGTTTGACGATATCATTGCCACAAATTAAAAAGGTAAAAGGAGCAGAATCATATGACGAAAAGAGAACGGGTCAGGGCCGCGTTCCATGGTCTGGAGACAGACCATGTGCCGGTCTGCTTCTGGAAGCATGTACCCCAGGAGTTATGGCAGGAAGACAAATTTATTGAGGCACAGGTTGACTTTTACAAAAAGACGGATGTGGATTTTGTAAAGCTGTCAGCGGACGGGTATTTCGGCTGGCCGGCCCCGGCGCTTGGAAAACTGGAACAGGCAAAAGACCTGTATCAAATGAAAGCCTTTGGGCCGGATCATCCGTTTATCAGGGAGCAGATCCACCGCACCAAAAAAATCGTTTCAACCCTTAAGGATGAATGTTGCTGCCTGTATCTGATATTCTGCCCCCTTTCCTATCTGAGGCTGGAGATCGGTTATCCCAGGATGATGGAACTGATCAGGGAGGATCCGGAAGCGGTAAAACATGCCTGCCGCGTGATTGCAGGGGATGTAAAGCTCCTGGTCAGGGGGATCATAGAGGAAGCCGGATGTGATGGGATCTTTTACAGTGTACAGAATGGGGAAGTAAACCGTTTTACATATGAGGAGTACAGGGAATGGGTAACGCCCAGCGACAAGGAAGTCCTGGATTATGCCAATACCCTCAGCGACATGAATGCCCTGCACTGCTGCGCATGGGAGGAGATCAATAACAGGCTGGAAGACTGGTCTGACTATGACTCGGCGGTGGTGAGCTGGTCACGTTATATTGACGGCCTGGGCGTCAGCCAGGCAAAGGATACATTTAAACGCACGGTGTGGGGCGGGTTTGACAACCGCCTGGGAAGCCTTTTGTACAGCGGCACAAAGGAAGAGATCCAGGCGGAGACAAAAGCCCTTATAGAGGAAGGGGGAAAACGGGGGTTCATTATAGGGCCGGACTGCAGCATCCATGACGAACTGCCCCTTGAGAGGATCCGGTGGGTGGTGGAGACAGCAAGGTCTGTTTAGCAGAGTGGCTCTGCTGGAAGGAGAGATTTTATGTACGTAGCAAATGAATACCAGGCAGACAAGGAAAGATATGAACATATGGAATACGGCCGCTGCGGAAAAAGCGGCCTGAAGCTTCCGTGCGTTTCCCTGGGCCTGTGGCATAACTTTGGAAGCAAGGATAATTATGATACCATGAAGGCCATGTGCTTTACCGCGTTTGACCATGGTGTCACCCACTTTGATCTGGCAAATAACTATGGCCCTGTATATGGCAGCGCGGAAGAGAACTTCGGGCGGATCATGGAGAACTGCCTTAAGCCCTACAGGGAAGAACTGCTGATCAGCACAAAAGCAGGCTATGATATGTGGCCCGGGCCATATGGGGATGGAGGAAGCCGCAAATACCTGATCTCAAGCCTGGACGCATCTCTTAAAAGGATGAAACTGGATTATGTGGATATTTTCTATCACCACCGCATGGATCCTGATACCCCGGTGGAGGAGACCGTCCTGGCCCTGGAGCAGATTGTAAGAAGCGGCAAGGCACTTTACGCAGGAATCTCCAACTATGACGGGGAGCATGCCCGGGAGGCAATGAGGATTGCCCGGGAAGTCCGCCTCCCCCTTGTGATCAATCAGAACAGCTATAGTATTTTTAACAGGACCATTGAAGAAAACGGACTAAAGGAATATGCGGCCCGGGACGGTATGGGGATCATTGCATTCAGCCCTCTGGCCCAGGGAATGCTGACGGAAAAGTATATAAACGGTATTCCTGCGGACAGCCGCATTGCAAGGGACGGAAGGTTCCTCCACGCGTCCGATCTCACAACGGAGCGGGTGGAACAGATACGCAGACTGGATGCAATAGCCAGGGAGAGGGGGCAGACATTGGCTCAGATGGCGTTATCCTGGGTATTAAAGGACGGGGTCGTGACCAGTGTCCTGATCGGGGCATCCAGGCCGGAACAGATCATTGAAAATCTGGGGATTGTCGGCAATACCCATTTTTCCCAGGCAGAGCTGGATGAAATAGACAGGATCAGCAAATAAAGCGGCAGAAGGGAGCTGTTCAGATGAAACCACCTAAGATATCCATGAAGCAGGCCAGGATACATGGTACAAACCTGTTATTCCTGCTTCCTGCATTTGCCCTGTTTGCATTTGTTGTGATATTGCCTTTCCTACAGGGGATCCCCTATTCCTTTACCAACTGGAAGAGCGTCATCAGCACAAACTATGACTACGTGGGATTCAGCAATTACATTACTTTGATCAGGAACAGGTATTTTCAGCAGGCATTTTTACATACCTTCCAGTTTACTGCGATCTATGTGACTGGCGCCAATGTCCTGGGGCTTGGCCTGGCTCTGCTGCTGAACAGATCCAAATGGTACACAAATATTGCAAGGACCGTGGTATTCATCCCCTTTACAGTGGCCCTCACAAGCGGCGCCATTGTATGGAGCTATGTGTATACGGATATCATTTCCCCGCTGTTTAACATTGTAAGCCCTCTTGGAGTCTCCAGCCAGGTCATTCCGGCAATGGCAGTGATCGCCATATGGAGGGATATGGGATACTGTATGATGATCTACATTGCCGCCCTGCAGTCCATTCCCGATGATTACTACGATGCGGCCAAGGTGGACGGGGCCAACTGGTGGCAG
This sequence comes from Enterocloster citroniae, assembly GCF_040545455.1. Lineage (NCBI taxonomy): Bacteria > Bacillati > Bacillota > Clostridia > Lachnospirales > Lachnospiraceae > Enterocloster > Enterocloster citroniae. Next base: position 135,385 of record NZ_JBEPLZ010000005.1, on the reverse strand, counting down.
AGGGTAAAGGGGATCACATTTCCCCTGATCGTCCCGGCCATCATATCCAATGTGACCCTTCTGGTGGCATGGGGGCTGAAATGTTTTGATTATCCCATGGCGGTTGCAAGAAACATGGAAGCGGCCCAGACAGCGGCCATGTATGTGTATGACAATATCTTCGGATTCAATAAAGCAGGACTGGGGCAGGCTGCTGCGATCATCATAACCGTGGTGCTGGTGATCCTGACATATGCCATAACGGCTGTCTGCAACAGGCTGGAGGTGGAGGAATGACAGGCATGATTGACAGAAGATACCGGCAGAAGATCCTAACCTGTATTAAGATCATCACGATCTTCCTGGTAATGACAGCAGTGATCGCGCCGTTTTACGTCAGCGTCATATACGCGTTAAAGGACAGCTCTGATATATCCGTAAACCGCCTGGCCTGGCCGCAGCATCCCACCATTAACAACTTTGTAAAGGTGATCACGGAAAATGAGCAGTTTATCACCGGGTATAAGAACAGCATCCTTACCACCATACCAGCGGTCCTGATCCTGATGACGGCAACCTCTATGGCAGCTTATGTCCTGGCAAGGTTTAACGGCAGGTTTTACAGAAGCGTTTACATGATATTTGTGTCCGGGATCCTGATCCCTATCCAGTGTATCATGCTGCCGCTGTACCTTAACTTCTTCCGCCTGGGACTTACCAATTCCAACCTTGGTTTTGTCATTGCCAGGACAGGGCTTCAGATACCCATCAGCATATTGGTAGTGACCGGGTTTGTAAAAACAGTGCCCCTTGATCTGGAGGAAGCGGCCAGGATAGACGGATGCAACCGTTTTACCATGTTCTGGAAGATCGTTTTTCCGCTTATGAAGCCGGTGAACGCAACACAGCTTGTACTGAATACCTTGTTTATATGGAATGATTACACCACTGCGGTCATTCTTCTGCGCAAGGTGGAATCCAGGACGCTTCTCCTGGCCCAGATGGCATATTTTAACGAATACACATCAGAACTTAACCTGGCATTTGCCTTTTTTATCCTGGCAATGCTGCCTATCCTGATCCTTTACTTCTGTATGCAGAAGTATGTGGTCAGTGGTATAATGATGGGAGCGGTCAAGGGGTAGGCGGGTACAGACAGGCACAGGGGGAAGATATGGCATATAAAGTAATTATTGTGGATGATAACCATAACACAGTGAAGTCGCTGTTATATGGTGTTGACTGGGGAGCGTTGAATCTGGAGGTGGCGGGAACCGCCTATGACGGAGAGCAGGGGAAGCGGCTGATGGAAGAAAAAAAGCCGGACATTGTAATTACGGACATCAACATGCCCTATATGGACGGACTCAGCATGGTGGAGACCTCCCTGGACCAGGATCTGGGCAGCAAGGTGATCGTGATCACCGGATACGACAAATTTCAATATGCAAGCCGTGCCATCAAGCTGTCCGTATTTGACTATATACTGAAACCAATTGATGATGACGAACTTTTAACCGCTCTGGAAAGAGCGGTTAAAAGCATTCAAAAAGACAGAAATGTTAACCGGCAGGTGACAGGCGTATTAAAGGGCAGGCTGATACTGGCCTTGATGTCCGGCCGGGACCTGCCTGTGTGGTCCCTGGTGAGCGACATACAGATCTGTAAAGGCAGCTGTGCCATGCTTGTTGCCTATGCCAATGACGGATTTTCCCAGCCCCTTCTCCAGAGGGTGGAATATTCAGAACAGCGGATCACCGGCAGAACCATATCCACCCTGTTGGAGGAAAAGCTTGTGATCTTGTGCACTTCAGAGGAAGAGGACATATCCTGGGAGATACAGTTAAAAGAAATCAGCGCTGTTTTATGTGAAAGCGACAGAACGGTCCGGATCGGGACGAGCCGGGTCTATGGGTTGAAGGATTCGGTGAAGGATCTGTATCTGGAGGCATATGAGAATATGCTGGAGGGGTATGGGGTTACAAGACCGGGAGAAATGGCAAAGACAGACATCCGCTATGGGAAAGCGGCCGACCTGCAGGCCGAGGCGGCCATGCTGGCCCAGGATATCAGGGGGACCGAGGATTACGAAAAGACATATGCCGCCTTTGAGCGGTGCACCGGGGGCAGTATCATTTCCCTTCAGGTAATGTCGGTGATCTATTGCACCAAGGTGATCCAAAAGCACAAGCAATGGGCTGTGTACCTGGATTCCGCCATCTACAGCGCGATCCAGAACACGTCCATTGAGATGTTTGGAAAATGGCTGAAGTCATTTCTAAAGGCCGTGGACCAGGCCAGGGACCAGGGAAAAGGAAAGTCGGAGCTGGTACTGAACGTGCTCCGCTATATGGAGATCCATACATTGGAGAATATCAAGCTGGAGCAGGTGGCCTCGGAGTTTTATGTCAGTCCCAATTACCTGTCTTCGCTGATCAGCAAGGAGACAGGCATCACCTTTCAGCAGCATATGATGAAAAATAAAATGGCAGTGTCCAAGCAGATGCTGGACGACACAAGGATGAGGGTGGAGGAGATCGCCTACGCGGTGGGATATGAAAACTATGTGAGCTTTTATAATGCGTTCAAACGCCTGGAAGGGATCACGCCCAGTGAATACAGAATGAGGAAAAGGGAGTAGATATGCTGGATTCCGTAAAGAAATTTGACAATCTTAAATTCAAACAAAAGCTGATCCTGGTATATTGCATTTCCCTTATTACAAGCCTGTTCTTATCCATCTGCCTGCTAGTGGTATTCTGTATCAACATATTAAAAAAGAATTATATCAATAACCTGGATGTGGTCACAAAACAGGTGGCTGATAATTTTGAGCGCAGGGTATCGGACACGGAAATGCAGCTGTTTAACACCATAAGCATGTTCCAGATCCCGGACTACATGTCCAAAATGGACGGGGACAAAAGCAGCTATGCAGGCCAGGAATTGGGATACATGGCCAACCAGCTGGTGTCCACCGTATCACCCTTTGATTTTGTATATGTTGAGACCAATAAAGGATATACCGCCGATACATCCCAGAAAATGGCGTCCGGGGGAGATGAGGCAGTGGAATTTGCAGGAAGGTTTGTTGAGGAGTCCAAGGACGCTGTGTTAAAGCAGGGTTATATGTGGGCATCGGATGAGCGGAACCACGTCTATATCCTCCATGCAGTGAGAAAGATCACATCCCTGAAGCATGTGGGGTATGCGGTGGCGCGGGTAAAGAGACAGTCAGTGGAAATGCTTAAGGATGACAAACATGACATAGCCCTGCTGTTTTACAACAGGGGAAGGAAATGCATCTATACGGAAGGCATGGAGGAACCGCTGCAGGCAGCTGTCCTGGAGCAGCTGGAGGCCGGGGGACACATGGAGGGCGGCCAGAGTTGGGATCGCAAGGCGTATTATGCCATAGAAAAGGAGAGCGCCGGGGGATGGCATATTGCGGGTATCATTCCCATGGTCAGCATTACGGGAATGGGGCGCAGCGTGGTGGTAAGCGGGATCCTGCTGGGACTCATATCCATGGTTCTGGGAAGCGGGCTGATGCACTACCTGACCCGCAAGGTAAGCCTTCAGCTGGAGGCGCTGACAAACTCCATGGCTTATGTGTCCGAGGGCAGTGTGGGGGTGGTGACCCCTGTTTACTGCCATGACGATATCGGACAGCTGACAGAGTGCTTCAACAATATGAACCAGAGGATTTCTAAGCTGCTGGACCGGATCGTGGCAGAGGAGCGCCTGAAAAACAAGGCGGAACTGGAAGCCCTGGAGTACCGGTATCGTTTTTTGCAGACCCAGATCAACCCACATTTTATATACAATGCTTTAGAGACAGTGAATGCGGTTGCCAAGATCAATAAAGCGCCCCAGATCAGCAAGGCCATCCAGCTCATCGGCAAGTATTTCAGGAGCATAACCGCCTATTCAGACCAGCAGTTTATCACCCTGAAGGAAGCGTTCAGTTCACTGGAAATATACATGGAGATCTATCATTATATCCAGGAGAATAATCTAAAGGTGGAGATCGATTATCCCCAGGAGCTGAAAGATGTAAAGATCCCCACCATGATCCTCCAGCCCATTGTGGAAAATTGTTTTGTCCATGGTATGCGTTCCGTTGAGGAGCTGTTTGTGATCCGCCTGAAGGCAGGACAGGCTGGGGATCATGTCCGAATCACCATAGAGGATAACGGAAATGGGATCAGGGAGGAGGTATGCGGAAGCCTCAGTGAATCCAGGCAGGGAAAGGGGGCCCATTCCGGGATCGGGCTGGCCAACATCACGGAGCGCCTTTTCCTGCTCTATGGGGATGAGGGCAGGCTGTCTATTGAAAGCAGCGGATCCGGGACAATTGTGACGATCACAGTGCCACCCCATTGTGTATCCCACGGACCTGGTTTATAATGGATAAACAGGAAAAAAGATAAGAGAGGATAGACCATGATTTCTATATTATATGAAGATCAGGATATTATCGTAGTACAAAAACCCCCGGGCGTGGAATCCCAGTCAGCCCGCGGATTTGCCCCGGATATGGTCAGTGAGATACGCCGCCATCTCCACAATCCACAGGATATCCACAAGCTAACCACAGCTAATTCCGGGTCCCAGCCCCCGTATGTGGGAGTTATCCACAGACTGGACAAGCCCGTGGGCGGTATTATGGTATATGCCAAAAACCAGAAGTCGGCAGCATCCTTAAGCGCCGCTTTACAGGACAAAAAAGTGGAAAAGTCATACATGGCGGTGGTATGTGGAAAACTTGTGGATAAACAGGGGGCATATGTGGATTATCTACGGCAGGACAAGAAAAACAACACTTCGTCTATTGTGGATAAGTCGGTGAAAGACAGCCGGAAAGCGGTCCTTAACTACAGGGAGATGGAAGTTATCCACAACCCTGGGGACGGAGAAAAATTCCTCTCATTAATAGATATTGAGCTCCTTACAGGGAGGCACCACCAGATAAGGGTGCAGTTTGCCGGTCATGGCACCCCCCTCTATGGGGATGGGCGGTATGGTATACACATATCCACAAAGGTTGACATAAAGGAGAAGCCTTCAGGGAGGATCTCCGGCCAATCTCCGGCCCTTGCCCTGTGCGCATACCGCCTGGCATTTCCCCACCCCGCTGCAGGGGAGAGGATGTGCTTTGAGATCAAGCCTTCCGGCGGTGCATTTGACTTGTTTTCATCATTAAAATAGGCGTAGCATCTATGGAGGCTAATATTAATGTTGCTGCTATCTGCCCGATTAACTGCCGGATATTGTTTTGATACCTCCTAGAAAGCAGACATGCACAGAGAATACGCAGTCCGCATATTCATGATCTAGCTGTCCTCCATATTTTTGGGCGCACAGGGAGGCGCTGCTTAGGCCGATTCCGTGAAGCATCCGGTCGCGCTTGCCGGATATAAGTCTTCCATTTTTGCAGCAGGGGGCATTGGGGGATGAATTGGAAATGTCAAAAAAGATCATTTCCCTCATACGGCGTATTTTGACAAGGATCCAGCCTTGGCCATGGGGCATCCGGGCGCTTGCCTCGTAGGCATTGTCGAGAAGATTGGAAAACAAACTACAGATATCCTGGTCCTCCATGGGATAGAGGTTCAGGGCATCTGCCTGTATGGTAAAACGGATACCGGCCCGTTTTGTCCGGCCTTTGGTATGGTTTAAAAGCACATCCAGAGTAGGCGTTCCGGTCCACACATCAGGTGTCAGGTGGTCCAGGGGGGCTCTTAGTTGGCTGATGTAAGCGCCGGCATTTTCCGTATCGCCCTGTCTTACCATGCCATCCAGGATCAGCAGATGGTTTTTTAAGTTGTGGGAAAGAATCTCCTGTTCCTTCTGTATTTGCTGCATCATCCCGTATTCCTGTTGTATCAACCTGTCCTTAAATTCCAGGATACTGCGCATTTCCCGCTCCTTAATATAATTGGCGTAAAAGAGCATGATCAGGCAGAGACAAAGGAGGATGACCAGACAGAGTCCCCAGCTGAACAGGGTGAGGACCGATATTTCCTTCAAGGTAAACATGGATAGATAACCTGTACCTAGAATGCCGAATAGGGATACGAAAAATACCATCCTTGGATTGTAAAATAGGGTTTCACGAAATGCTCTGCGCGCCATCAGATAAAATAGAAACAGCATGGCTTTGTCAACGGCAAGGTAAACGCATCTCCACAGGGACAGCTGGTTTAAAATAAACCGGGCAAATTCCTGGTTGCCTGCCATAACACCCATGACCGACATACAGAAGTAGTTGATGATATACATACAGAGGAAATAAAAACTCACCAGGGAAACCGCGTAAAACAGATCCACGTGAAACAGTACAACCGTAGTCATGCAGATAAAAAACACAAACCATAGGGTGGAGATCAGGGGATCGATTCCAAAATGGTCCATAGCCCTCACAGAGCCCACCAGGAGCAGGGACAGAAGAAAAAAGGGCAGGCGTCCTCGGATTCTGTCCGGCAGGAAGATTCCAATATAATGGTAACATAACCATGCCTCTACAAGATTAGAGCACAATTCCATTCCAGTGTATACTTGGTTGATGGTTGCCTGGCTCATAATTTTTTCCTCCAGTATGAAGTGATGGTATTGCGCACTTCCTTCTGGTTCCTGCGGCTGACTGGAATAACGGCTCCGTTATCCAGGAACAGCTCACTACCCTCCATTTTTTCCACGTGGAACAGGTTCACAATATAACCCCTCTCCACCATTAGGAATCCTCCCTCCCTTTTGGGGGCACACAACTCCCCAAGGACCTGATCCAGGGATTTACGGTGAAGAATCTTCTCGTGTTCAAGCACAATGACCGCATATTTCTGGTCTTTGTAGATATAAAGGATGTCATCCGCTGCTATCTTCCTCATCATGCGGGAGGACTCTATTACATAAGTGTCGTGGGAATTTCTTGTCAAAAGTCCGCAGGCATCTGACAGGGCCAGGGGCAGGCAGGTTTCCAGTTCCGATTTGGGGATATAACGGAAAACAGACAGTTCATAAGCCTTGACCGCATATTTTGTATGAGATGTGACAAAGACGGTCAGTGCCAGGGGAAGGAGCTTACCTATGGCGGACGCCAGGTTCATTCCGTTGTTTTCCGGCATTTCTATGTCCAAAAACAGAAGATCAAAGTGCCTCCCCTCCTCCACGTCATAAAGCAGCTGGCTGCTGCTTAAATAGGTGGAAATGTGTATGGCACAGGGGAGGCTCTTGGCCTGTGATGTAAGTATGGTGTGGATTTGTGCCACAAAACAGTGTTCATCGTCACAAACAGCAATCCGTATCATTGTTTCCTTCCTCTCAATTTCTCACTGCATCTTTGATTATGTCTCTGCTGATCTCCTTTACCCGGTCGGAACAGTTATATTCCTCATTGTTATAGAGAAAGGAATGGAGTTGCTTTACATTGGACTCCAGGGTATTAGGGATGACACAGTCCCCGCTTTTCCCAAGAGAAGCCTGTTGGTAGGTGAAAGGAAATCCCGTGGCAGCGCTGATATTATATTTGTTTATATTGCGCGCTATTTCCAGCAGGGATTCCTGGTCCATGGAGATCCCAATCTGGGGAAGCACTGTTTCAAGCACCTTCATCAAGGTTTTAAGATCTGCTTTTTTTGCTTTATCAAACACCTGGCTGATGACGGTTCTTTGCCGTTCGGTCCTATTAAAATCCGTGTCCATTTTACGCAGACGCATATAGGAAACAGCTTGTACTCCGTCCAGATGCTGCATTCCGTACTCCTCTAAATGACTGGATGGTAAGCCTGTTATATCCGCAGTTTCTGTTATAAATGCATTGATATAGTAAAACTCAGCTTTACTTAATTCAATGTCCACTCCGCCCAAAAGGTTAATGGAATCTGCCACAGACTTCCAGTTAAATGCGGCATAGTCATCAATGGCGATGTCCAGGTTGGTACTGAGGACGGCCACATTTCCGGCCGGGCCCTGGTCCATGTAGGACCAGCTTAATTTCCCATAGGTGTTACGGGTGGTATTGTTCATAAGGTAGGTGTCCCGATATACAGATACGAGACGGATATCGCCTGTTGTGCGGTTAATGGAACAGAGCATCTGCACATCCGCATTATTACCCTTGTCTACGCTGCCATTGCGGCTGTCCAGACCAAATACTGCCACAGTCCAGTATCCGTCCAACTGTTCCAGGGTCTTTTCATCCAGGTTTGGATTGGCAGTCATAGCGGGCAATTCAGGTGTATCAGGAAGGCGCTGTACGCTGCCAGTGATTTTTGTCATATAGATGAGCACAGAGCACAGTGCAAACAATAGGGTAGACAGGCAGAGCATGCCTGCTTTTTTCAGTACGGTTTTAAATATTAAATTCATATAGGTTTCCCCTTTTCTTCTCCTGCTGCAGCTCGGAACTGTTTTATGAGCATAATTATAGCACCCTGGGGGACGGGAGGAAAGAAGTGTCCTTAAACGGGTGGATTTAGTCCGTTAGCGAGAGAAATGCAGGGCAGGGCCGTGCAATCCATGTACAGAAATAAAAAAAGCGGGTAGTCATGCCCCGCTTTCAAATCATTGCTGCTGATCAGGACAACCTCAAGGCCCATTCCTTGCAATCCCACACGTCCGTGGCCAGCCCTTCATAGAACTCCGGTTCGTGGCAGATGAGCAGAATGCTTCCCTTGTATTCCTTCAGGGCCCGTTTCAGCTCCTCCTTTGCATCCACATCCAGATGGTTTGTTGGCTCGTCCAGAAGAAGGACATTGGACTCCCTGTTGATCAGTTTACATAATCTAACCTTGGCCTGTTCTCCGCCGCTTAGGACACGCACCTGGCTTTCGATGTGCTTGGTAGTCAGTCCGCATTTTGCAAGGGCGGAGCGCACCTGGTACTGGGTGTAGGATGGAAACTCCTTCCAGATCTCTTCCAGGCATGTGCTGGTATTGCCGGGAGCCATCTCCTGTTCAAAGTAGCCGATGGACAGGTAATCACCCAGCTCCACGCTTCCGCTCAGGGCAGGGGTGATACCAAGAATACTCTTTAACAGGGTGGTCTTTCCAATACCGTTGGCGCCCACCAGCACTACCTTCTGACCGCGTTCCATCACCAGGTTCAGGGGGCGTGAAAGGGGTTCGTCATAGCCAATGATCAGGTCGGTGGTCTCAAAGATATATTTGCCTGCCGTGCGTGCGTTGAGAAAATGGAATTCCGGCTTTGGTTTTTCCCTTGCAAGTTCGATCACGTCCATCTTATCCAGCTTTTTCTGGCGGGACATGGCCATGTTCCTGGTAGCCACCCTGGCCTTGTTGCGGGCCACAAAATCTTCCAACTCTGAGATCTCCTGCTGCTGGCGCTTGTAGGCTGCCTCCAGCTGCGCCTTTTTAGCTGCATATACTTCCTGGAATTTATCATAGTCCCCCACATAGCGGTCCAGACTCTGGTTCTCCATGTGATAGATCAGGTTAATTACGCTGTTGAGAAAGGGGATATCGTGGGAAATAAGGATAAATGCATTCTCATATTCCTGAAGATAGCGCTTCAGCCATTCGATATGCACCGCATCCAGGTAGTTGGTGGGCTCGTCCAGAAGGAGGATATCGGGTTTTTGGAGCAGCAGCTTTCCCAGGAGCACCTTGGTCCTCTGGCCCCCGGAAAGTTCGGTCACATCCTTGTCCATGCCAATGTCGTTCAGGCCCAGGGCGCGGCCCACTTCCTCCACCTTGGAGTCAATGATATAAAAATCATGTGCCATCAGCAGGTCCTGGATCGTACCCAGCTCCTCCATCATGGCATTCATCTCCTCTTCACTGGCATTCCCCATGTTGTCGCAGATATGGTTCATCTGCTCCTCCATCTCAAAAAGAAAAGCAAAGGCGCTTTTTAACACATCTCTGACCGTCATTCCCTTTTCCAGCGCCGTGTGCTGGTCCAGGTATCCTACGCGGACGTTCTTAGCCCACTCCACCTTGCCTTCGTCCGGCATGAGTTTATCCGTAATAATGTTCATAAACGTAGATTTTCCCTCGCCGTTAGCTCCGATGAGGCCAATGTGCTCACCCTTTAACAGGCGGAAGGAAACATCATGGAAAATTGCGCGGTCTCCAAAGCCGTGGCTTAAATGTTCAACATTTAAAATACTCATTTGTCTTAAAACTCCTTTGATTAATGGTATTATTCTACATGACATTGGGGATTCTGACAAGCTTAAAACGGAAATACCCTTATCATTTTATCTTCCCTGTGTTATACTCATAGGCAAAGAATGAGATCAGGAGCTGACAGGATGGATAAACAGAAGATCCGCATTATTAAAAAGAATGATGAATACTCTATGGAATACCAGCCCGGTGATATTTTTACCGTGGACAGCACCTGGTATGGCGGAGTGAATGTGACCAGTGTGTCGGGAATCCCTCTGTCCCTGGACAGGGATGAATATGAAGTGCTGAAGGATGAGGGACAGCCCCCACATCCCATTGACGCCTACTCCTATGAGGTGGGCGTCATGGATTGTTTCTGCGAAATGGTGTCCAGCGGACTTAAGAAGCTTGCCATGAGCCACCCCTGTGATACAAGGGCGGAGCGCGATTCCTATCTTGGCCAGGTGCAAAGGCTCTGCACCGAGTATGGGATCCGGTATTACCCCGAGGACCAGGCATTGATAACAGACCTGTTCCCGGAACGGGCGAATAAGGACAAGTTTAATTACCTGTTCTTCCGAACAGAGGATGTATTGGAACAGTATATGGCATTAAAGGAAAGGCAGAGATGCCTTATCAGGGATAATGGGTACACGGCACAGGCGCGTTATGAACTGGCCGTGGAATTTGGACTCCTTTTGTCCTACCCGGAGGATGGGATCGCCAGGCTGATCCAAAAGGCAACCGGGAAATAGCAGACAGAGAATTACAACGGTGTACTCTCGGAATCAGAGAGTACATAACCATGATCAGGAGGAAATTGTGGAACATCAAGGGCAGGAGAATCAAAAGCAGGAGAATCAAAAGCAGGGATACCAGGAGCAGGGACATAAGAGGCGGGTCCGCTATAAAGGCACCCATCCAAAGAAATATAATGAGAAATACAAAGAACTGCAGCCGGAAAAATATCCGGAGACAGTGGCAAAGGTGATCAGTAAGGGGAGTACTCCCGTAGGTATGCACATTTCCATCATGGTAAGGGAGATACTGGAGTTTCTTCAGATCCAGCCGGGACAGAAAGGCTTGGACGCCACTCTGGGATACGGCGGGCATACCCAGGAAATGTTAAAGTGCCTGCAGTCAAAGGGGCATCTGTACGCCCTGGATGTGGATACCATCGAGATGGCCAAAACCAGAGAGCGCCTTTTAAAGCTGGGATATGGGCCGGAGATCCTTACCGTCAGGCAGCTGAACTTTGCCCATATTGACCAGGTGGCCGCGGAGGCGGGACCCTTTGATTTTATATTGGCGGACCTGGGCGTTTCATCCATGCAGATCGATAACCCGGAGAGAGGATTTTCTTTTAAAAAGGACGGGCCGTTGGACCTGCGCCTGGATTCTGAAAAAGGGATCCCAGCATCCCAGCGCCTCATGACCATTTCACGTGAGGAGCTTCAGGGAATGTTAATTGAGAATTCAGATGAACCCTACGCGGAGGAGATTGCAAAGGCTATTGTGAATGAGATCAAAAGGGGAAATGAGATAACCACTACCACCAGGCTGAGGGAGGTCATTGAGACTGCCCTTTCCTTTATCCCTGAGGCGGACCGGAAAGAGGCTGTTAAGAAATCCTGCCAGAGAACGTTCCAGGCCCTGCGTATTGACATCAACAGCGAATTTGAGGTTTTATACCAGTTTCTGGAAAAACTGCCGGATGTCCTGGCACCGGGGGGACGTGTTGCCATTCTCACCTTTCATTCCGGGGAGGACAGAATTGTTAAGAAATCTTTTAAGCAGCTGCACAAGGCGGGGATCTACAGCGAGATCGCCTCAGATGTGGTGCGTCCTTCCGCGGAGGAGTGCGGCATCAACAGCCGCGCCAGGTCAACAAAGATGAGATGGGCTGTGAAGGCGTAGAAGGTCCCCGTCATTTGCCGGGTACGCCTGCTTTTGGTATAATAAAACGGAACAAGTGAAACAGGGCATATATGAATCGGAACATATATGACAGGAACAGGGAGACACAGCCATGAATATACAGATATTTGGAAGAAGCAAGTGCTTTGAAACAAAGAAGGCGGAGCGGTATTTTAAAGAGCGAGGGATTAGATTCCAGTCCATTAACCTGAATGAGAAAGAGATGAGCAGGGGAGAATTTACCCGTGTGAAGCAGGCGGTGGGCGGCCTGGAGAACATGATCGACCAGGCAAGCAGGGACCGGGATCTGCTGGCTTTGATACAGTACATTGCCCAGGAAGACAGGGAAGAGAAGGTGTTTGAGAACCAGAAGGTGCTGAAAACCCCCATTGTGAGAAACGCATCCCAGGCTACGGTGGGATATCACCCGGAGATATGGAAAACCTGGGAATAGGGCATATACCTGGGAATAGGGCGTATATAAGAAATGTACAATGCCGGGAGACGGTTTTGGAAAGTGATGCCAACAGGATGATGGTTCGCAATATCGGGATGTGAGGCGGAGGTATGGGAAAATGGAACGCTGTGATGCAAAGGAACTGAAAAAGATCCTGCGAAAAGAAGTCAGGGCAAAGATAGAAAGTTTGGATCCTGAATACTGTATACAGGCGGACCGGGACATTTTTAAACAGGTGACAGAACTGGAGGCATACAAACAGGGGAAGGCTATTTTCTGTTTTGTGGGCACCAAGGGGGAGATCGACACGGCCCCCATCATAAACCATGCCCTAAGCCTGGGCAAACAAGTGGCTGTGCCAAAATGCAGGTCCAAAGGCATCATGGATGCACGCCTGATCCAGTCCCTGTCAGATCTCAGGGTTGGGTTTTACGGGATTATGGAGCCGGATGAATATGCTCCCTGTCTCGGGCCGGAGAAGGTGGACCTGGCCATCATACCCTGCCTGTCCTGCAGCAGCAGTGGAAAGCGCTTGGGTTATGGCGGCGGATACTATGACCGGTACCTGGAACATGTGACAGGCCTGAAGGCTGTTATATGCAGGAGACAGATTATGAGGGATGATATTCCTGTGGAGGACCATGACCAGGATGTGGACCTGGTGATCTGCGAAGAAAACATATGGAGACTAGGGGAAAATGATCTTTTTGTGTCAGGGGGAAATAGTTAAATAGTTAAAATAGTTAAAGTTCTATGAAATCACGGATTTCCCCTTGACAAGTTGAGAAAAAAGGGATAAACTCATTAAAACTTCATAAGCATTGCGACACAGCTCGAAAGGGAGTAGTTTAGATATATTGTCAACATACTCGATTCGTAAGGAATCTGGCAATATATACCGTCATGGTTACAAGACTTTTATGTGTGGTTTGCAGATATTTACATATTCTGGCAAGCCATTCATGGAAGTCTTTTTTAATGCTGATACTAAAAAGACGGTTGCTGGCGCAGAAGATGGACTGATCAAGGAGGAGAGCATATGAAAGAATTTTATCAACAAACAAAAGAAGAGTTGCTGCAGCAGTTTCATGTCACGGGACATGGACTGTCCGGTGAGGAGGCGAAAAAGCGCCTGGTTGAATACGGGGAAAATGTCCTGGAGGAGGGAAAGCGCAAAAGCACCCTTCAGGTATTTTTTGAGCAGTTTTGCGACCTGCTGGTGGTGATCCTGATCATTGCAGCTCTTATTTCCATGGTGTCCGGCAATGTGGAGAGCACCATTGTCATCATTGCAGTCATTGTACTTAACGCGATCCTGGGAACCGTGCAGCATGCAAAAGCGGAAAAGTCACTGGACAGCCTTAAATCCCTGTCATCCCCCAACGCAAAGGTACTAAGGGACGGGCAAAAGATTGAGATCCCTTCCGCCCAGGTGGTTCCCGGTGATATCCTGTACCTGGAGGCAGGCGATCTGGTGGTGGCGGACGGCAGGGTCCTGGAAAATTATTCCCTTCAGGTGAATGAAAGTTCCCTTACCGGTGAGTCCACCAATGTAGATAAAAGCGATGGGCTGATCCATGATGACTGTGCCCTGGCCGACCGCGCCAATATGGTGTATTCCAGCGGTCTTGTAACCTACGGAAGGGCGGTGGTTCTTGTAACCTCCACCGGCATGGGGACGGAAATCGGAAAGATCGCGGCTCTCATGAATGCAACCAAGGAAAAGAAAACACCCCTTCAGATCAGTCTGGACCAGTTTGGAAGCCGTCTGGCCATGGGCATTATGGTCATCTGCGGCCTGGTATTCCTGCTGAGCCTGTACCGTGATATGCCTGTTCTGGATTCCCTGATGTTTGCAGTGGCCCTTGCAGTGGCTGCCATTCCGGAGGCCCTGAGCTCTATTGTCACCATTGTGCAGGCCATGGGAACTCAGAAAATGGCAAAGGAACACGCCATCATCAAGGAACTGAAGGCAGTGGAGAGCTTGGGCTGTGTATCGGTCATCTGCTCTGATAAGACAGGGACGCTGACTCAGAACAAGATGACTGTACAGAACATTTATATTAACCAGGAGATCATTTCCATAGACCAGCTGAATCTGCGCAACCAGCTTCACCGCTACTTGCTTTATGATGCGATCCTTACCAACGATTCCTCCATTGTGGACGGCAAGGGGATTGGCGATCCCACGGAGTTTGCCCTTGTGGAAATGGGCCGCAAAGCCACGGTGGATGAAAACCTGCTTCGGGAACTGATGCCCCGTCTGGAGGAGATTCCCTTTGACTCCGACAGAAAGCTGATGAGTACTAAATATGAGCTTCACGACATTCCAACCGTACTTACAAAGGGTGCCCTGGATGTGCTTTTGGACCGGACCGTCAAGATCCGCATGGAATCCGGGGTCAGGGACATTACCCAGGAGGATAAGGATGCCATCCTGCAGAAAAACCTGGAATTTTCCCAGGAAGGCCTTCGGGTGCTGGCTTTTGGTTATAAGGAAGTTCCTGAAAATTATACCCTGTCCCTGGACAATGAAAATGACTTCATTTTTCTGGGCCTGATCTCCATGATGGATCCTCCAAGGGAAGAATCCAAGGCAGCGGTTGCTGACGCCAAAAGAGCCGGCATCAAGCCTGTGATGATAACCGGAGACCACAAGATAACGGCCACGGCCATTGCAAAGCAGATCGGCATATTTGAGGACGGCGATATTGCCATGACAGGCCGTGAACTGGATGCCATGACAGAGGAGGAGTTAGACCGGAGCATTACCAGTATTTCCGTGTATGCCAGGGTTTCACCTGAAAATAAGATCCGTATTGTGGATGCATGGCAGAGAAGAGGATCCATTACAGCCATGACAGGCGATGGGGTCAATGATGCGCCCGCACTGAAAAAGGCGGATATCGGCGTTGCCATGGGCATCACAGGAACGGAAGTTTCCAAAGATGCGGCTGCCATGATCCTGACTGATGACAATTTTGCCACCATCATCAAGGCCGTGGCAAATGGACGTAACGTGTACCGCAATATTAAGAACGCCATCAAGTTCCTGCTGTCAGGCAACATGGCAGGCATCCTGTCCGTTTTGTACACCTCACTGGCAGCATTGCCCGTGCCCTTTGCACCGGTCCACCTGCTGTTTATCAACCTGTTGACAGACTCACTGCCCGCCATTGCCATCGGTATGGAACCGGCTGAGAAGGATCTGCTGGCAGAGGCACCCAGAAATCCAAAAACCGGCATCCTTACAAAGGACTTTATGCTCACGATCCTGACACAGGGCGGAATCATTGCAGTCTGTACCATGATCGCTTTCCATATGGGACTTTCCGGCGGGGATACGGGAATTGCCAGTACCATGGCATTCTCCACCCTGACCCTGGCGCGTCTGTTCCACGGATTTAACTGCAGAAGCAAACACAATATCTTCAGGCTGGGCTTTTCCAGCAACTGGTACAGCCTGGGAGCGTTTGCAGCCGGTGTCTGTCTGCTGGGGCTTGTAATGTTCGTACCGTTTCTACAGAAACTGTTCTCAGTCACACCGCTGTCATCCGCACAGATGGGAGAGGTATGCCTGCTGGCTGTGATCCCTACCGTGATCATCCAGGTATCGAAAATCTTAAGAGATTTTAGCCATAGGAATTAACCGGTATATGTGATATAATGTCCACATAGGCAAACGCAGTGCCGGAAGTTCGGGCGCTGCAGACCAGCAGGAGAAAGGGGCGGTGCTTTATGGATAAGGTTATTACAATAAGCCGTGAATTTGGAAGCGGAGGCCGTGAATTGGGAGTAAAGCTGGCGGATAAGCTGGGGATTCCCTTTTATGACAAGGAACTGATTTCCATGGCAGCAGACGATATCAACATTGCGGAGGAAGCATTCCGCCACTATGACGAGCATATCGTGGTGTATGATCCCCTGGACAGACAGTACTACCATGCATTTTCAGATGTGTATCAGATTCCCATGTCGGACCAGATATTTGTGGCCCAGTCCAATGTGATCAGAAGGCTGGCTTCCCATGGTCCCTGCATCATTGTGGGACGCTGTGCGGATATGATCCTTACGGACAGCCTGAACCTGTTCATCTATGCCAAGATGAAGGACAGGATCAAGAGGATGCTGGAACTGGAATCAGAGGCGGAATCAGACGGGAAAGAGATGGAACGCCGGATCCGTGAGGTGGACCGAAAGCGCAAGGAATATTACCAGTATTACACGGGCAACACCTGGGGACGTGCCCAGAATTACCATCTGTGCCTGGACAGCGGTCCGGTTGGAGTGGATGGATGCCTTAAAGCTGTTCTGGCTTACCTGGGCGAAGAAGATAAGATATAGTTTAATATGGTTTAAGACGCAGTACAGGGCGTCCTGCCGGTTAAAAGGCAGGGCGCTTTTTGTGCGCGCAGCAGGGACATTCCTGCTTGTGTCCCAGGCCTGTGCATAGTATAATGTAGGAAACAACGCTCTATTCTATAAAATACCATTAGGAGGCAAAAGATGAAACAGGATATGATAGTGATTCTGGATCTGGGAAGTTCTGAGAACACCAAGCTGGCCAGAGACATCAGGGAGATGGGAGTTTACAGTGAGATTTATCCCCACGATATTACAGCAGAGGAACTGAAGGTACTGCCCAATGTCAAGGGTATCATCATCAATGGAGGTCCTAACAATATAGTGGATGGAACAGCTATTGACGTGCTGCCGGAGATTTACGGGGCAGGCTATCCCGTGATGGCGGCAGGTCATGGGCCTGCGGCCTGTGAACGTTCCATTGGCAGCTGGGATGAGAATGGTGATCAGGTGCTCCGCTCCTTTGTCTTTGACACATGCGGCGCCCAGCCTAACTGGAATATGAAAAACTTCATATCTGACCAGGTGGAACTGATCCGCCAGCAGGTGGGAGACAGGAAGGTCCTCCTGGCGCTTTCGGGCGGGGTGGACAGTTCTGTTGTGGCCGCTCTTCTGATCAAAGCCATTGGGAAGCAGCTCACCTGTGTCCATGTAAATCATGGCCTGATGAGAAAAGGAGAATCTGAGAGCGTGATCGAGGTGTTCAAGGATCAGATGGAGGCCAACCTTGTGTATGTGGATGCCACAGAACGTTTCCTTGGAAAACTGGACGGAGTAGCTGACCCTGAGCAGAAGCGCAAGATCATTGGCGCCGAGTTCATCCGCGTGTTTGAGGAGGAGGCCAGGAAACTGGAGGGAATTGATTTCCTGGCACAGGGGACCATTTACCCTGATATTGTGGAGAGCGGAACCAAGACCGCCAAGGTGGTCAAGTCCCACCACAATGTGGGCGGCCTTCCCGAGGACCTGGATTTTACCCTGGTAGAGCCGCTGCGCCAGCTGTTTAAGGACGAGGTCCGTGCCTGCGGCCTGGAACTGGGACTTCCCTATGCCATGGTATACCGTCAGCCATTCCCCGGCCCGGGACTGGGCGTGCGCTGCCTTGGGGCCATCACAAGGGAACGCCTTGAGGCAGTCAGGGAATCTGATGCCATCCTCCGCGAGGAATTTGCAAATGCAGGCCTGGACAAGAAGGTATGGCAGTACTTTACCATTGTTCCCGACTTTAAATCCGTGGGCGTAAGGGACAATGCCCGCTGCTTTGATTATCCAGTGATCATCCGGGCTGTAAACACGGTGGATGCCATGACAGCCAGCATTGAGCGGATCGATTATGAGGTTCTGCAGAAGATTACGGACAGGATCTTAAATGAAGTAAAGAATGTGAACCGAGTGTGTTATGACTTGAGTCCGAAGCCAACGGCTACGATTGAGTGGGAATAGTTGGAGCAGAGCTGCAAAGCCTTTATTTTCAATGGTTTTGCGGCTCTTTCCTTTTAGAATTGCATTTTGATTGCATTTTTTTATTCAACTGCTCTGTGATAGATTGATGTATGCTGGTTGCTGGTGTAAGCGGCAACACTAGTTGTTGCCGGAGTATAAGTGAGAACGCCAGTTAATTTTTTGGCAACTTCCACGTTGGTGTTGGGATATAAATGTCCGTAGGTGCCCAACGTGGTCTGTATCTTTTCATGCCCCAGACGTTCTTTAATCAATAAAGGATTTTCTCCCATGCTGATGAGCAGGGAAGCATGGGAATGTCTGAGTGCATGAATCTTGATACGGTGTACTCCTGCCAATCCGGCAAGTTTTTTTAATGCCCGTGGGAGGGTGTGCTTACTGGTGGGAATCCCATTATAGCTTAGTACAAGGTCACAGTCCTTTAAAACTTTTTGCTGTACTTCCTGCCATGCTTTTAATTCTTTGATGGTATCTGTGTCAATATAGATAGTGCGAATACTGGCTTGTGTCTTTGGCTCCACAAATTTGTATTCGTCCATTGTTTTATAGTACAGCGTTTTAGTTATACTTAAAAGTCCGGTTTCAAAGTTGATGTCCGACCATTGCAGGGCTGCGGCTTCTCCGATTCTCATTCCGGTCATAAACAGGAGCCAGTATGAAATGAAAAGGTAATGTTCGTAATAATCGCCCTTGTAGAGCAGGGAAATTACCTTTTGAAATTCATCCAGTGTCCAGAAATCCACTTTTGTTTTCTTACTCTTGATATTCCCTATCATCCGTGACGGGTTTTTCTTTGCAAGGCCGAGAACAATCGCCCTGTCAAAGGCAATGGAGAGCATCCCCTGTACAATACGGATATAGTTTGGATTAAATTTTTTTGCGAGTTCAAGCTGCCAGTTCTGGACGTTACTGGGTTTTATCTCATCCACCGTCATTTTGTAAAAGTATGAAAAATGTTTCTGGATGGTAGAACGGCGGTTCAGATAGGTGCTTTCCTTTACCTGTGTTTTATACCAAGGCAGGTAAGTTTCCTCAATGAACTGCTTAAAGGATAGCTGCTGCTTCTTTTCTGCCAATTCCTCTGTGGATGCCAGTATAAGTTTTGAATATGCTTCTCTAGCTTCTTTTTTTGTCTTGAATCCGCTTTTGTATTTCTGAATCTGTTTTCCGGTAATCGGATGGAAACCTAAGTTTGCTCTAAAATAATAGGTTCCGTTTTCTGCCTTCTTAATAAGGTCTTTTGCCATGATTTCACTCCTTACATAAATGTGCAAGAAGTACAATCAGTTTGATTTATCAGTAAAATTAATCCCTAACAATTCTTCCACAGCTTCTCTGGGAACCCTGTCCAGTTTGCGTGACTGATAGTAGGTATGCCCTTTTGAAATCATAAGTCTTTTTGCTTCTCTTATGATGTCTGCTGCGAATGAAGTCCCATAACCTAGTTCTATTAAATCTTTTTTTGTTACTGTAATCATGTTCCTCCTTTCCATAGACCAGATATGGAACCCTCAATATCTGTCTATATTATATCAGATTTTGTGGCAAAAGTAATATTAAGATTGTATTTCCTGCGAATAGTTATTTGATTTTGAATGAAAAATTTTCATTCAAAATGGTATCTAAGCAAACCGAACAGCTTTCGCTAAAGCTCATGGGAATCCCCCCTGCATGGTTCTCATCCAGCCGTACCCTTTGCCAGCGGTGCTACATCATCACACGGACTAAGGCTGTACGGAAGTATCATTATCACGATAGAAAGGTCATGGCGGCAGCTCTGCGGCAAGCTGCTTATGGAACGCTGGCAGGAATCGCTATCCGGTTTCATCCCTCCTTTGGTGGATTACGGCGTGCCAGCCCAACGGCTCTCTTTCTATCGAAACGTATTCGACTGCTTTATGCTGCGTTGATTAGACGCTTTCTTTTTCAAGGAACAATCCGGCTTTGTCAGCCTGTTAAAATGCACTGGTGATAATGCACTTTAATAGACTGGCAAGCTCTGTCTGGGAAGCATGGGCTTGTCCATGCTTCCACAGGAGAGCGTTATTTTAGTTTGGCTCCCTGATTTCAAAAGATAAAATCTTTGCAATCAGACGTGTTTCCATCCGGCGGCGTAGGGTTTCATCTACAACCATGTGGGTATTCCCATATTCATCTTTCATGGGACGCATGGAACGGCTGGCAATAAAACCGCTATAATGGCGTACAATCTGATTGATTGCTTCAATATCGCCGTCCGCAGCCTTTACAATCACAGGAAACGGAATCATAGGGTGCTTTGCTGTCATGTTTCTTCCTCCATGAATTTTTTGATAAATTCCAGTCCGGCGTGTCTTCTTCTCTGGATGGTAGAACGGTTGACTTCCAGAATTTTTGAAATTTCCGTATCGTCAAATCCGAGGAAATAATATCTCAAGATAACATCACGTTTCTTTCCGTCCAGATTTTCCAACGCTTCTGCTAACAGGCTGTTTTCAATACGGACAGTAAACCCGTCCATTTCAAAAGTATGGAAGTGGGATGGATAGGTGTCTTTGGAAGAAAGCAAGTTGACGGTGTAATCGTCCATATCACAGAACAGGGTTTCACGTTTACACTGTCTGGATAACGCTTTGAGGTAGTCTTTACGTTCATCCTCCATAGCGACCTTGCAGATGTAATCAAACTGGTTCTCTATGGTTGTCTGAAATTCAGATGGCTTCATCATTACTCACCCCCTTTCTTGCCTTAAAAGAGGGTAAAAGATTTCTTGACTTCCCCCTTTCGTGCTTAGTCCCGACACGAAAGGGTTGTTTGTTGCATTATCTGTTAAATTTCCTAATTTCTAATGACACAGCAATAAGAATAGGTACAAAGCCATCTGTCATACGGCATTTTAGAACAATTCAAAATGATGTTCGCATTTATAGGCAAAAAAAGGAAGCGCAAAAAATGCACTCCCTTTTTTAAATATAAACATCGCTTATTCTTTATAAAGTTTTTGTACTTAAAAACTATATCTCTACCAATAAGAGCTGATTCGGCATTTTTAGCAGCCGATAACCCTATTCCGCTTGTTGCCGCTAAGAATGCGCTTACAGAATCCGCTGTAAATTGTGTACCACGTAAAAAAGTTTCAGTATTAGTTTTTAATTACAGCCAGTTCTAACTTCTATTTTTCAGTCTACGAAAAACTACGCAAATAAGTACAATAGCCGCAGAAATATAGCTGGTTCTTAAACGCCACGTTTTCAAGTACGGATTACTTGTTATTAAACAATATATGCTTACAATTAATATCGGAACATATAGTATGGCAAGCGCCATGAGAGATAGAGTAGATACCTTTTCATCATATTTTCCTATCTTTTTTTGTTTTCTTATATCTAGCGCTAACGTAATAATAATAAGTACTACCAAAATATCAGGTAATAGCATCAGCCAGTCTTCCATTTAGTCCACTCCCTTAAATTTAATGCCCCCAACGCCTTGACCACGAAACATTTTTGGCTAAAAGTTCTGTTTTAGAGGAATCCATATAAATATTTCCTTTATACCTGTAGTATATTTTTCCAGTAGACTTACTTACACATCTTTTACCATCAAAATAAATACTGTCAGGAATGTACGAACCACCATGACTAATCACGACATCAATCATAGCTCCTGCTACTACACCTGCATCTCCTGCTCCTAAACCAAGCGAAGTAATTATGGCCGCCTTTACCACAGATAATGTAAATTGGTGAATCTTCAAACTAAATGTTTCGGTATGTGGCTTATATTGGCACGAACTTGCTCTTGTTGTCAAATTATCGGAATTGGATATCGAATTACTAGAATCAGGTGCCGTAATTGGATATTCAAAATGCTGCCTTTGTTCTGTCGAGGGAATGATTACCATATGTTCATCAACTTTTATGCTAACACTATCCACAACAACTCTGTCCTTCTGAATTTCTCCATATTCTGTATACAAAGTCGTTTCTCCGTTAATAGTCATGTAATATTTAGCATACATTGTTGTATCTGTATCTTTTTGCTCAATAATCTTAATGCCATTTAATGTATCAGCTCCTACAGATGAGGCGAATACTGATTGCGCTGACAATGAAAATAACATGACAACTGCTAAAACTACAGAAATCATCTTTTTAAATATTCCTTTCATATTCCTTTTTCTCCCTTCTCTGCATTTGTTCAAAAATTATTTACAAAGAATCAATAACTCCTATTTACATGTGCACTTTTGTGTTAGCTATAGCTAACTTCATAGTATCATATGTGCAATATTTTGTCAATCGTCCCACAAAGCATTGTTTTAATATATTTTTTCACCAAAGTGAAAAGTTGATTTATTTCCACTTTCTAATTAATAGTCATCTGGCTAATTACTGAGCTTTCATACTACACAATATCTTCCATTTCCCCTCATCTTTCTCCAATACAAGTTTAAACTGCGACACCTGTGTTGTCATGGTCTGGTTATCCAGATATTTCACCGCAAGGGAAGCTGTCACCTGATTCCCTTTTCGGTTGTAAACCGGATTCACCAGTTCCGAGAAGATATATTCTTTCCCAACAGGTTTCAGCACGCCCTCATTCACATAATAGGTCAGCTCCTTTGCGGTTGCCGTAGGGTACAGCTTGAAAAAGGTAGTGAGAAATTCGTTGATTTCCTCCGTAGTGATGGAATCCACTGTACCGTCACTTTGTACTGCTTTTGGAGTGTAGCCGGATTTTACGGGAACGCTGGTGATGGTAGGATTCTGAACAATCGTCAGGTTTCCAGAGCCATCCACATAGACTGTCACCTGATAAGCGGAACGGACGGTTTTACTGGATTCCCCCTCTGTGATACGCTGTTCTACCGTATAGGTCACTTGATAATGCTGCTCCTTTTCTTCTATGATTTCCCATATCTGAAAGTCAGTCAGGGCAGACGATACGGGGATGTCCTTTCGGACGGTATCTACATTCAGGGCTTGCAGTTCTCCCGTGAGATACCCTTTTAAAGCATTTGTCCGGTTATCAATGGAAGCGGCGGACTGTTCCCATGAATAGTAGACTTCTGCGAAATTCTCCACAAAGTTTTCTATCTTGTGGGTGTCAATGATTTTTTCCTCAATCACTTTGGTTTCATGAACAGTGTGGATGTCTATCGCCGTGAAATTCTTATAGACGGCAAACAGGAAACTCACCGCCAGAAGCACCCACAGGGCAATCACGGTTTTTTTGTGGGTATTGACTTTGTAAACTTTCAGCTTCTTTTCTTTCTGCTTTTTCTGGTTTTCCTCTTTTCTAATCTGAATCATATCGGTTCATCCTTTCTATTGTTTGATTCGTCCGGCTCCGGCAAGGTGCTGTTGCCAGTAGGAGCCTGTCAGGTCTGCATAACCAATGGGATTTCCGGCATGGTACATCTGGTTATTTCCCACATATAGCCCCACATGGGTGATATAGGTTCCGGCGTTATAGGTGGAGTGGAAAAAGACCAAATCCCCTGCTTTTGCTTCGGACAGAGGGATGTGCTGTGTTACATTGTACTGTTCCTGTGCTGTCCGTGGCAGGGCGATTCCTGCCTTGCCATAGCACCACTGCACCAGTCCCGAACAGTCAAAGGAAGTGGAGGGGGAATCGCCCCCGTACACATACGTCCAGCCCTCATACTTTAAGGCTTCCTCCATGATAGCCTGCACCGTTTCATCATCAAACTGTGCCACGGTCAGGTATTCCGATACCAAGAAGACATAGAACATATTTCCGTAGGAATACCGCCAGCCCCCGTTTTTCTCTACGGCAACAGGGTTGGTGTAGGTGACTTTCTTTCCGCCGGATTTTTCCCTTGCGAAGCTCTCTGCCAGTTCAAAGGTGTACTTTTTCCCGTGTCCTGCCACATAGTCCAGGAAGCCGCCGCCGTAATTGTAGGATTGAATCACACTGTTTAGGTCACAGCCCTTTGTTTCTGCTGCTGTAAGCAGTTCCGAGAAATATTTGCAGCCCTGTTTGATGGATTCCTCTGTGTTAAGGGAGTTCGGGGGAATACCCAGAGATTCCGAGGACTGCATAACGTCTTCCAGCGTGCCGCCGGATTCCACCTGAATGATGGCGAGCAGCACATTTAAGTATTCCTCTATGCCATATTCCCTTGCATACTTTTCCAGCATAGGTTTATGGGCGAGGACTTCCTGTGATACGCTCACGCCCCCATAGATAAGGTTTCCGCCACTTCCGCCGTCTTCCTCATCCGAGAAGACAATCACCACCAAGAGGAGCATGGAGAACATCATCACGAACACGCCGGAACAGGCAAAGAAAAGGTGTCTTAACTTCATGTTTTCTCCCCTTTCTTTTGTTTGGCAGCCGCTTTTCCCGTTTTTGTCCACTCCTTTCTGGCGGTGGTACGCCGGATGGTAAAGTTCGATTCCTTAACCACAGGGGCAGCCCGTTTTCTTTCCGGTATCACAGGAGCCGTATCATTCTGGACAGGTCTTGCCGGACGGGGAGCAGCAGGTGTAATAGCAGGAGCTATCTTTTGTCTTTCATCTGGTTTGTCTGGGGAAGCCGGAGGGACTATCTGGCGTTCTGTCCTTACAGGCGGTATCTGTTCGTGGTGGATGGAAGCCGCTTTTACCACCGGAACCGAAGTCCGTTCCGCTACAGTTCCCCCATAAGAAACCTGCCCCCGTTCCCTAATAGCTGGGGAAGCTGGCTGCTTTGTCTTTGCAGTGGCAGGGCGTTCATGGACGGGAGCCACCCCTTTGGGTGCTTCGGAAGCTGTCTTTTGCGTCTGTTTTGCCTGTTCCAGTTCCGCCCTGCGTTCTGCAATGGTCTGTCTGCGGCTTTCTGCCTGTGCGTTCCGCTGTTCAGCTCTGGCAGTTCGGGTCTGGGTCACACTGGAAGTAAAATCCCGTACTCCCTCTGACACCTGTTTTTTCCCGTGGTAAAGGGCGTACTTTGCATTGACGGGCAAATCCTTTGCCTGCTCCCGAAGCTGTCCAGTAGTATCGGCTATTTTATCTTTGGTATCTGCCACCGCACCCACAGCAGAACCAGCCCGTTTCCATGCGGATTTCTTTTCCGGTGCTGCCTGTCCATTTGGTCGGGTGTGGTCTGCCTGTGTACGTTTGGAAGAGCCGGAGTTGGAAGCATTTCTCTGGTCTGAGCCAGCCTGCTTTCCTGCATGGTATGCAGCCGTTCCAGCCCCAAGAGCCGCCACAGAACGCCCTAACTTATGCTGTAAACGGTGCATATGGGCGTGCATGAGCATACGGGGTCTTCGCATGATACGGCTTCCCATGCTTTGGGAATCGCCACTCTGTAAGGAGAACATCCCCATCAAATCCCCTAGCTTGAAATAAATTCCGGCAAAGGTCACTATCTGCAAGAACGCCGTCAGGAAGAACGGATATTCCCCAGACAGGTTGTAGAGCATGGTGGAAATACTGAACGCTACCGTGATAATCAGGGTGATTCCGGCTCTGGTAAGGATGGTGTTGAACAGTTTCGTGATGGCACGTTTTGACATCCCCTCAAAAGAGGGAACCATGCTAAGGAGAAAGCTCACAGGCAGGAACATGGCGTAGATGATAAAAAGCACCTGTGAGAAAATCATTATCCCCGTGAGCAGGAATACAAAAACAGAGATACCGATATTGAACATGAACAGGAAGAAGACGGTTCCCAATCGGTTGATGGTCTTTGTGATGGTAAGGTTGGTGTTTTCCCTGTCTTCGATTTCCTCCACCACGATTTCTTCCCTGTCCTGCCCGTTGTTTTCATTTGGACTGGTTGAAAGCAGGCTTTCCACACGGTCTGCTCCAATGCTTTCCACATCCGAATTGCCGTATTGCAGCAGGAGCCACGGCTGCTTTACCTGAATGGAAAACAGGCTGTCCCGTATCAAATCCACGCTGTCTTTTCCCTGACTTTCCGAGTTGGGCAGCACAATCTTTGTGCCAAGGGTCAGGCTGGCATTGCTGATGTCTGCGGAAAATTCATTGATTTTCCCGATATAATCAGGAGCGTAGGCGATAAAGGCAGAGGACAGCACGAACACTACCACAAAATTGACAACGGCATGGATGGCTTTTGTAGTTTCCCGTTTGATAAGCCCTGTGTAGGCAACGTAAATCCCCACCACCAGAATGAGAATCAGCAGGAACCCGATATAAAATCCCTTCGAGGATAAGCCGCCTGTGGTAACGCCTGCAAGGGTCTGCATATTTTTCCCAATGGAATCCGCCGTAGAGGAAATAAAGTCCAGTGAGTAGGCTTCCTGAATCAAATACCCCGTGGCGTTGGAAAGGTACAGGCTGATGGCCCAGATAAAATTTGTGATGGCATACAGCCCGTACATTACCTGTTTTCCGATACCGTCCAGCCAGTTCCACGGGAGCCAGTCCCATCCACTGTCCACATAAAAATCAAGCTGGTAGTTGTCCAGAGGATATTTGCTGTATTCGTTGGCAGCGTCCACCGTATCATCCACCAGTCCGGCAGCGTGGGCGGCAGTACCGGAGACTGCCAGCAGCAGGAGGATGAGCAGGAGTGCCAGCAGCACTTTTCCTGCTATACTCCCGATTTTTTTTAAAGAGTTTTGTCCCTTTGTCCGGCAAGGGACAAGGGCTGTCCCCTGCTGGATGGGCTTTCTTATCTTCATTCCTCCACCTCTTTTCTTACGGGCGGTCTGGTGTCAAAGGCATGGAACAGGTCTTCAAAGATAGGGTGGAACTGTATCACTCCTACACGCCCGTACAAATCACTGATAAGGCACTGTCCGTTTTCTAAGTCACGGAGCCGTTTCTGGTTGTTTTCATCTTCGGAATCCACCCCGAAAAAGGTGAGGGTCTTCCTGATTTCGTTGATGTCCGTGGAACGGAACGCAAACTTCAAGCCCAGATTGTTTTTCAGTTTTTCATCCAGCAAATCGTCCGTGTTCTGGGTCACAAAGTAAACACCTGCGTTCATGGCACGTCCGGCACGGACCAGCTTCATGGAAAGGGTCTTGCCCTGTGCCACCTGCAAGAAGCTCCATGCTTCATCCAAATCCACAATCTTAAACACGCTGCGGTCGGTGTGGATGAAGTCGAGGGCAAAGGTACTGATAACAATGAGCATTGCCACGGAAAGCAGCTCCATTGTGGTGTATTCTTCAAACGAGGTTTCCTTATCCGGCAGCACCAAATCCGCCACCTGAATGATGTTGAGCTGCTTTTCAAGGCTGATGGACTGTGTGACATCCCCATCCGAAAAGAGCAGGTGTGCAAAGTCATAGTCCGTAAAGGATTCGATATGGTCGGCTATGCTGGTGCTGATGGTGGTCCCCTCCGCCCGAAGTTCCTCAATCACCTTTAAAAGCCCCCGTTCTTCGCTGTTTGTCACCGCACGGATGGCTTTCCGAAGAACAGGGAACTTCTCCCCGTCACGGCTGGAAATTCCCGTTAAAAAGGTCAGGATGTCAATTGCCAGTGATTCGGAATCCTTTGGGTTCTCCATAATCA
Organism: Enterocloster citroniae; assembly: GCF_040545455.1. Classification (NCBI taxonomy): domain Bacteria; kingdom Bacillati; phylum Bacillota; class Clostridia; order Lachnospirales; family Lachnospiraceae; genus Enterocloster; species Enterocloster citroniae. The sequence goes on along the minus strand of NZ_JBEPLZ010000005.1, from coordinate 107,594 downwards.
CATACGGGTCGAGTAAGCCCCTGTTCTGTTCCTCCGAAGTCAGGTTTACGATATTGATTTCATGGGCGATTTCCGGCAGGGTTTCCTTCCAGCGTCCCCGTTATAGCGATAGGTAACTTTTTGATGTTATCTCCAAGTTTTCCCCCGCTTCACACCGTACATGAAACTTTCGCTTCATACGGCGTTCCATCATATCCAAATAGATTTATAAGTTATTTCCCAGTTATTGTCTGGTATCCGTAATTCGTCCGTATTCTGTTCAGTTTTTTCTTCTGCTGACTATTAAGAACATAACCTTTTAACAGTGATTTTGCTTCATCTGCTGATTCTGTTAGGATTGCCTTTGCAATGGGAATTTCCACAAATGCCAGATTAGAATATCTGTCAAGGTTATCTCCTTTGTCTGATTTGTGAATACATATCAGAGTGGACGGAGTTCCTCGACGATTCATTACATAGCAGTTGCCTTGTTGTGCGATATATGCCGAAATACGATTGTCGTTAAACTCTACGCTATCGGCAGGGTTTTCATTTTCCAACAACGCTCGGATTTCTTCTTTTGTTACAACTACAACGTCCTCATGCACCTTGTTTCTCCCTTGCTTTGTAAAATTACAAATATCTTGCGAGAAATTCATAGGATTTTTGTGTTGTACTCCTTGAATCGGCAATAGCGGATTATCCGCAATCATCACTATTTTTGTTTTTGGTCTGATTCCTTTTGTCCTGCTCTGAAATTCTGAACTTGTACTTTCAAATGGAACTGATTTTGCAATGTTCCTTAAACGGATTCGTATGGTCGGTAAGAGAGCGTAACTTACTTCTGTCAGGTTGTTATATACGTTAGTTGCTATGCAGTAGTAATTCTGCATACCGATAACTGTCAGATTATATCTGCTGATATTGAAGCCAGTCGTATGTCTGGCTATATCTTTTACCTTTAACTTTAGATTTGTTTTCGCTTTCTTTAATGCTTTTTGGTTCATATCTGTTTTGGCAACATAACCGTGTTTCGTTCTTCCTTTTGGAATGACTTTGATTTTGAACCCCAGAAAATCTGATGAATTTTTCTTCAGATTTACTACCTTTGATTTCTCTGGACTGATTTCTAATTTCAGTCTTTTATTAAGAAAATCTACGGTACTGTGGTAAAATCTTTGTGCTTCTCCATAGGTTGAACACATGATTTTAAAATCATCAGCGTAACGTACAATAAAACCGCTTTTCAGTTTGGTATATTTCTTTGCGTATTGAAGCCACCCATTTTTACTGCGGTTCTTCGGCTGGAATGTTTCCCACTGACTGCTTACCCACCAGTCTAATTCATTAAGGACTATGAGGGAGAGCAGTGGACTTAACAGACCGCCTTGTGGTGTTCCTTTTTCTGGGACACCCTCGCCGTCAATTTCAGCTTTCAGCATTTTGCTGATAATGCAAATCAATCTTTTATCCCGAATACCAAGTGTCCAGATTTGTTTTAATAGTTTTCCATGATTGACATTATCGAAAAATCCTTTAATGTCTACGTCAACACAGTAATGATATTTTGATAAATTTATCAGTGTCGTTACTCTGCTGACTGCATGGTGGGCACTTCGATTCGCACGGAATCCATAGGAATGATTATGGAACTTTGGTTCGCATATCGGCTCTAGGACTTGCAGGATACATTGTTGTACCAGCCTGTCCCAGATACACGGAATCCCCAATGGACGCATTTTATCGCTCCCAGCTTTGGGAATGAAAACACGTCTGACTGATTTCGGGCGGTAGTCGTTAAGACTTTCCCGAACGGTAGCGACAATCTCAGCATTACTGAATCGTTTTATATCATCTATCGTCATTCCGTCCGTTCCAGCCGTTTTACTTCCACTGTTTGATTTCAGATTACGGTAAGCTAAACAAATATTTTGTTCCGAACCAATAATTTCAAGTAACTTATAAAAGTTATTACCGTTCTTGCTCTGTGCGTATAACTCGTCATAAATATGTTGCATATCATAATACTCGTTATAGCGGAGCTTGTTTTTCTTTAGCATGGTCTGTACCCTCCTTGTTTGCAGGAGCAAGTACATCTCTTAGTCTTACTCGAACCCATACCATTTTTCTTAGTAATTCTATTCTTCATATGACTAGTGGCTATCCCTCCACCGCTTGTTATCACGGTTTCATAGGTACTGTGCCACCACTCTCACTGACATTAACACACCTTATATCATTGCTAATCTCACAATAACTTTCTGATGTGAACACTTCACAGACAGTAAAATCTCCATGTTGTCAGCTTTCAACGTTCCAAACACACTATCTGTACATATATCCTTAGGTTTCCTCTATAAGCCTGCTACCTTGATAACGCCTTTAACGTTATATGGATTTTCATAAATGCAGAGTCTTACTCACCCACAGTAGCGACACTATTTGTGTCACTGGACATTTCTATCCAGCCCCGATATAGACCTGTACATTCAAGGATTCGTCAGTAGACCTCTCATCTACATTCTAACCATAGATATTTTATAGACTTCCGGCATATAAGACACAACGCCCACCTCTGGGAATCTTTCGTCAGCATTATCTGTTACGGTGTCTGTCTGCCGACTTCACCGAGCTTCTGACAGAGCCTTGTTTACTCAAGTTTCTGCCAGTCGGAGTATTAAAGTAGCCTTTCAGGGCGTTACCCCGTCATTCGACTATTCGTGTGTTTAGTTCTCCAACACACATTAAATATTGATTTAATGAAGTGCTGTGCCTACTCTTTTCAAGCAGGAACGTTTCGCACCCGCTTTCGGGTCAACGATAAGAGCCTGTGCCCCAAACAATACACAGTAGTAGACAATCATGTTGTTGCTGAATGATTTTCCACCGCCGAGGGAGCCGACAAAAGCGGCAGCAAGGGCATTGGTGACAGAGCCTTTCACACCCTGACTGGCAAGGGCAGGCTTTAAGTACACGTTTCTTCCCGTATCAAGGCTATACCCGATATAAATGCCCTCCGGTTCCCCCAACATCTGGGTTGCACCAAAGCCTAGACCCGCGAGGAAGTCACTGGTGACATACTGGATGTAATCGTTCATATACCGTTTGCTGGCAGGGAGAAATTCCCCATGCAGCCCCAGCATATCCCCAAAGGGGCGGACCAGCTTCACGTTCAAATCGTCATAAAAATCTTTTACCTCATTGCAACGGCGTTTCAGTTCTTCCAAGTCGGGAGCCGTCACACGCACCACATAGGACAGCTTATACATGGATTCCTTGCTCTGGTCTAAGGTGGATTCCAGCTCATTTACGCTGTCCAGAGCGTCCACCACGTTTGTACTGGTTTCGCTGTCATTCTGCCATGCGTGGTTATCCAAATCTTTCAGCTCTTTTTTCTTGTTCCGCACCGTGGAGAGGGCTTTCCGATTTGTGACAATCTCCACATTCATAGAGGTATCAATGGGAAAGGTGAATTGCTGCTGTTGATAGTAAAAGATTTCCGAGGATGGAAAGTCCAGTTCCCCCACAATGCTGTTGATGGTGAAGTAGGCGGCATAGACCGTCCCATCTTCCTGTTCGATTTTCAGATACCGCTGGTTTTCCTCTATCAGACAACGGGTGGGTTTGATGAGGTCATAGTATTTCACCAGCGTTTCCTCCTGAAACCGCTTCTTCGGCAGGTAATACTCATAATCTTCATAGGCGGTTCCAGTCTGCCCGTATAAATGCTCAATCAGATAACCAAAATCGTCCTTGTCAAGCCGCCGGACTTTAAAGCGGCGTGAGATTTTATTTTCCAGCAGTTTTTCCATCTTCTGAAACCGCCAGATTTCCTCATTGCTCATGGAAACAAAATCCCCCATGAGTTTGTGGTTGACTTCATGGAGGAAATCGGAAACGGCGGTCTTTGCTTCCCTGCGGAACTGCTTCATGGTGACTTCCTGCTCATTGACAAGCAGCTTAAAGCCGATAAAAAAGCGGTAGTCCACCTGATTTTCCCCTATCATGGAAATCAGGGCTTCGGTCTGTGCGTCAATCTTTGCACAGGCAACGTCCTTTAACTTGCCCGTCACTTCCTGTTTGGAGCGTTCCTGTGCCGCCCGTATGCTGGATTCAGTGCTGATTTGCAGGGCGTGAATCTTCCCGTCCCTGTTCTGGGCGATAAGCTGCCGGAAGGAATCGTGTACCTGATATTTCTGTTCGGGGCTTAAAAAGGAATAGTTGTAGGGAAGCAGCTCATAGTAAGCGAAGCACTCCCCGTCATGGTTGAACACAAGGTTATTTTCGATATACTTAATCGGATATGCCATAAATATCACTCCTAACTGCCGTGATGGGCTGTGCCGGATATTCCTTTTCCAGCTTCACGGGCTTTCCTGCATACGTCAGTTTCGGGCGTACCAGATATGCCAGTACGGATTTCAGGAAGCCGTAAGGCTTCTTCCCGTCAAAGGTCTTCTGGCACATGAACCAAGTGAGGGCAAAGGGTACGCCGAAATATTTTAAAAATGCCCCGCCAATGAACGAAAGGGGAGGGAGGTTCCCCAAGAGCATAACCGCAAACACCGATATCACGAACCACGCCATCTGTGTGAACGTGATGGGGAATGGAAGCTTAAAATCATTGATGGAATAGAGTATCTTTTCCACCGACCAGATACTGGTATAGCTTCGTATTTTCTTCATGTTGTCTGTCCTTTCTAAAAGATGGGGCAGCAAAAGCCGCCCCTGAATAAAAAAGCCGCCTGCACTTCCCAAAGGAGATACAGACGGGTTTACCGTAAGATTTCATATACGCCGTGGTTCGTGACGATAAAAGTTCCCTCCAATTCCATGTCACGCCCATAGGCTTCATAGTCGATATAGTTTTGTAAGTGTGCCGTAAGTTCCCCAAGCTGTCCGGTTTCTTCCAGATAGTAGCGAGCCACGTCCGCCATATCGTCACAGCCGGAATGGAAGATAATATCGTCCTCATGCTCACAGAGTTCTTCGATACTGCCAAAATAGGATTGCAGTTCTGATAGTTCTTCCTGAATATATTCCGGTAAGTCCTCCACCATTTCACACAGGCGGTTGACTTCCTCAATGGGGGTGTATTCATCAATCGCAAAGGGCAGCTCATAATCATGGATGGCGTATTCCTCATACTCATCATTCAAGCCGATACGTTCCCTAACTTCCTCAAAATCCACAGGCGGCGTGAACCATGCCCCTACCAGTTCGCCCTCATTGTATTTTCCTAAGTTGGCAATGTAAATCCGCATTTCCTCCAAGTTCTTCCACCTCCCTTTAGCGGTAAGAAAAGATACCATTGTCCGTAAACAGGTAGTTTTCGCTGGTTTCCAGTTTCCGACCAATGGCAGTATAATCAATATGGTTCATCAGGTCTGGATGTACTTCCCCAAATATCTGCGTTTCCTGCACCAGATAACGGGCGAGGGATTCCCCGTCCTGCACTGGATAGCAGCGTATGTGGTCTTTGTTGTCGATAAATTCCGTAAAGCTATGGAACCACCGCTTTTGTATCACATCCATTTCATAATAGAGGGGCGTTCCCTGCATTTCCTGTACTATCCGGCAAAGGGCGTTGATTTCCCAGAGCCTTGTGCTGCCCTCCAATGGAAACGGCAGCTCATAATCTTCAATTTCAATTTCTTCCTCATTCTGAACCCCAAGACGTTCCCTGACTTCCTCAAAATCCACGGGACAGGAAAACCAAGCCCCCGGATATTCCTCAAAATCTTCATGGTAAAACCGTGTGGTGTTCAGGATGTAGATTCTCATTTCTTCAATCGGTAACACATCCTTTCTCTGTTAGGTTGTTTGGGGAGTTACGCTCCCCAAGCCCCTAGTGGACTTCCGCCATGAAGCAATCAGAGCTTGCTCCATAACGGAAGTGTGATATGTTTTTTTCTATGCACCGATAATCTTATTGAACAGTTCCAGTAAGATGTCCTTTACGCCCTCCGCGTTGAAGACCAGACCGACCGCTACAAGGGAAACCACCAGAAAGCCGATAAGTTTGGAAAATTCCCTCTTAAATCCGAGGTACAGTCCAATCACCACGATTGCCAGCAGCACAAGGGACTGGGCATTGGATAAAAACCAGTTGTAAAGATTCTGTCCGAAATTCATAAAAGCTCCTTTCTACCCTGTAAGATTCCTTAAGTTCTAAGATTGACGCCGTTAAAGCACCACCTCCTTTGCAGCGGCGGCTTGCTGCTTTAGGATTTTTTCGTGCTTTTCCGTCAGTTTTGCATGGGTGATGATGTCATGGACAATCTGGGTGTGGTTCATCTTATCCAGACGGAGAGCCAACTTTAACGTGGGTGCTACCTGATGGGAGAGCCAGTGCAGGGTGCGTTCAAAGGAATAGGGTTCCGGTTTCGTTGTCAGTTTCAGGCTTCCCCTGCGTTCCCCTATGAACCACGCCCATTCCTCATTGATACGCCAGTCCGAACGGGGCTTCGTATCGTCCCTGTCCACAAAACGGACATAGCGGTTGATGATTTGAAAGGCTGTCCGTTCTGGATTGTCATGTTCTAACAGGTCACGGATGGCGTAAAAGGCACGTTCATTTTTCAGCCGGATTTCAAAACGGTTCTTTACCTCTGCGTCTGCAATGGGAATATCATGCTTCTTGTACTGCTCATAGTCCTTTTCATAAATGCAGAAGTGCACCTCACTTTGGAGGGAACCGATATACAGGGTGTTCCCCATACATTCTTTTTCCCCACGCCGTACCAGTTCACCGCTGCGGTAGCTTTTGAAGCTGCGGAAGACCGAGATACATTCCTCATTCCGGCACTTCTCTGTCAGATGGGGAATGTTCAGGATTCCCGTTTTGTCATTGATGGCAAGGTCAAGCCGCTTCATCACGCCGTCTTCCATGAGAACATCCATGAAAAATTCATACCAGCTCCGTTCCTGCGCCAGCAGATAGCTTTCAAACTGGCGGCAGCCACGCCCTTTCAGTTCCAGCAGCACCCCTTTTTCCAGTTCCGGCGATACCAGAACGAAAACATCACCCAGATAGTAATGCTCCGTGTAAGAGTAGAAGCCGTAGTCTTCATGGATAAAGCAAGGCAGCTTTAGCCGCAGTACGTCTTCCACGATATGCTTCACATCCGTAGTGGGGAAGCGAATCCGCACATAGTCAAAGAGCAGTTCAAGAGGAGCGTCTGGATTGAAGCGTTCCAGAGCTTCCATGATGGCTTCCTGTAATGCTTCGGATGGGTGAGCCTTGCCCGTTTCAATATCGCTCAGATACGGACGGGTGATTCCGGCAGCTAACGCAAGTTTCTGTTGTGAGATACCGTAAATTTCCCGTTTTTCTTTGATTTCCCGTACCCATGTTTCTTCATTCAGTGAAAATCCCTCCTGTCTAAAAAAGCGTATGTCAACTTTCATAGCCTTGTTGACACACGCCGGATATGGGAAAATCCCTTGTGTACCGTGGGATTCTGCCCTGTTGTTTGGTTGTTGCCTGTCGATTTGTACCCCTCTGTTAGATACGAGGGGTTCATGCTGGCGTGCCTTACGGCACACCAGCCACAGCAGGTCAGTCCGTTTCTGCGGCTTTTGCTTCGCACGCCGCCTGCACTCCCTGCCTGCTGTCTGTAAGTTTTTTTATTTCTTTGAGGAAATCGTGTCCTTTTGGCACAAGGGGCGTGTAAAACTCTGAGATAACGCTGGTTCCCACATCCACATAGCCACGCCCTTTTATCTGCTTTAGGAAGAAATCCTTTGTGGTTTCCCCGAACATCATCCCATAGCCCATTTCCGACATCCGCTCCAGAGCCACACGGAAATTGAACTGGTCACGGATTCCGTCCCCCAGATACTTTGCGTCTGGACGCTGGCAGGCGAGAATCAGGAAGAAACCAGCCTGCCGCCCGAGCATGACGATTTGTTTTAACTTGTTGAGGACAGCGGCGTTTTCCTTTGTGCCGAGCATTTCCATAAATGCCACATATTCATCAAAGATAAGGAAATGTGCCGGAAGCCCTAAGTAAGCGTAGTTTTCCCCTGTCCTGTAATTCTCCATAAGCTTCATGTCTTCGCTGCGTTTCATCATTTCTCCATAGAAGCGGTCAATGCAGGCGAGCATATCCTCCTTTTTGTAGTACACATCAGGCATGACCGCCTGTAAATCCGCAAGGTCGGCGTTCTTTGGGTCTAACACGAACAGGGCAGCGTTAGTGCGGAGCAGGGCTTCAATGAGGGTCAGGATGAAGTAGGTCTTTCCGCCGCCGGTTCCTCCGGCAATGAGCATATGGGGGAGCTTGTCATACTCCCACCAGACATTTTTCATGAGCCGGAGCTTGCCGTCTTTTGCCTGTACGTCCTCAATGGAGATACGGCCTGCAATGGTATCATAGAGCAGGGTGTACTCCACATAGGAATCCTTTAATTCCTTGCCCGTCAGTTCACAGTACAGGCCGCTTTCCAGCTTTTTTTCCAGGTTTAAGAGCTGCTCCTGGTATTTCCCCAGCGTGATTTCCGCCCGGATGTGAATCAGCCCGTTTTTAAGCTGGTAGTAGACTTTGGGAAAGCAGGTAATCTTCTCTTTGGAACGGCTGGAAGACAGGTCCTTGAAAAAGCCGTCTGCCTGTACCTGCTCCACTTCATACCACTTATTTTCCAGTATCATCCTTGCCAGCTTTTGGCGGTGGATGAGTTGTTTTATCCCATCCCTGCAATAATGGTAACTGGCACAGGCAGTCCCCAGACAGAGAAGCCCGGCTATCCCCAAACTGAACAGCAGATAGGGGAGGTTTATTCCCTGCACCATCTGGGAGAGGGAAGTATGCTGCCAGTCTATCCGGCGAAGCTGCCCTGCATGAAACAGCAGGACAATTAGCAGGAAGACAGGGAGCAAGGCGGCAAGGGCGGTATGGAACACAAGGTCTTTATCCGTGGGGCGGATACGCCTGCCACGGGAACGGAACGGCTTCATGGCGAAATTCCTCCTTTCTCCGGGGAGTATTTTAATAAAAGCCCGTGTAGAGCAGGGAGTGTCCTCTGCCCTCTGTACAGGCTTCAAAGAAAAAAGTATAACCGGACGGCTCACCGCATAAACAGTCCGGCAGGTAAACGTGAAATGGCTCCTTGGGCTGGTAGTCCTCAAATGCTTCTATCAGAAGCTGTTCCGCCATCCAGCGGTACTCCGGCAGTGCAAGGAGCTGGAAGTCCTGCTCATACTCATCATATCCGGCGATAGATTTCATAGACTTATTTCTCTGCCGGATGGTCTTTCTTTGGCGGTTGTAGATTCATAGCAACACCTTTTTTCAGGATAATATCCTCTGCCTTAATGTACCAGTCCACATCCGCTCCCTGAAAGGTAGCCGTTGCCACGGTGTCCGCCACCGGATGGATGATTTCCACTTCTGCGTTGTAGTCGAACTCCTTTAACGGCACGCTGGCAGGGATGGAAACCTGAATCATACGCCCCTGCCCTCTGGATTTTAAATCATAGGTGCGTTCCTTGATTTCTTCCGACACAGTTCCGTCCTCATTCTGGATGTGAACCTCCCGGCGGAGGGCAGAAAATTTCAATGTCCCGAATGTTGCTTCCTTGTCAATCACGATTCCGTTTGCTAATCTCATAGTCTGATGTCCTCCTTTTCCTTACACTTTTACCATATCGTCAGCGTGTAAAATGTAGTTGGTGAAGCCCCTTGTGCCGATTTTATAGCCCTCTGCGGTGATACGGGGATTGACGAGCTTCACACGTTCCTCAAAGTCAAAATGTTTCTCTCCGGCTTCGGCAGGGAGGATAACCACAATATCATCTGCCCTCTGTACGTCTGAATAAAGGTTGAAGCCGCGAGAGAGTACCGCCATGCGTCCGTTGATTCTCCGCTGCTCTGTTTTGTCTTCTCCGGCAAACTCCAAGTTGCCGAATGTCTTCTCCATGTTGGGGATAACGAATTTTAATTCCATATAGATTTACCTGTCCTTTCTGAATGTTGTATTTGATAGTGGTTTTCGTGATTCAGTCTGGGAGAGGAGGGGAACGCTCCGGCGGCGGTGATTTCTTCGTAGTATCACGTCCTTTCTGGTTTTGGAGTAAAAAAATAGACGCTCACTGCTGAACGTCTATCAGGGGACATATTGAGATTTTATAGGTTTACTATATCAATCTGACTGTACTTCGGTTACATTTTTATTGCATTTTTTATTTGGTTTCATATAAATTTTACTGGTTAATAGTTCCTGCAAATGCCTTAAAATCAATGATTTTCACTTATATAGCATACTGTCTGTCTGGAGTGGGAGTAAAAGTATGTTGATTATGTTATATGACAGGTAGTCTATGGAGATTACCTGTTGATTTTATAATAATGAAAAATTTATTCAGCATACAAATATTTATTGTAACTAGTAATATGTAGCGTTTTAGGGCTGTTTTAAAATATCGTATCTTTAAATTATGAGTATATCTAATTCAGCATAAATTTGTGTAGGGATGAACTAAAAGATAAAATGTCTATGATAAGAACAGAAATACTTTTGTACTGGAGGTGCTGGCAGTGAATTTTAAACCAGATGAAAAGAATATTCGCAGTTTGTTAAAATCAGGTTGTCAGTTTGTTATTCCTCGATTCCAGAGAGAATATTCATGGGATAAAAAAAATTATCAAGAATTTTTTGTAGATATGATGAACAATTTAATTGTTTCTAATGGGAAGATAAGTGATGATCAGTACTTTTTAGGTACAATGCTTTTTATTGGGAATTTTGCTGAAAAACCAGACAAACCAATAGAGGTTGTGGATGGTCAACAGAGATTAACAACTATAACAATATTATTCTCAGCATTATCAGACAGGTTTCGTGAAATGGGAGAGGATACGCTCAGTAAACAATTATTTAATTATATTATGACAGCTGATGATAATGGAACGGATGTGCGTGTATTGCAAAGCCGTAGCAGTTATCCATATTTTTTGTACTTTATACAGGATAGAGAGAAGAAGGTTGTTGAGGAGCCTAGCAGCGAAGAAGAAAATTGTATAAAAGAAACTTATGAATATTTTTGGCAGCAGACATCCGAAGATATGTTAAAGAAAGTGTTAAAAAAGAGAATAGGAGAAGATACTGTTAAAACCTTTTCACATGCGGATATTTTGAAGGCATTACGTGATCAGGTTCTTGACTGTACTTTTATATCAATCGCCGCTGTAGATAAAGACCAAGCAAACAGAATTTTTGCAATTTTAAATGCAAAAGGAAAAAGACTGGTGTATATTGACTTGATAAAAAATAAAATTTTCGAGGAGTTACGGGATGGTGTTATAGGAACATTTGCAGAAGAGTGTTGGGGAGAAATCAAGAGTATTTTAAATACTGGAGACGAGACCGTAGGGCTGGCTACTTTTTTTAGGCATTACTGGATATCTAAGTATCAAAGGTGTAATGCTACTGCACTTTACGATAATTTTATAAAAATAATTAATAAAAATGAAAGTGTTTATCAGCAATTTCTAGAGGATCTCCGCCTAAATGCTAGAAACTATATGAAAATAGTAAATCCAAAACGAGAGGATTACAATAATCGCAAAGAATATTTCTGGTTAATACAATCGTTGAATGCCATGAATAAAACGTTTAATATTGTACAGACAAGAATAGCACTTCTTGCACTATATGATGTAAAAGAGCGTGAAATAATATCTTCGGACCAGTTTAAAAAAGCTGTTTTAGCAATGGAGAATTTTCACTTTGCTTTCACTGCTATTTGTTCATTAAGAACTAATAATTTGGAATCGATTTATTCTCGTTTTGCTATTGCTCTAAGAAAGAGTACGGATAAATCAGAAACAAGTGCCATTGTACAACGAAAGTTAATAGAACCACTTGATAAATTATATCCAAGTTATGATTTATTTGCTATTCGTTTTAAGGAGTTGCTTTTTGTAAAAAGAGACAGTCCATTAAATATAAAGACCAAGTATGCAATTTATAAATTGAATTCGCACTTTGGCGGTAAAGAAGCCTTTGAAGATGATGGAAGTATTGAACATATTCTTCCTGAGACTACAGAGGGGCATGCGCTAAACATAGGAAACTTGATTCTCTTGGAGGGAAAAATAAATAGTGATGCAGGAAATAGATGTTATGCAGATAAAATTCCTTTTTATGAACAGTCGAAATACCCATGGGTGGCTAAATTTATTAATAGCAATCCCAAATGGAATGATGAGATGATTGACAAACGGGCTACAAAGTTGGCTACAATTTACTATAAAGCAATATTAGAGAAGGATTTACCAGTAGATATAGGGATAAACATTGAGACTATTGTTTAATATCATAAATCATCATAAATAACCACCCTCAGTGGACAGGGGCACTCACGCAACGGGTCTGTGATTTTGCAAGGCACTGGAAGGGGCGTATGGATGTACGCCGGGTGACAGTAATGCCGCAGTCACAAATCTGTGGTGCAAAACCGTGTGTCTCCTTGTCCGCGGAGGGTATGTTATAATTTTACAGCCATATTTTGATGACAGAAGTTCGGTTCGCTAGAATGGATGATGTAATTGCTGTTAAAAGCTGGACACTATTTCTGATGTCATGGAGTTTTCCGCCGTATGAAGGAGGACTAGAATCTTTCATATAATTAGGCAGCCATAGAGGCTGCCAGCCTCTATGCGGCGCCGAGGTAATGTTTGTCCTGTCAGTGACCTGGCTGAAATAAAGAAAACAGAATCCCTCAACATGCAGAAATCTCCCGCATACGCCTGCGTATCTCCCCGGAATATGTTAGTGCAGCTACTGTACCCGGTTTTCCCGCTTCCAAACAAGACATCTGGAAAGGGCCTGCTTCAGCTGGTCGATGGAAACAGGCTTGGCCAGATGACCGTCCATACCGGCCAGATGGGCCCGATTTGCATCCTCGGCAAATGCGTCCGCTGTCATGGCGATAATGGGGAGTTCATTGATGCGTTCCATTCCTGAACTGCGGATCTCCCTGGCGGCATCATAGCCGTTCAGTACAGGCATTTGTATGTCCATGAACACGATATCGTAGTACAGGGCGGGGTGGGAACACACGGCATCCACGGCCTGGCGCCCGTTCACAGCAATTTCCACGGTGGCGCCCAGCATTTCCAGCATCTCTGTCGCGATCTGGCGGTTGATCTCATTATCTTCCACCAAAAGCACACGGAATTCAGGGAAGGATTCCACGGGGGGAATTTCCTTTTTCCGGGTCAGGGAATAGCCTGTACCGCATTTGGCCAGGTAAAGTGTTATGATAAATCGTGATCCTTTTCCATATTCGCTTTCCACTGAAATCTCTCCGCCCATCATGGAGATGATATTCTTTACAATGGTCATCCCCAGCCCGGTTCCGGGAATTTTACTGGTCCTGCTGTCATCCGCCCGGCTGAAGGGTTCAAAGATATGCTTTAAATACTCGGGTTTCATTCCGCTGCCCGTGTCCTCAATAACAAAGCGGTAGGTTCCCGCGTGCTGGTCCAAAGGCTTGATCTCACTTAGGGAAATGGAGATTCTGCCGTTTTCCCCTGTGTATTTGGAGGCATTTTCAAGGATATTGACCAGTACCTGTTTGAGGCGCATCTCATCCCCTGTTACATGGGGATAAAGTTCTTTATCTATATGGACGGACAGGGTCTGATGTTTGTTGTCCATGGGAATGCGCACGATTTCCACCGCATTCATCACAAGGCTTCTCAGGTCAAGTTCACGTTCCGCAAGTTCCGCGGCGCCGCTTTCAATCTTGCTCACGTCCAGCACCTCATTGATCAGGCTGAGAAGATGGGCTCCGGAGCTGGCTATTTTTTCAAGGTAATCCCGTATCTTTTCTTCCTCATCCACATGGAGGCGGGCCAGCTCGGTCATTCCTACAATTGCGTTCATGGGGGTGCGGATGTCGTGGCTCATCTTAGACAGGAAGTCGCTTTTGGCCTGGCTGGCTTTTTTTGCCTTTTCCAGGGCCTCCTCCAGAAGCTGTTTGGCCTGACGCTCTTTTTCCAGGGCTTCCTCCTGCATACGGCGTTCATCATCAATATTCCTGGAAAGAGTGATTTCAATGATGTCGTCCGTATAAGGACTGATCACCCGCACTACCTGGGTGAAATTCCAGTGATAGATTCCGTCCTCACCCAGATGGGGGACTTTCATGGAGACAATGCGTTCGCCCTGAAGAAAGGTCCGGGTCAGATGGCTTCGCAGGAATTTGTCCAGGAATTCCTGGCGGTAATCCGGATGGACCGTGGCACATTCAGATTGGATCAGATCATCAAAGCAACCGTGGCTGCCGGGGCGCTTTACCGGAAAACGGTTGTACTCCAGCATTTTATATGTATTCTGGGTCAGGTTCACAGCGATCAGCATATGATAGGCAGCCCGGGCAGCTGTGGCCAGCTGGCTGACTTCAAGATTCCGCTGTATTTCCAGCAAAAATTCGTCCTGTATGTCCCGGAAGACCAGGACACACCAAATGTCCCGGTTCTCCTGCCGGTCCTCCTTTGAATCAAGGAGAGCGGCTGAGAATTCTACCATGTGGTAGGTCCCGTCACTGAGTATGCGGCGCAGCCGTCTTGTAATATGTCTTTTTCCTTCCCCGAATAACTTAATCATTGCTTCCCGGGAAAACGCCTGGTTAAACGCCTCCAGATCATCGGGATGCAGGGTTTTCTGGGCATATTTTCTGTTTTCGGCGCCAAAATTCCCCTGTTCCGGAATATGGCTCCACATAGCGTCCTTTTGGCAGTTTACATAATAGTCCGCGGTCAGGTTGGCAATGATGCACTCGTCAAAGACGGTCACAAGGCTTTGGGCATACATCTGCCTTATCTTATGGACGCCCTGTTCCTCCTCAAAGTTAAGGCGGTGGGGCGTGGCGGTCACCACCACGGCGGGGATACGGCCATCCCATGCGATCCGGTTGGCAGTAACATCTACCGTGGATCCCAGCAGGGGGTCGTAACATACAATATGGCTGGACGGACCGTCCTTCAGGGCATCCAGGGGACAATTGGCGCATACCTCGGGCCATACCTCATTGCACCTCATTCCAAGGGCAGCTTTCCCGCGCCCGGTATCCTTACATCGCCGGTTAAAATACAGCAGCTGGTGGTTCCTTTCATCGATGACATAAACGCTTGTCTCAGTCAGCGCATTTAGCAGATTCATCAGATTGTCAGCAGACATAATTGCCTCTCCTCATTATCATAGGGCCTGATACATACAGCCCATTGGCCGGTCCGTTGTATGTGCATAAATTACATTCATTATACAACCAACAGGAAAAAATAGAAAGAGGGTGATTGTGGTTGGACTTGTACCAATGGGTAATTTTTGGTACAATAGTCTGGAGAGAATTTAGAATATGTAAAATTGCGGCGTACAGCCGGCGGGGGACAATTTTTAAACATATTCTAGGAAAGGATTGCTGCAGTAATTGCACCGGTACATAACGTTATGGGAGAACTGTCTCACTTAAAAAGCAAGCTGCTTGCGGAGCAGGTTCAGGAACAGATATACCAGTACATACTGAATACCCCTATTGCCATAGGGGCCAAGCTGCCGAATGAGTTTGAACTGGGGGAAAAGTTTGGGGTTGGCAGAAGCACGATCAGGGAAGCGGTAAAGCTTCTTATATCAAGAGGAATCCTGGAGGTGCGCAGAGGCTCCGGTACTTACGTGGTCAGCACCACGCCCATGGATCTGGATCCTTTGGGGCTGGGGGCGGTGGAGGATAAGATGGCCCTGGCCATGGATCTTGTGAATGTCCGAATGATATTAGAGCCAGGCATAGCGGAGATGGCTGCCATGAATGCAACAGCCCGGGATGTGGAACGCCTCAGGGAACTGTGCGCCGTCATTGAGCAAAAGATTGAAACAGGGGAAAACTATATTGAGGAGGACATCGCTTTCCACACAGCGGTGGCAAAGTGTTCCGGCAATATGGTGGTGGAACAGCTGGTACCTATCATTGATACGGCTGTTATGATGTTTGTAAATGTAACTCACAGAAAACTGACCCAGGAAACCATCATGACCCATCGGGCCGTGACCGATGCCATTGCGGAAAGGGATCCCATGGGAGCAAAGTCGGCCATGATGATGCATATGACATTTAACAGGAATATGATAAAGGACATGATGAAGCAGTAAATAAATACGTGCTGTGATAAAAAGCAGTCTGATGACATCTATGGATAAAACCTTGAGAGCGGCTTAAGGCCGGCAATGGGGAGTTTATCTGTGGATGTTTTTTATTCTAAGGAAGTTTGGTAACTGTTCACGCCGTCCTGAACTGTTACGAGGTTTGTATAAAATGCACAATCTAAATAGGCATATTTTAATGAAAAAATGGAAATGTAGTCTGATGACTTGAAAAAAATAATGAATAATGCTACTATAAAACCAGAAAACATCTGATGAATTATTATACTGAGGAGGTATGATCATGGAATTGAACAGCCAGAAAGTGAGAGCGCTTGCTCCTGAGAATGATCCATTAAAGATTGGAATGGGGTGGACGGTTGAGGATCTGGATAAACCGCAGATCATGGTGGAGAGCACCTTTGGAGACAGCCATCCGGGAAGCGCTCATCTGGACCAGTTTGTAAACCAGGCACTGAAAGGGATTGCTGACGCCGGAGGAAAGGGCGCCCGGTATTTTACCACGGATATCTGCGATGGTATTTCCCAGGGGCATGATGGGATCAACTACTCCCTGGCACACCGGGATATGATCGCCAATATGATTGAAATACATGGAAAGTCCACTGGTTTTGACGGCGGTGTGTTTATTGCCAGCTGTGATAAATCCGTTCCCGCATGTCTCATGGGGCTTGGCCGCCTGGACATGCCATCCATTGTTGTCACCGGAGGGGTGATGGATGCAGGCCCGGACCTGCTGACCCTGGAACAGATCGGCGCCTACTCTGCCATGTGCCAGAGAGGGGAGATCACAGAGGAAAAACTGACTTACTACAAACACCATGCATGTCCCTCCTGCGGCGCCTGTTCATTTATGGGGACTGCTTCCACCATGCAGGTGACGGCAGAGGCCCTGGGCCTTATGCTTCCCGGCTCCGCTTTAATGCCGGCCACCTGTGGGGACTTAAAGGAAATGGCTTATAAGGCAGGGGTACAGGTGATGGAGCTGGCACGAAAAGGCATTAAGGCCAGCGATATTGTGACTATGAAGTCATTTGAGAATGCGATCATGGTACACGCAGCTATTTCCGGTTCCACCAACTCACTGCTCCACATTCCCGCTATTGCCCACGAGTTCGGCCTGGAGATAGATGGGGATACCTTTGACCGCATGCACAGGGGCGCCCACTATCTGCTGGATATCAGGCCCGCGGGAAAGTGGCCGGCTCAGTTCTTCTATTATGCAGGCGGTGTTCCTGCGGTGATGGAGGAGATTAAATCCATGCTTCACCTGGATGTGATGACCGTAACAGGCAAGACCCTGGGAGAAAACCTGGAAGAGCTGAAGAACAACGGTTTTTATGATAAATGTGAGGGATACCTGGAGCAATGGGGGCTAAAGCGCACGGATGTGATCCGTACATTTGACCAGCCCATTGGAGCAGACGGGACCGTTGCCATATTAAGGGGCAACCTTGCGCCGGAAGGGGCTGTTGTAAAACACTCTGCGGTTCCAAAGGAAATGTTCCAGGCAGTTCTCAGGGCAAGGCCCTTTAACTGTGAGGAGGATGCCATTGAGGCTGTTATTTCCAAGAGGATCAAGCCGGGGGATGCTGTATTCATCCGCTATGAAGGACCTAAGGGCTCCGGCATGCCGGAAATGTTCTATACCACAGAGGCTATTTCCTCTGACCCTGAACTTGGCAAGACCATTGCCCTGATCACGGACGGACGGTTCTCAGGCGCATCCAAGGGGCCGGCCATCGGTCATGTGTCACCGGAAGCAGCCCAGGGAGGTCCCATTGCCCTGGTGGAGGAGGATGACCTGATCCGCATCGATATCCCGGCCCGGGTACTGGAGATCATTGGCGTTAAGGGAGAGGAACTTCCCAAGGAGGAGATCGGCCGGATCCTGGCAGAGAGAAAGAAAGCCTGGAAGCCAATGCCGCCTAAGTATACAAAGGGTGTGCTTAAGATCTTCTCTGAACATGCAGTGTCCCCTATGAAGGGCGGATACATGGTTTAATGAAGTTACTTTTGATTGAATATTAGAAAAAAGTGGCTGGTATATTTTCCAACCATCGGCTCATACTAAGAGGGTACAAAGGAAGTACGAATCAGAAACAGGTGAGTCCATGGAAAAGCCCGGTAAGAAACTGAAGAAATTATTAATCATAACAGGAACCACGGGAGCGGTGTATGCCGGGTTTAAATACCTGCTGCCCCTCGTGGCTCCTTTTTTCGTGGGTTATATTTTTGCATTGCTCCTTCGCCCGTCCGCCCGTTTCCTGGCATACCGGATGAGGGTTACTGTGAAGGGAAAGAGATACCACATGCCTATTGGAGTGATCGGAGGCGTGGAATTTCTCATATTGGTATCTATCCTGGGAACAGGACTGTATCTGGGAGCAGTGAAGCTGTGTGCAGAGGGAAAAATGCTCATGATGCGGCTTCCTGTGTGGATCGACCGCTTTGACATATGGCTTACAGGCAGCTGCCACCGGGTGGAGGCTGCCTTTGGACTGCGGTATGACTGTGTGGCGGACATGGCCGGGGAAATGCTTTATAATCTGGTAGACACGGGAAAGGCTGCAGCCATGCCCTTTCTTATGACCAATTCCCTGTCCATTATCAGCTGCCTTGCAAAGGGGGCAATTGTCAGTCTGGTGGTGTTCCTGGCAGCTATCTTAAGTCTTCAGGAGATGGAGGATCTGAGGGTGAGGAGGGATCAGTCCACCTTCAGAAAGGAGTTTAACCTCATAGGCGGAAGGCTGGTACAGACAGGCAAGGCGTGGTTTAGGAGCCAGGGAATTATACTGTTCATAACCACCGGACTGTGTATCGGGGGAATGTTCCTGATCAAAAATCCTTATTACATCATGGCCGGTATTGGGATCGGCATACTGGACGCCCTGCCTATATTCGGCACGGGTACTGTTCTGATCCCATGGGCCGTGCTGGAACTGCTCATGGGAGACTGGAAACAGGCCGTCATTCTCACGGTCCTGTATCTGGTATGCTACTTTGTCCGCCAGATCATGGAGGTGCGTATGATGGGCGGACAGGTGGGGCTGTCGCCCCTTGAGACCCTGGCTTCCGTGTATGTGGGGCTGGAACTGTTTGGATTCTTTGGCTTTATACTGGGTCCTCTGGGTCTGCTTTTGGTGGAGGATCTGGTAGAGGTATGGACCAGGGAGCCAATGGGGTGATGAAAGATGGAGATAAGAGATGGGGATAAGAGATGGGGATAAGAGACGTCCTGCATATTGTTTGCTTTTAAGCATTGACAAAGTAGTGTTTCTGGCGTAAAATCAACAATACGTGAAAGAAATGATCCGGAGCGTGTTCTAAACACGCCCTACCATGATGTTATATGAATAGATGACAGACAGCGTTGAAGGGGAATAGTAAGCCTGATGCACGTCACAGAGAGAGGACTCACGGTGGAAGGTCCTTACGCCAGCACATGCCCAACCAGCCCTGGAGCTTTGTATGATGAATGCAACGTAAGTCCGGCGTTAACGGATTATGAGAGAGCGGTTCGTGTTTAACGGCTGCCGGGGACAGACCCTGGGCAGTGATGGACAGGACGCTAACTTGGGTGGTACCGCCGAGTCATTCGGTCCCTTGCACAATATAATGCATGGGATCGGATGGCTCTTTTTGCGTAAAACAGTGAATGAAGCATTGAACCAGCTGATCAGGTGATAAACTGATCAATGATGAAGAAAAGGAGAAAAGTCATGGCAGACAATAAGAAAATGGTGGAAGCCATCACATCCATGGATGAGGATTTTGCCCAGTGGTATACGGATGTGGTAAAGAAGGCTGAGCTGTGCGATTACGCCAGCGTTAAGGGATGTATGGTGATCAAGCCCGCAGGGTATGCAATCTGGGAGAATATCCAGAATGAGCTGGACCGGAGATTTAAGGAGACAGGTGTACAGAATGTATACATGCCTATCTTTATTCCCGAGAGCCTGCTTGAAAAGGAAAAGGATCATGTGGAGGGATTTGCGCCTGAGGTTGCGTGGGTGACCCACGGCGGTCTGGAGCCCCTCCAGGAGCGTATGTGTGTAAGGCCTACTTCCGAAACCCTGTTCTGTGATTTCTATTCAAAGGATATCCACTCCTACCGTGACCTGCCAAGGGTATACAACCAGTGGTGTTCCGTTGTGCGCTGGGAGAAGACCACCCGTCCGTTCCTGCGCTCCAGGGAATTTTTGTGGCAGGAAGGCCATACGGCCCATGCAACCGCTGAGGAAGCGGAGGCCAGAACCATCCAGATGCTGAACGTATACGCGGATTTCTGCGAGGAAGTTCTGGCAATCCCTGTGGTCAAAGGACAGAAGACCGACAAAGAGAAGTTCGCAGGCGCTGAGGCGACATATACCATAGAATCTCTGATGCATGACGGAAAGGCCCTTCAGTCAGGGACCAGCCATAATTTTGGAGATGGATTTGCAAAGGCCTTTGACATTCAGTTCACGGACAAGGACAATACACTAAAGTACGTACACCAGACATCCTGGGGTATGACCACACGTATGATCGGCGCCCTGATCATGGTACACGGTGATGACAACGGGCTGGTGCTTCCTCCCAGAATCGCTCCGGTCCAGGTGATGATCGTGCCGGTACAGCAGCAGAAGGAAGGGGTTCTTGACAAGGCGTTTGAACTGGAGGACCGCCTTAAGAAGGCTGGTTTCTCTGTAAAGACGGATGATTCCGAGAAGAGCCCGGGCTGGAAGTTTGCCGATTGCGAGATGCGCGGGATCCCCCTTCGTGTGGAGATCGGACCAAAGGATATGGAAAAGAACCAGGCGGTTCTGGTACGCCGTGATACCCATGAAAAGACCTTTATTTCCCTGGATGAGCTGGAGGCAAAGGTTTCAGAAATGCTTGAAACCATTCAGAAGGCCATGTACGAGAAGGCAAAGGCCCACAGGGATGCCCACACGTATGCGGCAACAGAGTGGGATGAGTTTGCAAAGACAGTGGACAGCAAGCCGGGCTTTGTAAAGGCCATGTGGTGCGGATGCCAGGAGTGCGAGGATAAGATCAAGGAAGAGACAGGGGCCACCTCCAGATGCATGCCATTTGTACAGGAGAGCCTGTCCGGCCACTGTGTGTGCTGCGGAAAACCTGCCAAGAAGATGGTTTACTGGGGACGGGCATATTAATGACTGGCTGTATGCTGTGAAACAGACTTTATAAGGCGGACATTGTGATGCAGGCATTAAGAAAAAGGCATTGTCAAAGGGAAGGGCATGGGGAATGATACCTCATGTCCTTTTTGGCGATAGTTCTAAAGAATAGATAAATAGTACAATAAAATAGGAAACTGTGATATGATAAAGCAAGACCAATGTTTTACAAGTGAGTCACGGGGGAGTTATTGAATGATGGAAGAAATTAACTTAGGAAAAAAAGTCCAGGATTTCCGCAACATGAGAGGCATGAGCCTTCGGGAACTGGCTAAACGCGCTGGCATGACTGCCTCTATGCTCAGCCAGATAGAAAGGGACTTGGTAAACCCTTCCATAAGTACGCTAAAGGCTATAGCCCAGGCGCTGGAAGTGCCCATGTTCAAGTTTTTTAAGGAGGATCTGCCACAGGTACAGATGATTGTAAGGAGGGGGGAGAACAAGACGATCGGACATCCGGATGCAGATCTGGCTTATACTCTTTTGACCCCGGATGTAAGGGGAAGCATTGAATTCTGTATGATGTCCATACCGCCGGGATTAACTTCGGGAAGAAATCCTCAGGAACATGCGGGTGAGGAAGTGGCATATGTCATCAATGGCAGTGTGGAGATTACCGTTGCCGGGGTTCCTTACCGGCTGGAGGAGGGAGACAGTATCCGTATACCTCCTTTAACTCCTCATCAGTGGAACAATCAGGGAGGGACCATTGTGCAGGTAATATTTGCGATCACACCCCCCAGTTTTTAAATGCAAGTTGATATAAGCAAAATGTAATAATAATATGCGTTAAGCTGTGATTAACTATGATCGCAGCTTTTTTGTTGCATATATACATTGAATAGCTAATATCATAGTAAAAATATAAAAAATAGATAAAAAGTACTTTACAAAATGTAAAGTATATATTAATATATGGTTAAGTTACAATTAACAATCATTAAACAAAAGCGAAAGGAGAAGCGGTATGGAAAAGGCTAAAAAATTGGAGTTTTACGGAGGCAATGGGATGTCATTGGTGCCCTTCATTGTATTCATTGTGATTACAATCGGGTTATCATTTATCAATGCGGCGGATCTTAACATGATGATCGCCTCTGGTGTAATCGGTCTTATTGTTGGTATGCTGCTGGTAAAGGACAAGCCAAGATACTGGGACATTGTGTTGGAAGGCCTGGGGGATAAGATGGCCATGACAGCGGTTCTTATCTGGCTGATAGTGGGCATTTATGGCTCTGTACTAAAATCAGGGCATTTGGTAGAGGGACTGGTGTGGCTCAGTGTTAAGCTGCATTTATCAGGAGCAGGCTTTTGTGTGGCAACCTTTTTATTTTCAGCTACATTTGCCCTGGCCACAGGCGCTGCTTTTGGTACCGTGGCAGCCATGAGTTATATTTTGTATCCTGTTGGCATCCTTATGGGATGCAATCCTGCAGTGCTGGGAGGCGCTATTATATCGGGAGCTATTTTTGGAGATAATATTGCACCTGTCTCAGACACGACCATTGTATCTACCACAGGCCAGACTTACACAAAAAAGTCAGGAAGTGCGGAAATCGGCGGCGCTGTTAAGGACCGTTCCAAATACGTTATAGTCACGTTCCTTATTTCAATTGTGCTGTATGCCATATTCGGGGGAGCCAAGTCGGGACAGGGACTGGACACTGGTGTGGCGGCGGCCCTGCTTGCTGAGAACCAGAATCCTGCCGGACTTCTTATGTTGGTCCCCACTGTGATTGTTATCGGAATGGCGGTTATGGGGAACAACCTGTTTGTTACCCTTCCTGTAGGGATTATCATTGCAGTAGCTGTAGGTTTGGGAGGAGGATTATTTGGATTTTCAGACCTGTTCCGCATTGAAAATGGAGCAGCTATGGGAGCATTTCCGGACGGCGTGGCTGGAATGCTTAGCGTGTGTATTCTTTTGATGGTTGTAGTTTCCATGGGTTCCCTGCTCATTTCCAGCGGATATATGGAAGAACTGGTGGAGCATCTCAGCAGGAACATTAAAACCACCAGGGGGGCGGAGCTTCTCATCTTCCTGTTCAGCAGTGTGTTCTCCGTTCTGATCAGTGCGATCAACACCATTCCAAACATCTGCGCATCGCCACTGGTAAATGCAGTGGGACAGAAGGCAAAGCTTCACCCGTACCGCAGAGCCAACTTCCTGGCTGTGGCGTGTGATTCCTTTAACGCCTGCATGCCCTTTGGCGGCAGTGTACTGCTTTTGCTGGGAATCATGAAGACACTGTCCACAACCTATGATTTTGTGGAAGTGTTGTCTCCTAACGCATTTCTTTTTACCTGCTTCTATCCATGCATCCTGTGGTTTGTGATGCTGTTTGCAATCCTGATTGGTTGGGGTCGTATTTTTGAGGGAGAGAATGGAGAGCCGGTGAAGGAAGAACCAAAGGACTGACAAAGGAGGGAATAATTTATGATTGAGGCATTTACATTAAAGAGCAGGGGAAAGGATATGGTCTGCCTGCTGGAATACAAGGACCCGGCTGCGCGGGGGAAGAAAGTGATCCTTTATAAACATGGATTTTTTGGAAACAAGATAACGCCTCACCGCATCATGGTGAATGCTGGCCATGAGCTTCAGGAGGAGGGCTATACCATCTGCCGCTTTGACTGTGTGGGCGCAGGGGACAGCGAAGGGGACAGCCATTACACTACCATTTACGGGGAGATTGAAGATACAAAGGTGGTCCTGCATTGGATTGAAGAGCAGGTGAAGCCGGATAAATTTATGATACTGGGCTACAGCATGGGAGGCATTGTCACATCTGTGCTGTGCAATGAGGTTCCGTTGGATGGTATTTTGCTGTGGAGCCCATGCAGTGAACCCTATGCCAATTTCCGCCATCTGCTGGGGGAGGAATTATTTGAAAAAGGACTTCAGGGAAATGATGTGGACTTTATGGGCGACTTGGTTTCCCATGAATTTTTTGAGGGGCTGGACGCACCGCAGATTGACCCTCTGGCCGCCATACGGAATTTTAAAAAGCCATTGAGGCTGATACAGGGAGATGGCGATAAAGACGTGCCGGTATATAATTCCCGCAGATATCAGGAGACAGTGCCAAAGGCTGTGCGCCATGTGATCTCCGGCGCAACCCATGGTTATGACAGGGTATCCTGGCAAAGGGAACTTTTGGATTATACAAAAAGGTTTGTAAAAGATATAATGGGAGATTAGGCTTTCCCTGCATTAAAAGGTCCGGCCCTGCGGCGCATCCTGCCTCAGGGCGGTCCGGTATTATTGAAAGGACGAATCTGATATGGTGGTAAATGTACAGGAGTTAAAAAACAAGTATCCTTTAATAAAGGATATGGAACAGGCCAAAGCGGTCATATGGATGAATGAAGGCCTGATGGATACGAAATCTGCCATGGAGGGGCTGACCCTTTCCGTGGATGATATAGATGATGCAGAGCGCAGATGGACACGTTTTGCCCCTTTTATTGAGAGGGAATTTCCTGAAACAGAGGAGTGGGGAGGATTGATCGAATCGCCCCTGAAGGAAATCGGTAAAATGAAAGACTGCCTGAACACACAATGGAGGGCCGGGCTGGAGGGCCGTCTGATGTTAAAAATGGACAGCAACCTGGCAGTGGCCGGTTCGGTAAAGGCAAGAGGCGGTATCTATGAAATACTGAAGCATTCTGAGGACCTGGCATTGGAGCAGGGAATGATCACAAGGGAGGACAACTATGAGAAATTTGCCCTTCCCCGGTTCCGGGAATTTTTTCACAGGCATTCCATCCATGTGGGATCCACCGGAAATCTGGGGTTGTCCATCGGAATCATTAGCGCTGCCCTGGGATATAATGTGACTGTACATATGTCCATGGATGCGAAGCAGTGGAAAAAGGATCTGCTGCGGCAAAAGGGTGTCCACGTGATGGAATATGCTTCCGATTACAGCGAAGCTGTAAAACAGGGGAGGAAATTGGCAAAGGAGGATCCAATGAGCTATTTTGTGGATGATGAGAATTCCGTGAATCTGTTCCTGGGGTACTCCGTAGCAGCCAAGCGCCTGAAAACGCAGCTGGACGGGACAGGTGTGACGGTGGATGGGGAACATCCTCTGTTTGTATACATTCCCTGCGGAGTGGGAGGCGCCCCCGGAGGCGTGGCATTTGGGTTAAAACAGGTTTTTGGGGATCATGTATACTGTTTCTTTGAGGAACCGGTGCAGGCCCCATGTATGCTTCTGGGGGTTATGACAGGGCTTCACAATGATATTTGTGTCCAGGACATCGGGCTTTCCGGTCAGACTGCGGCGGATGGGCTGGCAGTGGGGCGGCCGTCCAAATTTGTGGGAAAGACCATTGCACATATGCTGGCAGGAGAGTTTACCATAGGGGATGACAATCTGTACCGGTTCATGGGTGCGCTCATGGACGAGGAGGGGATCTTCATAGAGCCCAGCTCCTGTGCTGCCTTCCAGGGACCGGCCAAACTGTGTTCCAGTCCTGAGGGAAGAAAGTTCCTGAAGGAACACGGACTTGAGGGTCAGATGGCGCAGGCCGTTCACATCGCCTGGGCCACAGGAGGAAACCTTGTACCCCAGGATGTGCGCAGACAGTACTACGAGAAGAGCAGGAAACTCAGGGCACAGCAAGACACACAGTAAGATGCACGGCAAAATGCTGCATAATCCGGACTGGAAAATGCAATAAAAAGCTGGTAAAATAGAGCAGGTAGAGACAAACTATAAGGAATGGAACCATAATATGAAGATTAGCATACCTGCTCCCGCAGAGGAGATCATCGGTAAACTGAATGAATATGGATATGAGGCATATGTTGTTGGCGGCTGTGTCAGGGATATGATGCTGGGGCGGGAGCCGGGAGACTGGGATATCACCACCAGTGCCCTGCCTGACCAGGTGAAGCAGGTGTTCCGCCGCACGGTGGACACAGGGATCCAGCACGGCACTGTGACTGTGATGATGGGGAATGAGGGCTATGAGGTCACCACATACCGCATTGATGGGGAGTACTCTGACGGACGCCATCCCAACCATGTGGAATTCACCCCCAACCTGGCGGAGGATCTAAAGCGCCGGGACTTCACGATCAATGCCATGGCATACAACAGCCGGACCGGTTTTGTGGATGAATTTGGCGGTGCGGAGGACCTGAAGAAAGGGATCATCCGATGTGTGGGGGAACCCATGGACCGCTTTACAGAGGATGCCCTGAGGATCCTGCGGGCCATCCGTTTTTCCGCCCAGTTAGGGTTTTTAATTGAGGACAGGACTTATGAGGCCATCAGGAAGATCGCTCCCAACATGGTCCATGTGAGCAAGGAGCGTATCCAGACCGAACTTACAAAGCTGCTTTTAAGCAGCCATCCGGGGCATATGGAGCTGGTGTATGAGACGGGGATCAGTTCCTATGTGTCTGACGCATTTCACCGGGCATACTGGAGAGAAGAGGAAGCCGGAAAGGTTCCGGCCTCTTTTCAGAGCGCAGTGGAACGGACGGACCGCAGGGTTCCCCTGATCCCCGCGTCCATTGCTCCTGAAAAGCACATGCGCTGGGCAGGCTTTCTGCGCAGATGCACGCCGGACCATGCGGAGGCCGTGCTAAAAGATCTGAAACTGGATAATGATACTATAAACAAGGCAAAGACCCTTGTTCACTGGCAGGGAACCAGGATTACACCGGACAAACATTCGATCCGGGTTGTGATGAGCCGGATGGAACCGGATTTGTTTGATGATCTGCTGTCGCTGAAAATGTGTCTGGCCGAACCGGATCTTAAGACAGGGGAACCCCGGCCGGAGACAGGGGAGGAACTGGAACTCATTGCCCGGCTGGCGGAGGAGATCCGCTGCCGGGGGGACTGCATCAGCCTGAAAACTTTGGCAGTCAGCGGACACGATATCATGGAGGCGGGCGTGAAGCCGGGAAAGGAAGTGGGCGCAGCGCTGGCCGGGCTTCTGGAGTTTGTGCTGGAGGATCCAAAGCGGAACACAAGGGAGATTCTTTTGCAGTATCTTGGATCCGGGCAATAACAGATCCGCCATAGATAACAAAGCTATTGCAACATTTTCAATAATTGGATATAATGGCTATGGGGTTCGTGTGAACGCGTAAGAATGAAAAATAATAATATGGGGAATATATGAACGTACGGACATTTCCCCTAAATTAAGGAGGATTTACAATGAACGTAATCAGTACAGAAAAAGCACCAGGCGCAATTGGACCATATTCTCAGGGATTTGAAGTAAACGGAATGGTTTATACTTCCGGGCAGATTCCTGTAAACCCGGCAGACGGCACTACTCCTGAGGGCATTGCAGCACAGGCTGAGCAGAGCTGCAAAAATGTGGGCGCCATCCTGGAAGCAGCAGGCAGCGGCTTTGACAAGGTATTTAAGACCACCTGCTTCCTGGCAGATATGGGTGACTTTGCTGCATTTAACGAAGTATATGCTAAGTATTTCACTTCCAAGCCAGCCAGAAGCTGTGTGGCTGTTAAGACCCTTCCAAAGGGCGTGCTGTGTGAGATCGAAGCAATCGCTGTTAAATAAGGGATTACCAGATAAGATCATAAAAGCCGCATTTTCCCGTAGTCATGCACGGGAAGTGCGGCTTTGCTGATATATAAACATGCCGGGGGAGATGGCGGGAAAGGAAGGCTTGCGGGATGAAGATAAGGTCATTTGTGAGGAAGACGGTCAGAGTGCTGCTGGTTTTGGGATTGGCAGGATGCCTGGTGATGTTTTTGGTGAATCTGTATATGATCCGCAAAGAGGAAAAGTATATCCTGACCGCGGACCAGGCCGGGGAACTGGAGGATGTGGACTGTATTATGGTGCTGGGCTGCGGCGTCAGGCCTGACGGTACTCCATCGGGTATGCTGAGCGACCGGCTGGATCAGGGGATCCGGCTTTATGATGAACATGTATCGGACAAACTTCTCATGAGCGGTGACCACGGAAAGGTCAACTATGACGAGGTGAACCTGATGAAACAGTTTGCCATTGACAGGGCGGTTCCCTCTGAGAATATTTTTATGGACCATGCAGGTTTTTCCACCTATGAGAGCATGTACCGCGCCAGGGACATTTTCCAGGTGAAGAAGATTGTGATCGTGACCCAGCGCTACCATATGTACCGCGCCCTCTATGTGGCTCAGTCCATGGGCATGGAGGCTTACGGCGTGGCCTCGGACCCCAGAACCTACGGGGGGCAGCGGATGAGGGATGTGAGGGAACTTCTGGCACGGCCAAAGGACCTGATCTACACCATTGTGATGCCAAAACCCACCTACCTTGGAGACTCCATTCCGGTGAGCGGGGACGGCAATGTGACCAATGACAAGGATGAGAACCGTAAGCGGGCAGTTTCCGCAACAGCGGTTCCCCAGGAGAATGAGTAAGGGATTTCCGTTTATCTCATCATAAAATACCCCCATACCCTGCTATATTTGGGGAGCAGGATATGGGGGTATTGGTCTGCTCCGGTCCGTAATGGTCCGAAGCAATGCACAGGCCGTGCACATACCGTTTTATCTATATGGTAAAAGAAAATATAGCAATATTATAATTTTACAAAATAGCTGGCGTCCTTGCCGCATACCGGGCAGATAAAGTCATCGGGCAGCGTGTCTGACTCCAGGATGTAGCCGCACACGGTGCAGCGGTAGCCCGCCGCCTTTTCGGTATTCTCCTGGTAGGAAGGGGCGTTAGGCGGTGTGGTTCCGTTTTTCTTTACATGATAGTTGGCGTAGGTGAGAGATGGGGAGGCAGAATCCATAACCTCCGCTTCCACTACTTCACCAATGACGATCACATGGGTCCCCACATCCAGGGTGGAGATCACGCGGCAGGCAAAACGGGCGCAGACCCCTTCGATGGGGTATGGATTGCTCAGGCTGTCGCGTCCCTGGGGAATGCCGTCATACTTATCCACATTCTTGCCCGACTGGAAACCGAACCGCTTGATCTGCTCCATCTCCACATCCTCGGACAGGACAACGCCGGAAAATGTACCGGACGTCTCGATCAGCTTCAATGTATAATTGTTTTTGTTCAGCGCAATGGAAAGCCTGGCCGGTGATGATGTTACCTGGGCCATGGTATTGATCACGCATCCGCCGTCCTTTCCGTCAGCACTGCTGGATACAATGTAAACCCCATAATTTAATTTGAAAAATGCTTTTGGATCCATAAATATAACCCTCCTGTTTTGGATATGATGCACTTGGTACATTCTGTTTGCTATCCTCAGCGGACAAGGGGCGTGTGTCCCCCTTGTCCGTTGAGGGTATAGTTTGATTTTACCACGTTCATTTGATAATATGTATATGTTTATATTATATCACATAAAATGGATTAAATCAATAATAATTACTATTATTATAACATCTTTTTAACACAAAATGGCATGTTTAGCAGAAATGTAAACAGTAAAGAGAAGGGAGATAATGGCTGCCGTGAAAAATAGGAAAAAACTGGTTATTATGAACTTTTCCGGGGTGTACGAAAAAGAGGATTTCTATAAGGACATGCAGCACCTGTGGATCGACTGCAGGGATATACTGGGGACAAACTGCTACTGTGATGAGGAGGCAGAGGCGCGGATCGGGGAACGGATCAGGGATAAACAGCTGAAAGAGGGGATCCATTTCCTGGATTCAGGCAATTACCATTATCTGAGCAAGATCTGGCTGGACCAGGTGGAGGAAGATATGGAACTTCTTGTGTTTGACCATCACACGGATATGCAGCTCCCCATGTTCGGGGATATCCTGTCCTGCGGGGGATGGATCAAAACAGTACTGGAGCATAATCCCAGGGTGAAACGCGTGTGGCTGGCAGGGCCGCCTGCCCAGGCCGTGAGGGAGATTGCAGGGGAGAGCTGGGCGGCATCAGGGCAGCGGTCAGGGCCGCTGCCGGGGCCATTGCCGGTTCCGCTGCCGGGGCCGGCATCAGGGATGGCAGAGGTCAGGGTGGTGTGGATCAGCGAGGATGATATGACGGATCTGGGCTTTTGGAAGAAACAGATGGGCAGCTCCTCCCTTCCCCTGTATATTTCCGTGGATAAAGACGTGCTGAGCCGGGATCATGCCAGGACGAACTGGAACCAGGGGAGTACAAAACGTTCCGTTTTATTGGACTGTATCAGTGCGGCCGCCTCCTGCCGCCGGATCATAGGCATGGACGTGTGCGGCGAAGATCCGGAAGGAGACAGGGAGAGTGCAAAAGCCAGGGAGGACATTTCCATTAATAATCAAACAAACAGGGAACTTATCTGTTGCTTTATGGAAAAATGTGGTATAGTGTCATAAAAAAGGAATGGAGGCAATGCGGATGAAGCCTGTAATTGGAGTCATACCCCTGTTTGATGATAAAAAAGACAGTATCTGGATGGTGCCGGGATACATGGAGGGAATCCGCCGGGCGGGAGGTATTCCCATGATGCTTCCCCTGACATGGGAAAAGGGAGATTTAGAACAAATCAACAGCATGTGCAGGGGCTATCTGTTTACCGGGGGACATGATGTGGCGCCTAAACTGTACGGCGAGACGGAAAGCAGCCTTTGCGGCCCTGCCAACCGTCAGAGGGATCAGCTGGAAACATATATTTTTCATTTGGCATGGAACGATGATAAGGCAGTTCTGGGCATCTGCCGCGGCCTGCAGCTTATCAATGTGCTCATGGGAGGAACCTTGTACCAGGATCTGCCGTCACAGTTTCAAGGGTCAAAGGAGATAGAGCATCATATGTGCCCTCCTTATGACAGGCCCTGCCATCAGGTGAAACTGACAGAGGAGGGACCTCTTTTCCGGCTGCTGGAAAAGAGGGAACTGGGAGTAAACAGTTATCACCATCAGGGGATCAAAAAGCTGGCGCCTGGACTGGGAATCTCGGCCGTGGCCGAGGACGGGCTGGTGGAAGGAATCTATGCCCGGGATAAGAGATACATACAGGCCATTCAGTGGCACCCGGAGTTTATGGGTCGGGAAGACCGGGACTCGGGAAAAATATTCAGAGAATTTGTTGAAGGATGTAAGTGACATGCATAGAGACTTGACAGTGGGAAGCATTACAGGAACCATGCTGCGGTTTGCACTGCCCATGATATTGGGCAATCTTTTGCAGCAATTTTATAACATAGCGGATACCCTGATCGTAGGGCGTTATCTGGGGGCGAATGCATTGGCTGCCGTGGGAGCGGCCTATGCGCTGATGACATTTCTTACCTCTATCCTTCTGGGACTGAGTATGGGGAGCGGGGCCGTGTTTTCCCTCCGGTTCGGGGAGAAAAATTCGGATATGCTTAAGAACAGCATATTTGTCTCCTTTGTTATGATAGCGGCAGTTGCATTGGCGGTAAATGCAGGTGTGTTTCTGTTCATCGACCCGATCATGAGGCTTTTGTGTGTGCCGGGTGAACTGTATGCCCTGATGCGGGAGTATCTGTGGATCATATTTTATGGGATATTTGCAGTATTCCTGTATAATTTTTTTGCATCCCTTTTGCGCGCGGTGGGAAATTCCTTTATCCCGCTGGTGTTTTTAGGCATTGCGGCAGTGCTCAACGTAATCCTGGACCTGGTCTTTGTCCTGGTATTCCACTGGGGCGTTGGGGGCGCGGCCGGGGCAACGGTGATCGCCCAGTTTGTGTCAGGGGTCGGTATCGGAATCTATACGTTTGTAAAAATGCCCGAGTTCAGGATCGGAAAAAGCCATATGAGAATGGACCGCCGTGTCCTTGGGGAAATATCCCAGTTTTCATTTCTTACCTGCGCCCAGCAGTCGGTGATGAACTTCGGCATACTGATGGTGCAGGGCCTTGTAAACAGTTTTGGGACCGTGGTAATGGCTGCATTTGCGGCAGCTGTAAAAATAGATTCCTTTGCCTATATGCCGGTGCAGGACTTTGGAAATGCCTTTTCCACATTCATAGCCCAAAATTACGGAGCCGGCAAACGGGACAGGATCAAGGCCGGGATCAAAAGCGCGGTTATTGTATCCATTTCCTTCTGTCTTTTTATATCAGCCATTGTATGGATATTTGCAAAACAGCTGATGCTGATCTTTGTCCAGCCCCAGGAGACGGAGATACTGGCCGTGGGCGTGGGATATCTCAGGATCGAGGGGGCATTTTATTGGGGCATCGGATGCCTGTTCCTTTTGTATGGCCTGTACAGGGCTGTCAGAAGGCCGGGGATGTCCGTGGTCCTCACCGTGATCTCCCTGGGAACCAGGGTGGCGCTGGCTTATGCGCTGGCATCCGTCCCATCCATTGGGGTGACCGGGATCTGGGTCTCGGTTCCCATTGGATGGATCCTGGCGGATCTGGCTGGATTTTTATATTACGGGAGGGTACGCAAGGAACTGTAGGAAGGAATGCCGCGTATCCAATCCTACAAAAGCCAATGCTCCCCCTGCCCAAGCATCCTCTCAGCTTCCCCGGGCCCGGGGGTTCCCGGAACATAGGAGTACAAAGGCAGGTCCGTATCTGAATACAGCTTCTTCAGCCTGCTCACATAATTCCAGCAGAGTTCGATCTGGTCCCACTGGGAGAACCAGGAGCTTTCACCCTTAATGCAGGCAGTGATCAGGCGCTCATATGCCTCAGGCGTGTTAAGCTGATGGACCAGGTTGCAGTTCTGGCAAAAGTCCATTTTGGTGGGAATGATATCGTCCGTATCCCCGGGCCGCTTGATATTAAACTGCAGGTAGACGCCCTCGGTGGGCTGGATCTTGATGATCAGCACATTGGGCTCCACCTGGGCGTATGGCCGGCGGAAGATCACGGAAAGTTCAATCTCCCGCATCCCTGTCTTTTTGCCCGTG
Source organism: Enterocloster citroniae (assembly GCF_040545455.1). NCBI lineage: Bacteria > Bacillati > Bacillota > Clostridia > Lachnospirales > Lachnospiraceae > Enterocloster > Enterocloster citroniae. Next base: position 74,430 of record NZ_JBEPLZ010000005.1, on the reverse strand, counting down.
CGTATATAAAATGGGGTCCCTTTCCAGCGGGTGTTGTCAATAAACAGCTTTAAGGCCGCAAAGGTTTCGGTTTTGGAATCCGGTTTGACAAGCGGTTCCTGCCGGTAGCCGTCATACTGGCCAAGTACCAGCATGTCGCTGATGGACTCCTCATCAGCCTGACGCAGGGATGTGAATACATCCAGCTGGGCATCGTGCAGCCCCTTTGGGGTCATTTCACCGGGTTCTTCCATGGCCATGATGGACAGGATCTGCAGCAGATGGTTCTGCACCATGTCCTTTAGCGCGCCGCTGGCGTCATAGTATCCGCCGCGGGTCTCCACGCCCATATCCTCCAGGGCTGAAATCTGTACGGACTCAATGTAACGTGAGTTCCACACATCTGTGAAGATGGGGTTCGCAAACCGGATAGCCTGGATGTTGCGGACCATTTCCTTGCCCAGATAGTGGTCGATCCGGTAGATCCCCCTGGCTCCGAAGTGAGCTTCCAGTTCCTTGTTCAGGGCCGCTGCCGAGGCCAGGTTTTCGCCAAAGGGTTTTTCCAGGATGACCTTGCCGTTCTCAGAGCCTTTTACTTCCTTGAGTCCCTGGGTGATGACGCTGAAAAAGCGGGGAGCCACCGCGTAATAAAAGATGTGGGAACCAATATCCTGCTCCCTGTAATATGCATCCAGGCCCTGGTAGGCATTGATATCAGAAAAATTCATTTGATAGTAATACAGTTTTTCTGCAAACTGCAAAAAGCTGTCTTCCTTAAAGGGGAGCCGGGTGAATTTCTCCACCCAGTCCCTGGCCGCCCTGCGGTAGCTGCCGCTGTCATAATCCCGGCGTCCGATGATGACGATTCGGCTGGCATTTGGAAGCTTGCCCGTGAGAACCATGGTGTACAGCGCGGGAAGAAGCTTGCGGAACGTCAGGTCTCCAGTGCCGCCGAAAATGGTAATATTTGTGTCAATTTTCATCTGTTTTCCTCCATTGGTGGTGGAATGTGCCTTGGCGGTCCGTCCTTTCATAGGTGTGGGCGCCAAAACAGTCCCGCTGGGCCTGGATCAGGTTGGCTCCTGCAGCCTTTGCCCGGAACGCATCCAGATAGGATACCGCGTTGCAGAGGGCGGGAACGGGAAGTCCGTTTAACACGCCTGTGGATACCGCTGTGCGCAGGCTGTCCTGGTGCTCATTGACCCTGGACAGGAAAAAGGTGTCGAATATCAGGTTCTCCGGCTTATCCTCTGCCTCAAATGCGTGGGTGATATCATTCAGGAAGGCGGCCTGGATAATGCATCCGGCCCGGAAAATGGCAGCGATCCTGCCTAAGTCCAGATTCCACCCATACTGACTGGAAGCATCCTGCATCAGGGCAAACCCCTGGGCATATGCGATGATCTTTCCGGTATATAAGGCTGCGCGGACCATGTGGGCAAATGCTTTTTTGTCCTGTGCAATCCGCAGATCAGGGGAAGGGATCAGCCGGGCGGCCTTTTCCCTTGATTCCAGGTGGTTGGACATGATGCGGGCCGCGCAGGCGGAGGTGATCATGGAGATGTCCACACCCTGCTTTAAGGCTTCTATGCTGGCCCATCTTCCTGTGCCCTTCTGCTTGGCGCTGTCCAGGATGGAATCGATGAGCCGGCCCTGGCCCAGGTCATCCTGCTCCCTGAAAATATCAGCGGTGATGCCGATGAGATAACTGTGCAGTTCACCCTGATCCCAGGAATGGAAGGTGTCCGCCAGCTCCTCGTTGGTAAAGCCGCCCACATATTTCAGGAGAAGATAGGATTCCGCGATCAGCTGCATGTCGGCGTATTCGATGCCGTTGTGGACCATTTTTACATAATGTCCGGCGCCATCCGGCCCGATGTAGGCGCAGCAGGGTTCTCCCATTGCCCTGGCCGCAATGGCTTCCAGGATGGGACGTACGGACTCATAGGCCTCCCCATTGCCTCCGGGCATGATGGATGGACCGAATCTTGCTCCTTCTTCCCCTCCGGAAATGCCCACACCCAGATAGTGGATCCCTTTTTCTTCCAATTCCCTGGCCCGTCTCACGGTATCCCCGTAAAAGGAGTTGCCTCCATCCATAATGATGTCACCCTGCTCCAGGAGCGGCGCCAGCTGGCCGATGACCGCGTCCACAGGTTTGCCGGCCTGGATCATCAGCATGACCCTTCTGGGAGGGGTGAGGGAGGATATAAGTGCCTCCAGGTCATAAAATGGGACCAGGTTCTCATGGGGATGCTCTTGTACCACCTGTTTTGTGACAGCAGCGCTGCGGTTGTAACCTCCAACTTTAAATCCATGGTCCGCCATATTAAGGGCAAGGCTGCGCCCCATAACGGACAGGCCGATAATTCCAATATCAATCTTTGTCATGTTAATTCCTCCATATTATTTATTTGTACTCTTGGGGGCTCCCAAGCATCTATCTTTGCGGCTGTTTTTCAGCCATCAATGCAGCGGCATCTTATGCAAGCACCACGGATACCGCCTCCGGGGCGGGAACACGGGAACACAGGCCAAGGATGCGTCCGCTTTCAGGGTCAAGGCCAAAGCATACAAGGCCTCCCCTGGTACGGTTCACGGAAAGCAGGTACCTGCCGTCCGGTGTAAGGATGATATCCCGGGGATGGACCCCGCCGCAGCCGGCCTGCTGGATTTGGTGCAGTCCGGATCCGTCTATGGAATAGACAGTGATCAGGTCGGCAAAACGGGTGGATACATACAGGAAGCGCCCGTCCGGGGACAACCGGACTGCTGCTGATGCAGGGGGGTCACGGTATACTGCTCCCTGGGGCAGGATGGGGTATACTTCCCGTGGATCGGTTTCTCCTGCCTGGTACAGGAACACCTGATTGCTCAGTTCGCTGACCAGGAACAGTCTATGATGGAAGGGATCAAATATTCCATGGCGGGGGCCTGTGCCCCTTGGAAATGTCAGCTCTCCCACAAGGGAATAGTCCCTGTCGCAGTCATATATTTTCACTGAGTCAAGTAACAGACAGGGAACCAGCATATAATGGTCATAGAGGAGAATCTGGTGACAGCCGGCTTTGGGTGCAATATGGATACGCTTTGCCAGCTTGATCCCCTCGGGAGATCTGTCATATACCAGAACAGAGCCTTCGTGGTAATTGGCAGTGTACAGGTGTCCGCAATCCTGTGTTACATAACAAGCAGGCGCTGTTTCGTGGAAGGCTTCCCCTATAAGAACAGGCTCCTTAGCGCTGATGTCCAGCAGGCAGACCCCTGCAAGGCCGCCTCTTTTCTCCGGGGCGGCCAGCATTGTGCCGTCCAGGGACAGGTACTTACAGTCCGGGGCATTATAATAGAGTTCGGGCCGGGACAGGGAGCCATCCTTCAGGTCAAGGGAGAAACGGTATATGCCCAGACTTTCAGGTGAGGCGTAAGTGCCCAGATAACCGGTGAGTTTATTCATGTGAGATCCTTTCTATGCTATCTGTTACTGATTACTTTACAGTTACTAATTGTAATTATAAAAGTTACAGTAACATATGTCAAGAGCCAAATGAAATATTAAAAATGTAACATTCAGCCGATAATCCAGTATTCCCTGATATTTACAGGGTTATGTGCCTTTTGCACGGAGTCCTGTTGAGAAATTTTCTGAATAAAAGCATTACCCTGAGGATGAGATGCTGCTGGTAAAGGAAGGGGAGTGCGGCAGGGAGAACCGGTATCCGCTGTTTATGGAAAGTTAGAAATTCTTTTCCAATACTATTTGCATTTTTCCTTAATTTGTTGATAATAGAGATAGAAAACAAAAAGGAGACAGGCCATGAACTGGAATACACTGCTCTGTGATGACAGAATCCGGAGTTATAAAAAAATATCATCCACAGACCTGCGCACGGAGTTTGAGAAGGATTACCACCGCATCATCGGAAGCGCCTCCTTCCGCCGCCTTCAGGACAAGACCCAGGTGTTTCCGCTGGACAGGAGTGATTTTGTGAGGACAAGGCTTACCCACTCCCTGGAGGTGTCCTCCCTGGCCAAGTCCCTGGGACAGAATATTTCCGAGAGCATCCGTACCAGGATCAAGGACGAGACATTTTTGCCTGAACACAAGGCCGCTGTGTGCGACATACTTCAGTGCGCCGGGCTGATCCATGACATTGGAAACCCGCCCTTTGGACATTTTGGGGAGACTTCTATTCAGGACTGGTTTAAACAGAATCTGAGCAGGCTCAATTTTAAGGGAAGACCCATCAGCCAGATACTGGAACCCCAGATGCTCCTTGATTTTTTTAACTTTGAGGGCAATACCCAGGCGTTCCGTGTGGTTACGCGGCTGCATTTTTTGGTGGATGAGCACGGTATGAACCTGACAAAGGCCCTGCTGGGAACCATTATCAAGTATCCGGTATCTTCCCTGGAGATCTGTAAGGACAGCGGCGATATCCGGACCAAGAAAATGGGATATTTCTATGCAGATAAAGACAACTTTGAGGACGTGCAGCAGTCCACGGGTACCTGCGGCAGGCGCCATCCCCTCACCTTTCTTCTGGAAGCGGCGGATGATATTGCATATAAGACAGCGGATATAGAGGATGCGGTGAAAAAGGGCTGCATTTCCTATGACCGCCTTTTGGCGGAGCTGAAGGGATTCTGTGCGGACAGGCAGACGGACCGGTACCGGCAGATCGTATCCTGGCTGGAGGAGCGCTACTACAAGGGTGTGGAGCGGGGCTACAGCGGCCCGGACCAGTATGCGGTACAAAACTGGATCATAAGCGCCCAGGGACAGATGATCGCAGGGGTAACGGACTGTTTTACGGAGCATTACGGGGCCATCATGGATGGTACCTATGGAAAAGATATGTTTGCGGGAACCGATGTGGAGCTACTGATGGAGGCATTGGGGGACATTGCCTACAGGTATGCCTTTGATACCAGGCCCATCCTGAAGCTGGAGATCGCGGCACAAACCATCTTTAGCTTCCTTTTGGACCGGTTCGTGGACGGGGTGATCCCGTGGGATACGGACCTGGCCATGACACAGGTGCAGAGAAAGATGGTTTCCCTTATTTCCGATAATTATAAGAAGATATACTCCCTCTGCTCAAAGGGCAGGAGCGAGGAGGAAAAACTGTATCTGCGCCTGCTGCTGGTCACGGATTATATTTGCGGAATGACAGACAGCTATGCCAAGGATATGTATCAGGAACTGAACGGGATCGTTTAGAAGGCAAAGCCTTTTGGGTCCCGCTGGCATACGGAGAGGAGATCGTGATGGAGAAACACAGGGGAAATGGGAGGGGACGCTGGATGGCTGCATTTGCGGTCCTGTTCCTCATAGAAGGGGCGATTGCCATATGGGTCCACGACCGGTTTGTGCGGCCTTATATGGGGGATGTGCTGGTGGTGGTCCTGGTCTACTGCTTTGTGCGGATCTTCCGGCCGGAAGGGATCCGGCATCTGCCGGCCTATGTATTCCTGTTTGCAGTCTGCGTGGAGGTACTGCAGTATTTCCGCCTGGTGGAGATCCTGGGACTTGAGGGATGCGGAGCGGCCAGGATCATCCTGGGTTCTGTGTTTGACTGGAAGGACATTGCCTGCTATGGGGCGGGATGCCTGATCCTGCAATGGATGGAGCACATAGGACCAAAATACAGAGATACAAAACAGGGGGATCCGGATGACATTAGATTGGGAGACAGGAGCTGACCGGGTATGAGTACTGCAGAATCGGAAAAAAAGATAGAACGCCTGGTGGATGTGGCCAGGATGTATTACGAACAGGACAGGACCCAGAGTGAGATCGCGGTCCGGTACGGCATATCCAGGCCCATGGTCAGCAAGCTTTTAAAGGAAGCCAGGGATGTGGGGATCGTGACGATCCGCATCCAGGCGCCGGGGGCAAAGGACAGCGGCCAGATATCCCTGATGGAGCAGGTGGGCAGAAAATTCGGCATTTACGAGGGAGTGGTGGTGCGGGACGGACCGAATGACCATACCACCAATGATGCGGTGGCTGAGACGGCTGTCCGCTATCTGGAAAACCTGGGAGAAGGCACTCTTGGAATCGGATGGGGCCATGTGATCGGGGATGTGGTAAGGCATATTGAGCAGAGAAACCGCCTTGTCCCCGTGTGTCAGGCTGTCTGCCCCCTGATCGGAAACGGCGGTGTGGGGCTTAAGAACTATCACTCCAATGAACTGGTCCGCACCATAGCGGAGCACAGCGGGGCCCAGCCCCAATTTATCTATTCGCCCGCCTGCGTGCTGTCGGAGCAGGAGCTGAAGCTGATGAAGGCATTGGACAATTACCATGAGATCCTTCGGGCATGGGAGAAATTGGATGTAGCTCTGGTGAATATAGGAAACTTTCCGTCCACGCCGGATTTTGCGTCCGAGGCCAGGTACGGCGACCAGCTGATGAAGCAGAAGGCGGTGGGCAGGATCCTCAATTATTATATTGATGTGGAAGGCCGCGTGATCCGGTCAAAGACGGATTATGCCATACAGATTCCCCTGGAACTGCTGGCCCGGGTAAAACATGTGGTGGGGATCTGTTCGGCCAATACCAGCCCCAAGGCCTTAAGGGGAGCCCTGAAGACAGGGTATTTGGGCCATATCCTTGCCCCGGAGCATGTGGTAAGGGATATGCTGGAGCAATAGGCAAAGGCCCGGGAAGGCGGCGCCGGGTGTCATACGTAAGAAAAATAAAGTTACATATGTAACTTAAAATGCGCAGTTTGTCATAGAACTTGCGCATTTTTTGTGCAGTATATTAAAAATATAGAATCGCAGACAGATTAAATTGACAAGAATGTCAGAAAATGATAATCTAAAATCATGGGTAATGTGGAAAAAATGCGTGAAAGGAGGTTACATATGTTACTAAGCAAACCGGAGATTATACAAATGTTCACAAAGATCGCCCAATTGTGGAACGAGAACAAGGATTATCTCAGTGAGATCGATTCCAGGTTTGGGGACGGGGACCATGGCGTAACCATTGAGAAGATTGCCGGACTGATGGAAAAAAGCATGAATGCCTGGGAAGATGACGACATGGAGACGTTTATCGAGGACCTGGGGGACAACACCATGGAGATCGGCGGGGGCAGCGCAGGTCCCCTGTATGGGACCATGATCGGAGGCCTTTCAGGACCATTGGAAGGCAGTAAGCCCATTGATGCAAAGACTTTAAAGGAAATGTTTACCGAGTGCCAGTCCGCCATGGAGGATATCACCACTGCGGGCATTGGCGATAAGACCATGATGGACGCCCTGATCCCGGCGGTGGAAGCCGCGCAGAAGGCGGAGGACGATATCATGTCCATACTGGAAGCTGCAAAGGAAGCGGCCGTCAGGGGAGCAAAGGAGAGCGAACAGTACATTTCCAAATACGGAAGGGCCAGAAGCTATAAGGAACAGACCATTGGCACACCGGACGCAGGTGCAGTGAGCACATCGCTGTTCTTCACCGGTCTGTGTGACGGATTAAAATAGGAGAGAGGTATCATGTATGAAAATGAAAAAATTTATTAACAATCCCGAGAACCTGACACCTGAGCTTTTGGAGGGCTTTGTACTGGCAAACAAGGATCTTGTTTCCCTGGGGGAGAGCCGTATGGTCATCAATAACAAGCTGGCCCAGGCGGACCGTGTGACCATTGTGACCCAGGGCGGCTCCGGTCATGAGCCGGCCATCAGCGGTTTTGTGGGGGAGGGTATGGTGGATGTGTCGGTTGTGGGCGATGTGTTCGCTGCTCCCGGGCCGCAGGCATGCCTGGATGCCATCAAGCTGGCTGACAAGGGAAAGGGCGTACTTTATATTGTTCTGAACCATGCGGGGGATATGCTGACCGGCAACCTGACCATGAAAAAGTGCGCCAAGGAAGGCCTGAACGTGATCAAGGTAGTGACCCAGGAGGACATTGCCAATGCGCCCAGGTCCAATGCGGATGACAGGCGCGGCCTGGTTGGCTGTATCCCCGCCTACAAGATAGCGGGAGCGGCTGCCGCCGAGGGCAAGAGCCTGGAAGAGGTGGCGGCAGTGGCACAGCGCTTTGCCGACAACATGGCCACCCTGGCAGTGGCTGTTTCAGGTGCGACCCATCCTGCAACCGGAAGCCTGCTGGCAGATCTGGGCGAGGATGAGATGGAGATCGGCATGGGGCAGCACGGGGAGGGCGGCGGAGGACGCCAGCCCATGAAGTCAGCGGATGAGGCAGCGGTCATCATGCTGGACGGCCTGATCGCTGACCTGGATATCAAGGAGGGGGAGAAGGTTATGCTGATCCTCAACGGTACCGGGGCCACCACCCTGATGGAACTGTTTATTATTTACCGCAAATGCGTGGAATATCTCAAGGGTAAGAATATAGAGATCGTTGCCAACCATGTGGGTGAGCTGCTGACAGTACAGGAGCAGGCCGGATTCCAGATGTTTATGGCAAGGATGGATGATGAACTGCTCCACTACTGGAATGCACCCTGCAACACCCCTTATATGAAAAAATAATACAGGTGTCCGCACCAAGGAGGATATGATATGGCGGCTGAATATATGCACATTGGAATTCCGGTCCTGAACAAAAAAGAGGGAATGACCTATAACGAGGCCATGAAATTCTGGGTCAGCAATGTGGATGACTATGATTTTAAAATCGAATACCTGAAATTTGAGGAGGGGACTCCCTTTCCTGAGATCCTTTCCAAGCAGCCTCATGTGGCTTATAAGGTAGATGATCTGGACCACTATGCGGCCTTGGCACAGCAGGTGATATTTGGTCCCCTGGACCTGGGGCCCGGGGTGAGGCTTGCATTTGTGATTTGGGATGATGCCATTATTGAACTTTATGAGGAAAAGTAAGGAGATAGCCGGATGTTAGTCAATATGAATCAGGTCCTGCAGTATGCAGAGGACCGCCGGTGCTGTATCGGAGCCTTTGACACACCTAATCTGGAGATACTGATGGCAGTATTGGGGGCGGCCGAAAAGCGGAACGAGCCCGTTATTATCCAGCACGCCCAGCTGCATGAGTGCGAGACGTCCATTGACGTGATCGGCCCAATTATGGTGCGTATGGCAAAGGATGCCCAGGTACCCGTGTGTGTAATGCTGGACCACGGCGAGGATATAGAGTATGTGAAACGGGCCCTGGACATTGGTTTCAGCGCTGTTATGTACGATGGGTCCTCCCTTTCCTATGAGGAAAATGTCCGTATGACAAAGGAGGTAGTGGCCCTGGCAAAGGCAGCGGGCGCGGATGTGGAGGCGGAGATCGGGATCGTGACCGGGCATGAGGGGCGGGAATTTGGCCTTAAGGAAGTGAGCGAGGCGTATACGGATCCGGACCTGGCTGCAAGGTATGTAAAGGATACGGGGATCGATGCCCTGGCGGCATCCGTGGGCACGGTACACGGCTTTTATACCACCAAGCCCAACCTGGATTTTGAACGGATCGTAAAGATCAGAGAACTCACAGGCATTCCTCTTGTAATGCACGGCGGATCAGGGATCAGCGTGGAGGATACCCAAAAGGCCATCCGCTGCGGTATCAGGAAGATCAATTACTTTTCCTACATGTCAAACGCAGGCGTTAAGGCGGTAAAGAAGCTTTTGGAGGAAAAAGAGGTGAAGTATTTCCATGACCTGGCCAAGGCGGCAGTGGATGCCATGGAGGCGGACGTACTTAAGGCCATGGCCATGTTTGCACTGGAGTGAGGGGATGGGATCCATTGCCGGAATGGAGTGAATAAACGCATATGTGATAGAACGTATGGTTCCTTGGAGACAACAACCGGGGAACCATACGTTTTTTTGTGCGCGGCGTCTGTCTTTAATTTCGGCAGATGTACTGCTCCAGATCAGGCTGAAGGGTATTAAACATGATATTCACATTATTCAGATGACCATAAATTGCCTTTTGAAGTCCGATCTCATCATGGTTTTTAATGGATTCCACAATGGCGCGGTGCTGATGGGGCATCATAATGGGATTTTCCAGGCGGAGAGCAAGAAGACGGGCCCGCATGTAGTGGATATCCCGTTCACCGGTGTGTTCCAGCACAAATTCCTTATGTGTCATATTATAAAATATCTTATGAAATTCCGTATCCAGCTGAAACGCCAGTTCATATGCGGATGCATTCAGAAGCTCCTCCTGACGTGCTACCAGGGACTCCAGATATGGGACAATGGATTCAAAACATCCGGTGTGGTAGCCATCCATCATGATCTTGTATTCCAGAGCTTCACGCAGATAACGGATTTGTTCCAGCTGCTGCACATTGATCAGGGTCACGTAGCTGCCTCTCTGAGGACGGGCTTCCAGTGCGTTTTCAGCTGCTAAAAGATGCACTGCTTCCCGGACCGGAATACGGCTGCAGTTGAATTCTTTTGCCAGTTTAACCTCGCTGAGCTTTTCTCCCGGCATCAGGTGAAGGGAAGCAATCTCATGCCACAGATGCTGGTAAATGATTTGGGTAAGGTTAGACGGTGTCTGAATGGTTTCGATCATAGTTACTCCTGTCTGTCAGATGAATCAATATTTTTGGTATTTGGTAATATCCAGATGACAATATCTAGTATACATTCTATAACATAACCCCAAATAATTCAATATATTATACTGTTAAAAATTGGTGTTATACGTAAATATGCCATAAAATTTCATTTGAAACAGTCGTCCGAAATTCAAAAATGTATACCAGATTGAATGGAATAAAATATATTATTAGTAAATAAATGTAATAATATGTAAAAAAATATGGAGTTAAACTAAAAATATTTTATAATGAAAGACATGATGAGCAATTAAATATGTTAAAATAGCACTATAAGAGAGCGATAAAGTTGTAAAAAACATAAAAAATCACAAAACCCATTGACTTTATATATACATCGTATTATACTTGCCTCAGATGTTATACTAGTATACATTTTAAGAGCGCAAATAAGGAATCATTAAAAAGGAGCTTATCATGATGGAAATGAGGCCGAAATTATTGTGTCCGTCCATATTAAATCTGGCCATCGACAATATCAGGGAAGAGGTTGAGAAACTGGATGCCACGGATATGGATATTTATCATGTGGACCTGATGGATGGGACATTTGTTCCAAACTTTGGAATGTCTGTACGTGAACTGGAGATGATCCGGAGGGTTACGGACCGGGGGGCCCGCAAATTAATTGACTGCCATATGATGGTCATGAATCCGCACAACTACATAGAAAAGGTAGCCCAGGCAGGAGCTGATATCATTTATATCCACCCGGAATCAGAACTGATTCCGTCCGCCACCCTTGAGCTGATCCAGATGCAGGGCAAGAAGACCGGTCTTATCCTGAATCCCTGTACCGCGCTGGAACGTGTGAAGGATATGCTTCCGATTACGGATTATGTCATGATCATGGCGGTAAATCCCGGATTTGCAGGCAGGGAATTTATGCCCTATACCCGTCAGAAGTTTATTGAACTCAACAGCTACAGGGAGGAACATGGACTTGATTATCACCTTCTGCTGGATGGGGGAGCCACAAAGGAGATTATCAGCGACCTGTACCATAACTGCGGAGTGGAGGGGTTTGTATTGGGAAAACAGGAGCTGTTTTTCCAGGAGGAGGATTATGCGGCCTGCATAGACAGGATCCGGGCTTATTAAAACAGTTAAAACAAACATAAATACAGGAGGATCATTGAATGAAAAAAAGATTAGCAGTCATCATTTCCGTGGTATTAAGTGCAAGTATGCTCTTTGGATGCGGTTCGGGTTCGGGCGCCACGCCTGCCACCCAGGCGGCAGAGGCAGGGGGCAAGGACACTCAGGCAGCGGCTGCCGGCAGCAAGGAAGCGGCTGCCGCAGGGGAGACCGTAAAGCTGAAGTATGATCTGACCGTATCCCTGGACCATCCGTGGGGGCAGGCGGCGACCGAGTTTAAGAAGCGTCTGGAGGAAAAGTCAGGCGGACGCTTTGTGGTAGAAATCTATCCCTCCAGTTCATCCGGTTCAGAGGCGGATTCCCTGGCGGGTATGCTGGTGGGCACAACGGATATGACCATGTCCGGAGGATCCTTTAACGGATATGCGCCCAGCGCCACTCTTTTGGAAGCGCCCTGGGCTTACAACTCGGAGGAAGATGTACAGAACATGGTTGAGAGTGAGATCGGAACTTCCATCAAAAACGACTTTGAGACAGCGGGCTTTCATGTGCTGTGGTATCAGCTGCGCGGCGCCCGCCAGCTGACTTCCAATGTGCCGATCAACACCCCCGCTGACCTGAGCGGACGAAAGATGCGTATGTCCGGCAACACGCTGCACACCAATATGTGGAACAGTGCAGGCGCTGTGTGCTCATCCATTGCCCTGGGAGAGACCTTTAACGCATTGAGCCAGGGGGTTGTGGAGATGCAGGAGAATCCTTATGACATGATCTATGACAACAGCTTTTATGAAGTACAAACGTATGTGAATGAGACAAACCATGTATATTCAACGATCCTCAATCTGATCTCGGCCGACCTTTACAATGGGCTGGATGATGAGATGAAGGGCTGGCTGGAAGAGACATCCCGGGAAATGCAGCAGTGGACCAATGATTACTACTATGAGCACAAGGATGATTACCGCCAGAAGTGTATAGACGCAGGCATGATAATTAACACAGAGGTGGACCGGGAGGCCGTCAGGGAAGCCATGAGCCCGGTGATCCAGTCCTATCTGGAGGACCAGGGGGCAGAACTCTGGGATATGTATCAGAAGATCTGTGAAATGTCCGAGGCCAATGCAAAATAACAGGATGGTTTTAGACGCCGCTTGCGGGCAGCAGGCGGCGTTTTATAAAAGCGCAGCTAATAAATTTGATTTCAGTCGGGGGATAGCGATGAAGAAAATTACTGACATACTGGATAAGATATTCCACTACCTTACGGCCCTCTCCTTTGGCCTGGTAAGTATCTGCGTTCTGGTCCAGGTCATCACACGGTATACACCGGGGATCTCGGCTCCCTGGACAGACGAAATGACAAGGTTATTTTTTATGTACACAATTATGTTCGGTGCGCCCATGGCCATCAAATACAGCGAGTACGCGGTTATCGATATTGTGACAAACAATATGCATGGCCCGTTCAGGCATATCATAAACATTTTGGATTATGTGTTCATATGCGTTGTGGGTGTGGCAGGCACAAAACAGGCCCATATATTCTGGAAAACAGGTCTCAGGACCGTATCCACTTCACTGAGGATCAACATGGGCATCTTCTACCTGGTTCCGGTAGGGATATTCGCCCTGACATCCGTATACTGTGTCTCCGGAATCATCAGGGAGATCCTGGAAATGGGAAAGGGGGAAGAATAAAATATGGTTGCAATGATGTTTATCATATTTCTTGTACTGCTGATATTGGGAGTGCCCATTGCATTTTCACTGGGGTTTTCATCCCTGTTTTATCTGTTTGCAAACGGAATACCGCTGACCGTCATCGCCCAGAAGTTTTATGCCGGCATGGACTCCTTTACCCTGCTCTGCATTCCGGGATTTATGCTGGCAGGCGCATTGATGAACGGGGGAGGGATCACAAAGCGCATCCTGAATTTCTGTAACTCCTTCCTGGGGCATTTCCGCGGAAGCCTTGCACTGGTAAACATTGTGGCAAGCATGGTGTTTGCCGGCATTTCCGGCACCGCCATTGCCGATGTGTGCAGCCTGGGAAGCATGTTGATCCCGGCCATGGTGGAGGATGGTTATGATGATGATTTTTCCGTGGCGGTGACCGCGGCATCTTCGGTGGTGGGTCCCATTATCCCGCCCAGCGTGCCCATGGTCATAGCTGGTTCCTGCGTAAGTATTTCCGTGGGGAAAATGTTCCAGGCAGGTATCATTCCGGGAATACTGCTGGGCCTGGCCCTCTGTGTACCCACCTATATCATTTCCGTAAAGCGCGATTATCCAAGGCATGAGAGGGCTGACTGGAAGGTGCGTGCTCAGACGACCAAGGACGCGATTTGGGCCATGTTGATGCCGGTCATCCTTCTTGGGGGGATCCTTTCCGGTGTGTTTACACCCACGGAGGCATCCATTGTCACCTGCGTATACGCACTGATCGTAGGAGTCTTTGTATATAAGGAGATCAAGATCACGGATGTGCCCAGGATTGTGTGGGAAAATATAAGGGCCTGCGCCAGCATTATCGTGCTCATTGGCCTGGCCAATGTATTTGCCTATATCCTGACAGCGGAACGCATTCCGCAGATGGTGGCCAACAGCATACTCAGCATCACGGATAACCGCATTGTGGTGATCCTTCTCATCAATGTGGTGCTGCTGTTTGTGGGTATGTTCATGGAAAGCCTTGCGGCGATCCTGATCACCTTTCCGGTACTGCTTCCAGTGGCAACCGCGGTGGGGATGGATCCGGTCCACTTTGCGCTGATGGCGATCCTGAACCTGATGCTGGGGCTGACAACACCGCCGGTGGGCATGTGCGTGTGCACAGGCGCCCAAATAGGAAAAATTTCTGCTTTTAAGGCTTTCAGGGCCACGATTCCATTCCTGGCCACGAGCCTTTTTGTACTGATGCTGGTATCATTTGTACCCCAGCTTACCCTGTGGATACCAAGCATTTTAAATTAACACTATAAGTAGTTGGAGGATGAGGAAAATGGGACAGGTTGTTGTTATAACCGGCGCAGGCGGCGGCCTTGGCAGTGTGTTTGCCGTGGAGCTTGCCAAAGACGGTAAGCTGATCGCTGTGCTGGATTATGATATGGAGGCTGCCCAAAGGGTGGCGGCAAAAATCAGGGAACAGGGCGGGACTGCGGCTGCGGTCCGCTGTAATGTGGTGGACAAAAATTCCATGGAACAGGCCCGCCGGGAGGTGAGGGAAAAACTGGGAAAGTGCAATGTGCTGATCAACTGCGCCGGAATCCAGGACCCCCTTGCCAAGACGACTGTGGAAGCATACAGGCAGGGGGAGGAGATGGATACGCAGGTATCAAAGGCTGATCCGGACAGCCCGGACAGCAGGGGAGCTGCCCGGGAACTGCTGGGAAAGAGCCGTACCCTGTTTAACATTGACGCTGAAAAGATGATGGGGGTCATGAATGTGAATTGGCTGGGGACTGTGATCGCCAGCCAGGTATTTGCAGTGGACCTTGTAGGAGTGGAGGGAAATTCCATTATCAACATCACCTCCATGGCGGCCTATGACGCCCTCAGCATGGTGCCTGCCTATGCGTCCAGCAAGGCTGCCGTGGATATGTTCACCCGGTGGCTGTCCAATTACCTGTCCAATGAATTCGGTAAGGTAAGGGTCAATGCAGTTGCTCCCGGATACTTCCTCACACCTTTAAACCATGACATGTACGTGAATCCTGACGGAACCTACACCCAGCGCTACTACAATGTGATCCACCGCACGCCCATGGGCAGGCTGGGGGATTCCAGGGAACTGGTGGGAGCGCTGCGGTTTTTTGCAGATCCTGATATGTCGGGCTACATTACGGGGCAGGTGATCGCAGTGGACGGAGGATTCCTGTCCTGCCCCGGTATTTAAGGACAGAATGGATGGAAAGGACGGAAAAATGAAAGCAATTACGGTAATTGGACCAAACCACATGGAGATGCTGGACATAGAGAAGCCTGTTATCACCGAACCGGACCAGGTCCTGGTGCGGATCCGTGCCGCGGGGATCTGCGGGTCCGATGTGCATGTGGCCCATGGAAGCAATCCTTATGCGGTATACCCAAGGGTGATCGGGCATGAGGCGGCCGGAGAAGTGGAGGCGGCCGGAACGGCGGTGAAGGATATTAAGGTGGGAGACGGGGTGGTATTTGAGCCCATTACATACTGCGGAAAATGTTATGCCTGCCGCAGCGGCCACCACAATGTGTGCAGGGACCTTAAGGTTCTGGGATGTATTGTGGACGGGACATTCAGGGAGTATGCAGTGGTAAAGCGGTCCCAGGTGTACCAATATGATAAACGTAAAATGAGTTATGTCCAGGCAGCCCTGTGTGAACCCTACACCATTGGATCCCAGGCCAATTGGCGCGGCAATGTCAGGCCCGGGGACGTGGTCCTGGTCCACGGGGCAGGGCCTATCGGCCTGATCGTAGCGGATGTGGCTAAGAGCCGGGGAGCGGTGGTGATCGTATCCGAGCCAAATGAAAACAGGCTTGCCATGGCAGCCGGGTTTGGGGCGGATCACATGGTCAATCCCATGAAGGAGGATCTGGACGCACTGATCATGGAGGTGACAAAGGGAGAGGGGGTCAATGTGGTGTTTGAGGCAGCGGGGATCCCGGCTCTTCTGGAACACGCCGTAAAGATCCTGTCACCGGCCGGCCGTCTGGTGGCCATGACATTTGGCCAGACACCCATTGCAATCGACTTTAAGGCGGTCAATGCAAAGGAACTCACCATCCTGGGGACCAGGCACCAGATGGAAAAATTCCCGGAAACGCTGGAACAGCTTCCAAACCGCCTGGACCGGGTGGACCGGCTTATAACCCATGTGTTCCCGGCTGAAAAATACGAGGAGGCATTTGCCGTGCTGGCTGATAAGGGCAGCGGTGCGGGCAAGGTGGTCCTCACATTTGACTGAGGTTGGAACGACCTAAAAACCAACATTGCTGGTTGCCCGCTGACATGGTATAATAAACAAATACTGGCTGATAAATAAGTTTTGAGAGAGGAGTAATACCATGCAGGATAGTTCCACAGGGCAGATTGTATTGATCGCAGTAATAGCGGCCCTGTTTTTGGTCGTGCTGCCAAGGATACAGTCACGGACAGGAAAGAGTATGTCGGAGCTGTTATTGGGCATTAACAAGAAGAAGGAAAAGCAGGGGGAAGAGGGACGGACTGCGGAGAAAAGCAGGGGCCGGGAGCCAAAACAGAAGAATGGCACCCAAGGCGACCTCACCATATTTGTTTCCCAGCTTTTGAAGTTTGCAGGCAAGAACGGTATGAGTGTTGTGGCGCCAGGTATGGTGGAATACCAGGGAAAGACGGCCCTTCTGGTGGCTCTCCTGGTGGCGCCTCACGGTGTGACGGGCATCCACTGCGTGGGATTCGGAGGCACCATTACCCCTGGGGAGGGATCCAAACCCTGGAACCAGCATATGAACGGAAAGGACCTGATGTTCACCAATCCGCGGGTGTTCTGCCAGGAGCAGTATGACCTGGTGCGCGCTGCCATGGATGAGGAGGGGATCAACGGGGATCTGAACATTGTAACCGTGTTTACCAATCCACGTGTGAACCTTTTGTACGGCCCTTCTGATTCTGTCTTTACCCAGAAGCAGTTTATGGAGTATCTGAAAAACACGGAGCTCCTTAAAACAGGGGACCTGGATGTGGCTGATACGACCAGGATCCTTGCAAAGCTGGCCAAGATCCAAGAGAAAAGGGCCTCAAGGGGAAGGTTATCTAAAACGCGTAAGGGGGAGAAAAGGGAATGAAAGCGGGAATCATAAGATGTATGCAGACCGAGGATTACTGCCCGGGAACCACGGATTTCAGGATGATACGGGAGAAAAAGGGGGCGTTTGAGGGAATTGACGAGGAGATTGAGGTCATTGGTTTTATCAATTGCGGCGGATGTCCGGGGAAAAAGGCCGTGCTCAGGGCGCGGGAGCTTGTGAAGCGGGGAGCGGATACCATTGTATTTGCATCCTGCATACAAAAAGGGACACCCATTGGATATCCGTGTCCCTTTGCAAAAAGAATGAAGGAAGTCATACAGATGGATCTGCCGGATACGGTAAAGTATCTGGATTTCACACACTGAGATCCCGAATATGGATCGCGGCAACGTTCCGGTTCACGCAAAGTAGCCGGGATAACGCTTCACCAGTTCTGATTTTTCCACCCGGTGCCTTGTAAGGTGCCGGGTCATGAGCATTTCGGCCAGTTCGCTGTCGCGGCGGCCAATGGCATACAGGATATTTTCATGGTCCTCCACGATCTTATCCGGCTTAAGGGATTTCAGGGACAAGGCCCTGAGCCGGTCAAAATGCACCATCTGGGAATGGATGACCTCGTAGGTGCGTCCCTTGCCCACGGACAGGAATAACAGCCTGTGAAAGTCCGTGTCCAGTTCAAACAGCCGGGTATAGTCGGCTGCGTTCAGATACCGTATCTCATCCTCCAGGTTTGCTTTCAGCAATGTCTCATATTCCTGGGAAATGCCTTCGCACACAAGCTTTAACACCGCGTTCTCCAACACCAGGCGCATGAAACGGGACTCCTCAATGAGTTCGTAGTCAATTTTGGCAATGTAGCTGCCGCGCTGGGGCTGTATGTCCACCAGGCCCATTTTACTCAGCTCAATAAGGGCCTCCCGCACCGGAGTGCGGGAAAGCTTTAACAAAAGGGAGAGCTCGTTTTCGCTGACAGCGCTGCCCGGCGCCAGTTCAAGGGTGATGATGTTGTACAGAAGAACACGCAGCGCATAGGAGCGCGCGTTTTCAGATGGCTGCCTGTCTAATAGTTCCATATCATATCCTCGCTGATCTATTACATATTCTGGTTCATTTCCATTATTTTAAAAATCAAAGGTCAGTACGATCTTGCGGATGGATGGGTCGTGGCTGTCCACAAAGTCAAACGCTTCCTGGGCTTTGGTCAGGGGGAAGGTGTGGGAGATGGAGTTTGTAAGGTCCAGCTTGCCCTCATTTACCAGCTCAATGGCTTTGCCGAACATTTTGTTCTGAAGCCTGGAGCCCCTAACGTCCAGCTCTTTGGAGGTGACCAGGAACTGGTTGATCTCTGTGGGAGCAGTGGAAAAGCCCATGGTCATAACGCGGCCCGCATTGCCTGTGGCCTGGAGCAGATTGATCAGGGAATCCTTGTTGCACACCGCATCGATGGATACAGTGGCGCCGTGGCCATAGGTGTATTCCTTTACTTTTTCGATCAGGTTTTCCTTCAGCACGTTGATGGTGTGGGTGGCTCCGTTGGCCTTTGCCGCTTCCAGCTTATCATCCACCACATCGGCAACAATGATGTGGTCGCAGAGAAGGCGTGCGATCTTTAAGATAGAGCTGCCCAGGGCGCCGGAACCATAGATCAGCAGCAGGTCGTCCTTTTCAAGATCCGCTCTGGTGCAGGACTGGATACCGATGGTGGTGGGCTCGATCATGACAGCATCCTGGTCGGACAGGGATTCAGGAAGGATATAACAGTCTGATTCCGGAACAGCAATATATTCCCTGTAACCGCCGTCAATATGCACGCCCCGTACAGCCAGGCTGTCACATACATTTCCTCTGCCGATCTTACAGGGGTAGCAGTGCCCGCAGCTGGTGACCTGATTGATGATAACCCTGTCGCCTACTTTCAGGTTGGCTACGCCAGGGCCCGCTTCCTCGACCCTGCCCACCATCTCATGACCAATGATCCTGGGGTAAGTGGCTGCCGCGTTGGTCCCGTGATAAATACCCACATCGGAACCGCAGATCCCTGCAGCGGTCATCTTAACAAGAACATTGTCCTTTTCTGTGATCACGGGCTTTTCAATGTCGATCAGCTTTAATTCATTGGGTTTCACAATCTGTACGGCTTTCATAATCATTCTCCTTTAATTCATTGATTTTCTGTGTTATTGTATCACATCAACTACCATACAAGTATACTAATACCCCTTGACGGAATTGTCAATGGCGGAAAATAAAATGGAAAAATATGAGCGTTTTTCATAAAAATACATAATAAATATTGTGAAAAATTACATATTGAAAATAAAGCTTCCATATACTACCATACTAGTGAGACTTGCTTTATTTGTAATCTATCAATATTCTTATTTCAAAAGGAAAGGGTAATCAGATGAAACTAACATTGGAAGGATTAAAAGACAAGAGTTTGTGGGAAGCAGCCGGTATCGGACTTCCTAAATACGATACCCGTGCAGTGGCGGAAGAGACAAAGCAGGCGCCTGTGTGGGTGCACTTTGGAGCAGGGAACATTTTCCGTATATTTATCGGCGGACTGGCGGACAGGCTGATCGAGAGCGGGGAGAGCAGCAAGGGCATCACCTGCGTGGAAACCTTTGATTTTGATGTGATTGATCAGATATATAAGCCCTACGACAACCTGGTGCTGGCAGTTACCTTAAAGGCTGACGGTTCCACGGACAAGAAGGTCATCGGATCTCTTACCGAGGCCCTGAAGGCCCAGTCAGGGGTGAAAGAGGAGTGGGACCGTTTAAAGGAGATTTTTATCAATCCGGTGCTTCAGATGATCTCCTTTACCATAACGGAAAAGGGCTATGCCCTGAAGGGATCGGACGGAACTTATTTCCCATTTATACAGGCGGACATTGACAATGGTCCGGACAAGGCCGTATCTGCCATGGCAGTTGTATGCGCTCTCTTATATGAGAGATATAAGGCATGCAAGGCTCCGCTGGCAGTGGTATCCATGGATAACTGCTCCCACAATGGTGAGAAGCTTCAAAGCTCCATCCTTACCATGGCAAAGGAATGGAACCAGAAGGGATATGTGGAGGACGGATTCATTGCCTATCTCTCTGATGAGAACCAGGTTTCCTTCCCCTGGTCCATGATCGATAAGATCACCCCACGCCCCGCGGATTCCGTATGCGCTGAGTTGGAGAAGGCCGGTGTGGAGGATATGGCCCCGGTCATCACCTCCAAGAAGACTTATATTGCTCCATTTGTAAACGCAGAGGGACCTCAGTACCTGGTGATCGAGGACAAGTTCCCCAATGGCAGGCCTGCCCTGGAAAAGGCCGGCGTATATATGACTGACAGGGATACGGTCAACAAGGTGGAGCGGATGAAGGTAACCACCTGCCTGAACCCTCTTCACACAGCTCTGGCCGTATACGGCTGCGTGCTGGGATATACCTTGATCGCGGATGAGATGAAGGATGAGCAGCTGAACAGGCTGGTCCATGAGATCGGTCCGGTGGAGGGAATGCCTGTTGTGACAGACCCCGGCATCCTGTCCCCTGAAGACTTTGTAAATGAAGTCATCAATGTGAGGATCCCCAACCCCTTTATGCCTGATACGCCACAGAGGATCGCCACTGACACCTCACAAAAGGTTGGGATCCGCTATGGCGAGACCATCAAGGCTTATGTTGAAAAGTATGGCGATGCAAAGAAGCTGAAGGCCATTCCCCTGGCCCTTGCGGGCTGGTGCAGGTATCTGCTGGCAGTGGATGATGAGGGCAATGCATTTGAGCTTTCAGCCGATCCCATGGTGCCTGAGCTGACAGCTGCGTTAAAGGGAATCCAGGTTGGAACGCCTGAGTCCTACACGGGACAGTTAAAGCCCATCCTTTCCAATGCCAATATCTTTGGAATCGACCTTTATGAGGCCGGCATCGGCGAGACGGTGGAGGCAATGTTCCAGGAGGAGATTGCAGGCCCGGGGGCTGTGAGAGCCACACTTAAGAAGTATGTTGGATAGTTTCAGATACCATAGGGAAATATTATAGGCATACACCATAAGGAAATCAGTCCGAGGGGCTTGCCCCTCGAACCCTAAAACAAAAATTAGTTTGTCTGCATTCTGCGGTCCGGGCGTTCTGCCGGGCCGTTTTTTTGCCGTTTCTTCCTTTTATATTATTGCTGCACTTTCCATACCACGTTTTACAGTGTATGTTTGGAGGCATAGTTTTGCAGATAAGAGTTAAAATTCTTTCTATATTCCATTGGATTACAGTTTAACAGCTTTTTGAAAACTGAGGAAAAATAATTGCTGGAGGAAAAGCCCAGTTCGTAAGCCAGCTTTGTGATCTGGATATCGCTGGTTTCCAGCATGTGCTTGGCCTGTTCCATTTTCTGGAGCAGGATATATTCATTGGGGGTGATGCCCACCTCCTCCTTAAATTTTGTCTTAAACCTGGACAGGGAATAGCCTGAGGCTTCAGCCAGTTCCTGAAGGGACAGGGACCTGCTGATGTTTTCCCGGATGTAATCAATGGATTGCTGGATGTTAGGGTTAAAGGGATGGATCGCTCCTTTTTCCACTGGAAGCATATAGCACAGATTGGAGAGGAAACAGCTTAAAAATAAAACCCCGTTTCTCACATCCTGTATATTTTCACTGGAAAATAAGTTGAAGGCCATGCGTATGAGCTGGATTTCGGTGGTTGACATCTGCAGATGGCGGTGCTTGATGGAAAGCAGATAGTCACAGAGAGCGTTGCTGTACTCCTTGTTCAGACAGAGAAGGTTATTGCGCTCCTTCATATCGATCTGGAACGCGTAGAACTCACAGGGCATCTGGGGCAGGTTGCCGTTCCCATGGAGTTCATAGGGGAAGGTGATAAAGGCTTCGTTTCCGGTGATGGTGTAGGAGACACGTCCATCCATCTGTTCTAAAAAGGAAATCCTCTTTCCTTTGATCATACAGTGGATTTCCCATATATCCGAGTGGTAATGGGTGGGGCTTGGGGGGATGGATGAATTCATACGCCAGTGGGCAAAGTTCGCCAGGCCTGGAATATGATGCTTTTCCCGTGTTATGACCTGCTTATGCTTCTGCCAGCAGTAATCATCAAAAATTTCAGGCATTGTTGGGACCCTCCTTTGCTTTAGTGAGACTATTTCTGAAAACACAATAAGAGTTTGATCCAGTTCACAAAAAGTATGAAATAGTACTAGATATTATATTGGATGCAATTCAAACCTAAAAACATTATACTATGTCTGACATAAAAAATCAAAATGGAGGAATGAGATGAAAGAAATAGCAAGTGGCGTATGGCCGGTCATGATCACGCCTTTCACTGCCGACAACAAGGTTGATTATGATGCGGTCCTGAGGATCATCCAGTGGTATGAGAGGATGAATGTAACAGGAATTTTCGCGGTTTGCCAGTCCAGCGAGATGTTTTTCCTGGATAAGGAGGAGCGGTTAGAGCTGGCAAGGTTTGTGATCCGTAATACACCAAAGCATATGGGTGTCATTGCCTCCGGACATGTGGCTGAAAAGATGGAGGATCAGGTTCGGGAAGCCCAGGCGATCATTGATGCGGGGGCGGAGTCTTATGTGTTTATCTCAAACCAGTTTGCAAAGGAGGGGGAGAGTGAGGACATAGCAAAAAAGAACATTGAATATCTGCTGGACCATGTTGAGGCTGACAGCTTTGGGGTTTACGAATGCCCGGCCCCCTATAAGCGCCTGCTCTCCCCTGAATTATTAAGGTGGTGCGCTCAGACAGGAAAATTTGCGTTCTTAAAGGATACATGCTGTGACCTGAAACAGCTGAAGGCAAAGTGTGAGGCAGTAAAGGGAACCGCTCTTAAGATCTTTAACGCCAATGCGGCAACCCTGTTGGAAAGCCTGAAAATGGGGTGCGCAGGATATTCTGGAGTCATGGCCAACTTCCATGGGGATCTGTATGCATGGATGTGCAGCAATTACCATAAGGAACCGGAGCGGGCAAAGGAGCTCATGGATTTCCTGGGAGCCGCCTCCATGGTGGAGTGCCAGGTTTACCCTGTCAACTGTAAGTATCACATGCAGCTGGAGGGCGTGGATATGAGCCTGGTGACCCGATCAAAGGATGCATCCCTTCTGACAGAGAGCAAGAGGATGGAGATTGAACAGTTTCATGCCATTACACAGGTGTACAGGAACAGGTTTTTTGGAGTATAAGTCACGTTAACAATGGAAATGTATAGGAGGATTACATTTATGAAGAAGAGATTGATAGCAATGGTACTTTCAGCATCACTGGCAGCAGGCGCTTTAACAGGCTGCTCAGGCAGTTCAGGAAAAGAGACAGCACCGGCCCAGGCGCCGGCGGCTGATGCGTCAAAGGAATCAGAGGGACAAGCCGGTTCCCAGGGGACGGCGGACGCCTCGGCGGATCCGTCCGTGGATCTGATCTTTACCTCAGTGTCCGTGACAGGCGATTCCCATACCATTGCCATGACGGCATTTGCAGAAAAGGTAAAGGAACTGTCCGGAGGCTCCGTCACCTGTAAAACATACTCAGACGGTACTCTGTTCTCATCTGAGAATGAATTTGATGCCCTGCTGTCCGGGGATGCGGATCTGGCCTACATATCCTTCCCCACACTGGCCACACAGTCGGGACTGGAATGGTGCTCCATGGTGGCGTCAGGGTATTTCTGGAGCTCCTATGACCATATGACCAATACGCTGAACGGAGAGCTTGGGGAGGAGGTCTTTGGAAACATCCAGAGCCAGATCAACTGTATCCCAATGTCCGCTTTTTATCTGGGAAGCCGTGTGGTGAATACAAGAAATAAAGAGATCAACACCTACGAGGATATGAGCGGGATACTGCTCAGGATGCCCAACTCCGAGACTTGGCTGAACCTGGGCGAGGCCCTGGGAGCCAACCCCACCCCTCTTTCCTTTTCCGAACTGTATACCGCGCTGCAGACAGGCGCAGTGGATGCCCAGGAGAATCCCCTTCCCACGGATGTCAGCGCCGCGTTCTATGAGGTGGCGCCCTATATAGCCATCACCAATCATGTGATCGATTCCATTCTTCCCTGTATCAATACGGATACCTGGAACAGCATGACCGATGCACAGAAGGCAGCGGTGACAGAGGCCATGGAATACGCAAGAAGCGTAAATGATGATGCCAGGATTGAGGAGGAGGAAAAGGACATTGCCTTCCTTGAGGAAAAGGGCTGTACCATCACATACCCTGACCTGGTGGAGTTTAAGGAAAAGGTTCAGGCTTACTATACAAACCATCCGGAACAGACGGAAACATGGGATATGGATCTGTATGACAGGATCCAGGCAATGGCCAACTAGGAAGCTGTGCTGATTTCTGACCATGTGCTGATAGGCAGGGAGTAGGCCATACCTATTCCCTGTTTGTGAAAGGAGGATTTATTTTGGATAACTTGAAAAAGGCGGGAAAAGCCGTGGTGGATTTCATGGGGATCGTTGTGCCCAGCATATCGTTTATAATGATATTCATCACATTTATGATCTCCATCTGTTCCAGGTATTTTTTCAGAAGCGCGGTGACCTGGAGTTATGAAGTGTCCGTTCTGGGATATATGTGGACCATGTTTTTCGGCGTGGGTAAGGCAATTGAAGCGGACGAACACGTAGTGTTTGGACTGGTCTACGATACATTAAAGCCTTTTGGGCAATTCATGTGCAAAATGGTCTATAACATTTTCCTGCTGGCCCTTCTGCTGTTTTGTTTTGTCCCGTGCGTACAGGCCCTGCTGGGCAGGCAGATGGTGACAGGAGTGCTTAAACTGCCCTACACGGTGGTATTCGCTCCCTTTGTGTACATGCTGGCAGAGGTGATCGTGCGCACTGTCATCAATATCGTAAAAACCGTAAAGGATTATAAGCAGATCAAGGAAGGGGCGGCATAAAATGAATATTCCTATTATCATGTTATTTGTTGTACTTGCAGTTTGTTTCATTATCCGTATGCCGGTATCATTTTCCATGCTTGCAGCGTCAATTACCTATTATCTGCTTGCGGCGCCTGATAAGGTGGGGCAGGTATTTACCGTCATAACCGGAAATATGTTTTCCAATTATACCATGCTGGCGGCTCCCCTGTTTATCTTTATGGCCAATGTGCTTAACGAGGGGGAGGTCACCGACAAACTGTTTTCATTCTGCAACGGCCTGCTGGGGCGCCTGAAGGGCGGTACGGCCCAGGTCAACGTATTTATCTCCCTTATCTTCTCGGGAATGACAGGATCGGCCATAGCGGATGCTTCCGGCATCGGCCTGATGGAGATCGAGCAGATGAAAAAAGAGGGGTATGACCCGGAGTTCAGCTGCGCCATTACCGCGGCGTCCGCCACCATCGGACCCATTTTCCCGCCGTCCATTCCCATGGTCATTTACGCCATGCTGTCCGGGGCATCGGTGGGCAAGCTTTTTATGGGAGGCATGGTTCCGGGGGTACTGCTGGCAGTTTTACTGATGATCTATGTGGCATACATTTCCCACAAGCGCAATTATCCTGCCGGTGTGGTGATGACCCTGCGCCAGTTTGGGAAAGCCACCATTATTGCGTTTCCGGCCCTGTTTACAGTTATCCTTCTTCTGGGAGGCATCTATACAGGCGTGTGCACACCCACGGAAGCCGGCGCCATCGCCTCCGCCTACGCCCTTCTTATCTCCCTGCTGATCTACCGTACCCTTGGTCTTAAGAAACTGATTGGTATCATCAGGAAATCCGCTGCCAATACAGCTGCCCTGGCGCTTTTGTGCGGAACCTCCATGCTGTTCTCCTATATCATTTCACTGGAGCAGGTTCCGGCAGCTGTGGCAACGGTTGTTACAGGAATCACGGACAACAAATACATTTTCCTGTTTGTGGTCAACATTGTATTTTTGCTCCTGGGCTGTGTGCTGGATGTGAGTACGATCCAGCTGGTATTTGTCCCCATGGTGCTTCCGCTGGTCAAGGCGTTTGGGATCGACCTGGTCCACTTTGGCGTTGTGATCTGCCTGAATATGATGATCGGGCTATCCACCCCGCCCTTTGGCATGCTGCTGTTTATTGTAGCCGGACTGGGGAAAACCAGGATCGCCGGTGTCATAAGGGAGATCCTGCCCATGGTGCTGATCATGATCGGATTGCTGTTCCTTGTGACCTATGTACCCGATATCATACTGTTTATTCCAAATACATTTATGTAAATGGACAGATGTTTGGAAATAAAGCCTGGGAGGCATAACGCAGATGAAGATAGCAGACTTACATACGCTCCTGGCTCAATGGGAACATCCGGACAAAGAGTTCAGGAGCGCCCCCTTTTGGGGGTGGAACGCCTTCCTTGACCGGGAGAATCTGGAGTTTCAGATCGGTGAGATGAAGAAAGAAGGAATGGGCGGTTTCTTTGTCCATTCCAGAGAGGGGCTGGAGACCCCATACCT
Organism: Enterocloster citroniae; assembly: GCF_040545455.1. Lineage (NCBI taxonomy): Bacteria > Bacillati > Bacillota > Clostridia > Lachnospirales > Lachnospiraceae > Enterocloster > Enterocloster citroniae. The sequence goes on along the minus strand of NZ_JBEPLZ010000005.1, from coordinate 47,564 downwards.
CTCCGGGGAATGGATGGATGCGCTGGCACTGTGCGTGGACAAGGCATCGGAGGAGGATCTGGAGGTCTGGATCTATGATGAGGATAAGTGGCCCTCCGGTTCTGCCGGGGGAATGGTCAGCCGCAGGAATCCGGACCAATACGCCGCCAAGGGACTTACCCTGGAGATCCTGCCCCCGGAGATCCTGCCCTGTAAAGAGGCCGGAAGCCTGGGGCTTTCCGGGGAAGAAGCAGCTGTGGACGGGAAGATCCTGGGAATCTATGACAACGTGGTGGAGGGGATGGTCCTGGTCCTGAGGATGGAGCGTTCCGGCGCCAGCGAATGGTACAACGGATACGCCCCCACGGATAACCTGAACCCCCAGGCGGTGAGTGAATTTATGCAAATGACCCACGGCCGGTATAAGCAGCGGTTTGGAGCAGAATTTGGAAAACGGATCAAAGGTTTTTTCACAGACGAGCCCAACTGCTGTGATTTTTTCAGTGTATTTACAAAGGGACGGCCCTGGCTTGTGTGGACGGAAGATTTCCCCCGGGTATTTGAGGAAAAAAGGGGTTACAGCCCCATGGAATATCTGCCCTATCTGTTTATAGAAGGCAAGGAGAGCAGCAGGATCCGCCACGATTACTGGCGCACGGTCACGGAGCTTTTCTCCGAGAGTTACATGAAGCAGCTGTATCAGTGGTGCGATGAAAACAGCCTGTCCATGACAGGGCATGTGCTGTATGAAAATGATCTGGGCTATAACATCCGGGTCTGCGGCGCGGCCATGCCTTTGTACCGGTTCATGCATTGCCCGGGGATCGATATCCTGGGGGAACAGACCCGGGAGTATCTCACCGTAAAGCAGTGCACCAGTGTGGCGAACCAATATGGACGCACCATGGTTCTCTCAGAGACTTATGGCTGTACGGGGTGGGAGTTCACCTTCGAGGGTCAGAAGTGGCTGGGAGACTGGCAGTTTGTAATGGGAGTGACCAGAAGGTGCCAGCATCTGGCCCAGTATTCCATCACAGGATGCAGGAAAAGGGATTATCCTCCTGTGTTTAACTACCAGACAACCTGGTGGGAGCACAACCATCTGATGGAAACATATTTTGCCCGCCTGTCCGCATGTGTCACCACGGGGGAGGTGGTAAGGCATGTTTTGGTAGTTCATCCCATTACCTCGCTGTGGACCATGTGTAAAAGCAGCCCGGAGGAGGATCTGGACCACATAGAGATGAATATGGGATGGCTGGACAGCCATATTACGGATCTGAACCGCTTGGGTGAGGAGTATAACCGGCTGGCAAACATGCTGTTGGGAGCCCACTGGGATTTTGATTTTGGAGATGAGATCATCCTGGGGGAAAATGCATCGGTTGACAACAAAATGCTGCGGGTGGGCATCCGCAGGTATGACACAGTGGTGGTGCCCGGGGTTTTGTCCCTGTTTAAGACCACAGTGGATCTTTTGGAAGAATTTGTAAAGGCGGGAGGCCGTCTCATCTGGGTGGGAGCATTTCCGCGCATGATTGAGGGAAGGCCCGGCTGTCTGGCGGAACATGTATTTGGAAACGCGCCCATTTTCAGGTGCACATCCTTTGAAGAACTGTTAGGAGTACTGGAACAGGTACAGCCCAGGGAAGTGCGGGTGGAAAAAAAGGAGGGCGGGGAGGATACGCAGATCCTTACCATGCTGAGGAAAACAGAGGACGGATACCTGGTGTTTGCGGTCAATCATGACCGGGAGGGGGAACATCCCGTCACGTTTTCCTTATCAGTCCGGGGGAAAGTGGAAGTGTTAGATTTATGGACCGGGGAAAAGTGGGAAAAAGAGGTGGAACGATCCGGCGCCGGCATGGCGTTTGTGGATACATTCCGCCCCGCCTTGAGCAGGATCTATCTGATCCATACCAAAGAAGCGCCCAAAGAGGGGAAACAGGCATTTCCATACCGCCATCCCCATTATACGGATCCTGTTTTTGCCGCACTGGGGCCGGAGGCGGCGTTTTCCCGGACCGCTCCCAATGTACTGACCCTGGACCGTTGCCGCTATTGCCTGGACCATGGAGAGTGGTCGGATGAAATGGAGGTGTGGCAGGCCCAGCGCCGGATCAGGGAACAGCTTAACATGCAGCAGGTATATTACAACGGAGCGCCCCAAAGATACATGTGGATCAATGATCCCTGCAAAACGGACGGTACTGCATTTGCCCTGCGGTTTGAGTTTTCAGTGGAAGCCCTGCCGGAAACGGTATGTTATGGGGTGATCGAAAAGCCGGAGGGCTATTTGGTAACCTGCAACGGTATGGGATGTGAATTGGCAGACGGATATTTTATGGACCGTGATATGAAAAAGATTCGGCTGAATGGATTAAAAACCGGAAAAAACATCCTTGAGATAACCGGGAAATACAGCCGGAAGGTGGAACTGGAGGACAGCTATATCATAGGTGATTTTGGTGTGAATCCACAGAGAGCCATTACCGCAGAACCGGAACGGATCCATTTTGGAGACTGGTGTTTCCAGGGATATTACCATTATGCAGGCAGCATGGTCTACCATTTTGACCTGCCGGGGAAAATGAAAGACAGCAAACGGATCATACTCCATCTGGGCCAATACAGGGGAACACTGGCAGGAATATTGGTAAACGGTAAAAAGGCAGGATATCTCATGGGCAAGTGCTACAGGGATCTGGATATCACGGATCATCTGGAGGAAAAGGAAAACCATCTGGATATTGAGGTGGTGGGAAGCCCCAGAAACATGTTTGGTCCTTTCCATCAGGCATACACCGGCTGCACCAGGATCAGCTGGAAGGATTTCCGGACAGAAGGAATGTACCACTGCAGCGGCTATGTGCTGGAACCCTACGGGCTGATGGAACAAATAACATTATATGAGGTGTAAGATGGTGACTGATAAGATTGAAAACCTGGGAAGCTATCCGCAGCTTGAAAAATACCAAAAGGAAATTGAGGAGTTTATCAAAGCGCTGGATATGCAGGAGTTGGAGGAAGGACGGTATGTGCTGAGGGAGGACACACTCATTGCCCTTATCCAGAAGTACCATACCAGGGACAAGGATTCTTCACGCATGGAATCACATAAAAAATACGCGGACCTGCAGTATATCCACAAAGGGGAAGAGATGATCTATACGGACCGTGTGGAGGAGCTGGTGCTTGCGGAGGACCGTACTCCGGAGGAAGACATCCTCTTTTATGAACCCAGAAGGGACAGCGGTGCGGATGTCTTAAAAAGCGGAATGTTCGGATACTACGAACCCCAGGACGCCCATATGCCCTGCATAACGTATCTGAACAGCTGTGATGTGGTAAAGGTGGTATTTAAAATTAAAATGATCTAAAGGAGGATATGTAATGTCGGAAAAGAGATTGATAGGAGATTACCCGGTGATCGGCATCCGTCCCATCATAGATGCCAGAAAGGGGATTCTGGATGTGAGGGGCTCCCTTGAGGGACAGACCATGGCAATGGCCCAGGCGGCAAAGCAGCTGCTGGAAACGAATTTAAAATATACGGACGGCAGTCCGGTGAGAGTGATCATTGCGGACCAGACCATTGGACGTGTGGCGGAGAGCGCTGCATGTGCGGAGAAGTTCAAAAAGGAAGGGGTGGATATTACCCTTTCCGTAACCCCCTGCTGGTGTTACGGGTCCGAGACCATGGATATGGACCCCATGACGATCAAAGGTGTGTGGGGCCTGAATGCCACAGAGCGCCCCGGGGCCGTTTATCTGGCCTCTGTGCTGGCCGGATACGGGAGAAAGGGGCTGCCCGCTTTTGGAATCTATGGGAAGGATGTACAGGACGCGGATGACACAGAGATCCCAAGGGACGTGCAGGAGAAGCTTCTGCGTTTCGGACGTGCCGCAGTGGCCGCAGCCACCATGAGAGGAAAATCCTACCTGCAGATCGGCGCTGCCTGCATGGGTATTTCCGGTTCCGCCATTGACCCTGACTTTTTTGAGGAATATCTGGGTATGAGGGTGGAATCCGTGGATGAGGTAGAGGTGCTGCGCCGGATCGAACTGGAGATCTACGATCAGAAGGAATATGAGAAGGCCCTGGCATGGACCAAGGAAAAGTGCCCGGAAGGGTTTGACAAGAATCCGGAACATGCAAGGCATACCAGGGAGCAGAAGGAGAAAAACTGGGAATTTACAGTGAAATGCGCCCTGGTGATCAAGGATCTGATGAACGGAAACAAAAGACTTGCACAGGGCTGTTCAGAGGAGATGCTGGGCCACAATGCACTGGCAGCCGGTTTTCAGGGGCAGAGGCAGTGGACGGATTATCTTCCCAATACGGATTTCCCGGAAGCGATCCTCAACTCCTCCTTTGACTGGAACGGAGCCCGCGAACCGTATATCCTGGCCACAGAAAATGATACGTTAAACGGGGCCAGTATGCTGTTCTTAAAACTTCTGACAAACCGCGCCCAGATGTTTGCCGATGTGCGCACCTGCTGGTCGGGGGATGGGGTCAGACGGGTTACGGGATATGAACTGGAAGGACATGCAAAGGAGGCTGACGGTTTCATCCATCTGATCAATTCCGGGGCCTGCTGTCTGGATGCATGCGCAGAGGCAAGGGATGGATCGGGAAAACCGGTGATCAAACCTTTCTGGGAAATGTCAAAGGAGGACGTGGATGCCTGCCTGAAGGCCACAACCTGGTGTGAGGCGGATCTGGGATACTTCCGGGGAGGAGGCTATTCTTCACGCTTTGAGACTAAATGCGAGATGCCTATGACCATGATCCGGCTGAACATAATAAAAGGGATCGGTCCGGTGGTACAGATTGCAGAAGGATGGAGCGTGGAGCTTCCAAAAGAGGTTTCGGATGTGATATGGAAACGGACGGATTACACCTGGCCCTGTACCTGGTTTGCACCCAGGACAACACCGGCGGGCGTCTTTAAAAGCGCCTATGATGTGATGAATAACTGGGGAGCCAACCATGGCGCCATCAGCTATGGCCATGTGGGAGCGGACGTCATTTCCCTCTGCTCCATGCTGCGCATTCCTGTATGCATGCACAATGTGCCGGAGGAAACCATATTCCGTCCCGCATGCTGGAACGCATACGGGATGGATAAAGAGGGGCAGGATTTCAGGGCCTGCGCCGCTTACGGGCCATTATACAAATAACAGATCAGTTTTTCCAGTTTCGGATCTCCAGCAGGCCGGGCACCAGAACATTGGCGCTGGTCTGCAGGATGATCCTTCCTTTTTCAGCTGTGGCACCGGAGGGATCGCCCCCAATGCCGATGGGTTTTCCCTCCGCTGTTTTCCAGTCCTCCGATACCCAGCCGATGGATACGGGGCCATAGGGCTGCAGGGACTGATTGTCTTTAAAGGCTGCCGGAATGCCTGGTTCTGAGGTCTCAAGCTTTACAAGGGACGGGTCCACGGCCATGACCATGGAAGTCTCCATCTCGCCGCCATGGAAATCCCATATATTTCCTTCCGAAACGGTGGCCTTTACGTCAGGATGGCTGAAGGCACCGGAGGACAGGATAAAGGGGGAGATTCCCAGTTCACTTCTCAGCTCGCGGCTCAGAACCTGTGCAATGGGGGCATTTCCTCCATGGCAGACAAGGAGGGCCAGTTTTTTGAAGCCATGGTGGGCCAGGCTGGCGCATATGTCATACAGCATGTGGTAGTAGGTATCCGGCTTTAAGGTGACGGAACCGCAGAAATTCCTGTGCTCAGTGCTGAGCCCCACGGGGATGACCGGGAATATGAGCATGGGGAAGTCCGGGTCCTGGGCTTCCAACGCCTTTTTCAGATACTCCGTCATTGCCTGGGCAATGATGTCATCCGTGCCCAGGGGAGCCTGGTTCCCGTGCTGTTCCAGGGCGCCCAGGGGGATGAGGACAATGGTCTCCTCCCTGTCAATTTGTTCCATCTCAAGTCTTGTAAGTTCACTGTAATTTCTAATCATATTCTGCAACATCCTCCTGAACATCCATTCCCATTCGCTCTAGTGCTGGTTCGCCGGTTTCAGGGCCGGATAGACAGCCTTCAGACGGTTATACAGCAGATATCCCACAAAATAATTTAACCCCAGCTTCAGGATATTAAAGGGGATGGTGGCCATGACAATGAAGGTGGTCAGGTTGGTGATGGCCGGGTTTACGGAAGCCACCATGGAAACCACGCTGTCAAGGGATACACCCATTGCCTTTGCGTACAGGGGCAGGGTGATGAATGCGTTGCAGAAACAGGCAAAGGCGGTCCTCACAACAATACTGGCAGCCAGTCCTGTGACGGCAGCTTTGCGGCTTTTGCCCATCTTGTTGTATACCACCCATAATGGAAGGACAAACAGGGCCACTCCGATCAGGTTGGACAGTTCGCCCACGTACATGGAATTTGTTCCCACGGTTATAAGCTTAATAAGGATCTTGATGATCTCCACCCAGGCGGCGGAAGCAGGGCCGAACATGAACAGGGCCATGATGGATGGGACATCGCTGAAATCCACCTTGTAAAAAGGCGGCATCAGGGGAACGGAAAATTCCAGGGACATGAGGGCGCCTGCTATGGCTGCCAGCATGCCGGTGTAGATCAGTTTCTGAATACTCCACTTTGATTTCATAACATAACCTCCTTAAATTCAATATCAGATGTTTTGCAATGAAACAAGTCCTTTGGTAAAACCTTGTTAAACCGTTGGATCATAAAGCTGCGCGGCACGTCTTTACATCAAAAAAACCCAGAGCCATAGGGGCCTGGGAGTCATAAACAATTCAATATAAATAACGGCATATGCTTCATTATCCATATGAATTCAATCGCCTTCTCTCATCCAGACTATACTGTCGGTTTTGGAATCTCACCAAATCAACCGCCTAAGCGGGTCGCGGACTATACCGCCGGTAGGGAATCACACCCTGCCCCGAAGAACTTATTCATTTGCTTATTTTAGCGTAGCACAAATGGCCTCGGAAGTCAATGGGGTTACAGGGAGTTCGTTTGGAAAAACTGCACAATTTTCTTTTTGTAATGATGTGCAGAATCACTGTTTACAACCAACGTAGGATGTAGTATATTAATGACATGAAACATAGAACGTAGGATGTAGGATATATAGAAAAAAGGACAGGGATCAAAGGAGGATCATCATGAAAGTGGCATTGGTTTACACAAGTACAACACCTGAACTGATTGAGCTGGTGGAAAAGGAAGTAGGGGCAGCGCTCCCGGCGGATACGGAGGTTGCAAGCTATCAAGACCCCTCCATTCTGGCGGAAGTCAGGGATGCGGGTTATGTGACGGCCCCTCCCGCAGCCCGGCTGGTGGGGATGTATATGAAGGCGGTTACGGAGGGAGCGGACGCGGTCCTGAACCTGTGTTCATCCGTGGGAGAAGTGGCGGATGCGGCCCAGGATATCGGCAGGTTTACAGGTATCCCCATTGTCCGAGTGGATGAGGAGATGTGCAGGGAGGCGGTGAGGCAGGGCAGAAGGATCGGCGTTATGGCCACCCTTCCAACCACATTAAACCCAACCAAGAATACCATACTGCGGGTTGCCAGGGAGATGAACCGCCGGGTGGAGCTGGTGGATGCACTGGTGGACGGGGCGTTCGGCCTTGACCAGGAGCAGTTTAAGACCCTGATGAGCCGGTATGCAGGGGAGATCGCGGACCAGGTGGATGTGATCCTCTTTGCCCAGGGGTCCATGGCATACTGTGAAGAGTATATTCATGAAAAGTATGGTAAAGTAGTACTATCCAGTCCCAGGTTTGGGGCGGCCGCTTTAAAAGATGCGCTTGTGAGAAAGGGATTGCTGTAAGGGGCCGGAATGCGGTCTTTAAGTGCTCGTAACGAAAGGAGAGGGAAGCATGTTTAAAAGGTTAAAAAGGACAGCTGCAGTCATATGCGCCGCAGCCCTGATCTGCTCCATGACAGCCTGCGGCTCGGCCCAGGACAAGAAAGTGGTACTTCATTTTACACACACCCAAAGCCCGGGATCCATCAGCGACCTGACAGCCCAGGAGTTTAAGCGGTTGGTGCAGGAGAAAAGCAACGGACGGATCGAGGTTAACATATATTCCAACTGCGGCCTTTCAGGCGGCGACCTGACAAAGGCCATTGAACTGGTACAGGCGGGCAATATCGACATCCATTCCTGCGCGCCGCCTAATATTGCCAACTATGATAAGAAGTTTTACTCCTTCTGGCTCCCCTTCCTGTTTCCCAACTCAGATGACCTGCTGGCTTTCTGCCACAGTGAGAAGGTCTATCAGGTGGTAAACGGGTGGTGCAACGACCTGGAGATGGAGATGCTGGGGATCAACAACGCAGGTTCCAGACAGATTTCCAACAGCAAAAAAGAGATCACAAAACCGGAAGATTTAAAGGGGATGAACATCCGTGTGCCGGGCGCCAATATTTTCATTGATCTTTACAGGAATTATTTTGGGGCAAACCCCACGGCCATGGATTTCTCAGAAGTATATACCTCCCTTCAGCAAAAGACCATTGACGGACAGGAGAATCCCATTGCCGTGTTTGATTCCTCCAAGTTTGCGGAAGTTCAGCAGTATGTAACTTTGTGGGACGGTGTCAGGGATACCACCATCTGGGTGATGAGCCAGAGGACCATGGAGAAGCTGTCGCCGGAGGACCAGGCCCTGGTAAAAGAGTGTGCAACAGAGGCCCTGGACTGGGGGAATGAGTACCTGGCGCAAAACGAGGAGGCCATTATCCAGAAACTGAGGGACGGCGGGACAACCATCACAGCGCTGACGGATGAACAGAAGGCGGAGTTCCAGAAAGCCTGCGCCGGCATTTATGATGATTACGCCCAGTCAGTGGGACAGGATGTGATCGATCTGTTCACCGGCGGTTACAAAGAATAACGAGGAGGAACGTTATGAAGGAAAAAGGCTTATTAAAGGATTTCTGGGAGAACTTTGAGGAATACCTGTGCTCCGCTGCACTGCTTATCATGACCCTGGTTACGTTTATGAATGTATTTTCCAGAAAGATCTCCTGGTTTAACATGTCATTTACCCAGGAACTGGTGACCACCATGTTTGTGTGGGTGTGCTGCCTGGCAGCTGCCAGTGTGTTTAAGACAGATTCCCATATGGGGTTTAATTATCTCACAGATAAGTTTCAGGGCGCGGCCCGAAGAACTTACCGTATGTGCCGGCTTTTGCTGTGTACGGCCAATTATGGGATTTGGATCATATGGGGAATCCAGATGGTTTACAGGCAGTATCATTACAATCTGCTGACCGGCGTCCTGGAGATGCCCCAGTGGACCATCGGGATCGCCATTCCCCTGTCGGCCGTGTGTTCCATTATCCGTATGGTACAGTATGAGATCAGGTTAGCAAAGGAGGGAGAATAGTATGTCAGCAGCAATTCTTTTTGGTTCCATGGCAGTGATGATCGTCCTTGGCATTCCCATTGCCATTGTGCTGGGAGTATCCAGCGCCCTCACCCTCCTGTTCTCGGGAGCGCCCTTGGGGGTGATTCCGTCCATGATGCAGGCCACAGTGCAGAAGTTTTCCCTCCTTACCATCCCTTTGTTTGTGCTTGCGGGGGCGATCATGGATAAAGGCGGCATTTCCAAGCGCCTGATCAACCTGGCAGACAGCATCATCGGGCCGGTTCACGGTGGACTTGGGTACGTGGCAGTGGTGGCAGCCCTGTTCTTTGCAGCCATATCCGGCTCCGGTACGGCCACGGTTGCTGCCATGGGTTCCATCCTGATACCGGCCATGGTAAAGCAGGGGTATGACGCAGGATTTTCCAGCGCCCTTTCCGCCATATCCGGCTCCCTGGGAACCGTGATCCCGCCCAGCATCACTTTTATCATCTATGGCATGATCACCGGTGAATCCATAGGGGATCTGTTCCTTTCCGGTATTGTTCCGGGACTGATATTCGGATTTGTACTCTGTATCATGGTCTTTATCCAGTCCAAAAAGCATGGGTGGAAGGGCGAGACAAAGAGGGCGTCCGCCAAGGAGATCGGAAGGCTGTTTTTAGACACGGTGTGGGGGCTGTTAAGCCCGGTCATTGTACTGGGAGGCATCTATTCAGGGCTGTTTACACCCACCGAGGCAGCGGCCGTTGCCGTTGTGTACAGCCTGATCGTGGGGATCTTTGTCTATAAGGAACTGCGCTTTAAGGAACTGAAGGAGACGCTGTTCTCAACCGCCAAGACAACGGGCATGATCCTTCTGATCATCATGAACGCAGGTATCTTCTCCTGGGTACTGACCCAGCAGGGCATAGCCGCTAACCTTACGGAGATGGCCCTGGCCCTTACGGATAACAAGTATATTATGCTGTTTATCATCAATATTGTGTTCCTGTGTGCCGGCTGCGTAATGGACAACACCAGCGCCCTTTATATCCTGGTCCCCATCATCATGCCCATTGCCAAGGCTCTGGATATCAACATGATCCAGCTGGGCGTGATCCTGGTGCTGAACCTGTCCATCGGCCAGGTGACACCTCCCGTGGGGCCAAACCTGTATGTGGCCGCGGACATCGGAAAGGTGAAATTCGAGGTGATCTGCCGGAAAATGGTGCCGTTGCTGCTGATGTCGCTGATCGCCCTGTTTGCCATCACATACATACCGGCGCTGAGTCTCTGCCTGATTCCTTCATAACAGTATTTTAACGTAAGATTGCGCTGAACCAACATATGATGTATACTTATGGATAAGTGGGCCGCCCGGCCGGTTAGCAGGGAAGCTTACCGGACCAGGACGGTATACATCCCGCGTAAGCGGCCGCAGCAGGCAGGCTGACGCGTTTGCAGCAAAGGAGGTTCAGCATGGAGAAAACCAGTTTTTTAAAGGAAGCTGTCGGAGGACAGTCGGTTGTAAATAAGATTGTAGATAACATTACCAATGCTATTATAAATGGGGAACTTAACCCGGGAGATAAGATCCCCACAGAGGCAGAATTGTCGGAGTCCATGGGAGTGGGAAGAAATTCGGTCAGGGAAGCCATTAAGGTGCTGGAGGCTTACGGCGTGGTACATATCAAGCGGGCGGAAGGTACTTTTGTGAGCCAGGAGTATGACAGTAAGATGATCTATCCCGTACTGTACGGGATCATTTTACAAAAGGATTCCACCAAGCAGATCGTGGAGCTGCGCAAAGTAATTGACGTGGGGCTTCTTCAGCTGGCCGTGGACAAATTAAAGTCCAGGGAACTGGAAAAGTCCCAGATGGAAGCCATCGAACATGCCATGGAGGAGCTGGAGCGCCAGGCCCATATGGATATGCCCCAGGTGAAGAACCTGTTTGAGGCGGATGTGCAGTTCCATATGGCCATTGTGGGGATTACGGAGAATGTGATGCTCCAGTCCATCTGCAATTACGTGGATAAGATCACACGCCGTTCCCGCATGTCTACCATAGACCAGATATTCCAGGCAGGGGATGTTGAGAACTTTCTGGATATGCACCGCAGGATCGTAAAGCTTTTGCAGGACAGGGATGCCGCGGGGATCTACGGGATCGTGGAGGAGCATTACCAGTACTGGGCAAAAGTAAAAGATGAATCGTGAATGATCGTGAATGGTAACAGCATGGCAATGCACCGGGTCTGAGACAGTGGGGCGCCGGCTGGCGGTTGCTGCAAAGGATGACTGTGGGCGTGAAAGTCGCTGTGAAGGTCGGTAATGCAGCAGCCGCTTTTTATTTACCAGGATAGAAACAAAATGAAAATGAAACTTGGAGGCAGGATATGATATACAGAAAAAAATGTGAACTGGAAACAGTCCCCATAGAGGGATGCATGGGCGGCAAGGGAACCGTCAAAATGGAAAAGCTTCTCTGCGCACCGGAAGAAATGATGGGAAAGGGAAGGGCCTATGTGCGTCACACCTTAAACCCGGGTGTTTCCATTGGGATGCACACCCATGAAGGCGAGATGGAGACCATGGTGATTATCAGCGGAAAGGCGGTGCACACGGTCAACGGGCAGGAGCAGCATCTGGAGGCCGGGGATATGATCGCGGCCCAGCCGGGGGATACCCATGGGATCGCCCAGGAGGGAACGGAGCCTCTGGTACTCATTGCACAGGTCCTTTACGCCTAGACCAGAGAACAGAGGGCATAGAGAAAGGCATGAACGCTATAAATGATGTAAAAGGATAGGGAGAATGACCATGAAAGATATGGAACAAAAGGTCCTTGTAAACGTTGCCCCGGTGGCGGCCACGGACAAGGTGATCATACCGGAAAAGATTGCAGAAGATGTATATGAATGCTATAAGGCAGGGGCCGCCATGGTGCACCTGCATGTGAGGGACAGGGAGGGGAACCTGACCAAGGATATGACATTGCTGGAAGAGACACTGGCCATGATAAGAAGGGATTCGGATATTGTGATCGAGGTGTCCACAGGCGGTGTTTCTGACCTGACCATTGAGGAGCGGTGTGCCCCGCTGTACTCTGGCCTTGTGGAGGCGTGCTCCCTGAATGTGGGCTCCACCAACCTGGGAAAGGCCGTTTACTGCAATCCCATGGATGATGTGGAATACTGCGTCAGGGAAATGCTGAAACAGAAAAAGACGCCTGAGGTGGAGACCTTTGAGATCGGACATACCTGGGCCATGACGCAGCTGATGAAAAAATATGAGTTTGCGGACCCGGTACTGTTCAGTGTTGTGCTGGGGCATGAGGGGGAAGCGCCCGCCACCCCGCAGGCATTGGCAGCCATGATCCAGATGATCCCCGCAGGCACGATCTGGGGCATCACACAGGCAAACCGAAGGGATTTTTCCCTTTTGGCCGGAGCAGTCGGAATGGGGGCCAAGACGGTGAGGATCGGCTTTGAGGACAGCAATTATCTGAATGCCGTAACGCAGGCGGATACCAATGCGCCCCTTGTTGCAAAGACGGTGCGGATGTTGCGGGCCATGGATAAGGAACCCATGACGCCTGGTGAAGCCAGGGAGTTTTTTGGTATAGGAAGATAGGAAATCTATACCGGGGAAGAGAGGAAGACAAATATGCTGGATGCAGATGTGTTAAAACAGTACCCTCAGATCGACTGCGGTGCTGTCCAGGCTTTACTGGAAACCAGATGCCGGGAGGACCGGCATAAGATTGTAGTGTTGGATGACGACCCTACCGGGGTACAGACGGTACACGGCATTTCCGTGTATACGGACTGGTCCTATGAAAGTGTAAAAAAGGGCTTTGAGGAGGAGAACAAACTCTTTTACATACTGACCAATTCCAGGGGCTTTACAGTGGAGCAGACCACCAGGGCCCATGTGGAGATCGGGGAGACCGTGGCAAAGGTGTCTGAGGAGACGGGAATCGATTATGTGATTGTCAGCAGGGGAGATTCCACCCTGAGGGGACACTATCCCCTGGAGACAGAGCTCCTTGCCCGGGTGGAGGAGAGCCATAGGGGAAAACCTGTGGACGGTGAGATCATCTGCCCGTATTTTAAGGAGGGCGGCCGTTTTACCATTGACAACATACACTATGTAAAGTATGGGGAGCAGCTGGTACCGGCAGGGGAGACGGAGTTTGCAGGCGATAAGACCTTTGGATACCATTCCTCTGATCTGAGGGAATATGTGGAGGAAAAGACAGAGGGCAGATACAGGGCCGCTGATGTGTTGAGCGTTTCCCTGGAGGAACTGCGCAGCCTGGATTACGATGGAATTACCCAAAAACTCCTGTCTCTCAGGGATTTTGGGAAAATTGTGGTCAATGCTGCGGATGCATGTGACCTGAAGGTATTCTGCATTGCTCTTTACAATGCCATGGATCATGGACACAGGTTTATGCTGCGCACAGCCGCCGGTTTTGTAAAGGAGTTTGGAGCGGTCAGTGACCGGCCCCTGCTCACCAGGGATGAGATGGTGGAAGAGGACCGGAAAACCGGGGGGATCATTGTGGTAGGCTCCCACACAAAAAAGACCACCATCCAGCTGGAGGCCTTAAGGCAGGTGCCTGGAATTGAGATGATCGAATTTAACTCCGACCTGGTTCTGGATGAGGCTAAATTCCAGGAGGAAATAAACACTGTCCTCATGCATGAGGAGGAATTGCTGGAGCAGGGCGTGACAGCAGTGGTATATACAAAGCGGAAGCTGCTTTCCCTGGAAAGTGACAGTCCCGAGGCAGCGCTTTTGAGGTCGGTCCGGATATCGGATGCGGTACAGTCACTGGTAGGACGGTTAAAAGTCACTCCCGCGTTTGTGGTGGCAAAGGGAGGGATCACATCCAGCGATGTGGGGACCAAAGCCCTTAAGGTCAGACAGGCCACTGTCCTGGGACAGATCCGCCCGGGGATACCGGTGTGGAAAACAGGCCCGGAGAGCCGGTTCCCAGGTACGCCCTATGTCATTTTCCCCGGAAATGTGGGGGAGGCGGAGACGCTGAGGGAAGCGGTGGAGGAATTGATGGGAAGATAGTAAGATATATAAAGAAGTTAAAACCCATTGGAGAAGCGTGATTTCTCTGATGGGTTTTGTTTGTTTTCTGTTGGAGAAAGAGAAGATGTATGACAGGTTTCTGGAGGAGGTGCTAAACTGTGGTTCTATCCATACTCTGAATCAGTATGAAACCGTTCTGAAAAGGATGTACCCGGACAGAGAGATGTCGGCTTACATTGCTTATGTAATTAAAGAAGGCCGGCTTTTAATATGTATGGGCGCTATTCTCCTTGCTGAGAGCATAGCGCCGTATGTTGTCAGATTTCATCCCATTCGGACCGGAAAACATGTAGTGCAGGTGATGCCAGGGGAGGCTTTGGTGGTCTTGATCACATGGGATCAGCCGTTACTTCACCAACCTTACATTCACCTCATATACCATCCCGGATCCACATGGAAGATAAGGCTCTGTCCAGGGGGACCCGTTAACCATAACAGAAGCGATCCGGTTGCATCCGTGGTCCTCGGTCTGGGTATAGCGGATGTTGTAAACCGCTCCCCGGAACTCCTTTGTGACAGAGCATTCCTTCCAGTCCGGCGGCAGGCATGGCTCCAGGCGCAGGCCGGGGATTTCGGCTTTGAGGCCAAGGACGTATTGGAACAGGGCCTTGGTCAGCCAGGCTCCGGTTGCGCTCCGCCAGGTCTGTCCCGCCGTTCCCAGACGGTAGCCTGTCTCCTCTGTAAAATAGGAGTTGCACATAATGTAGGGCTCACAGTATTTTTTATGGTATTCATGGTGGAAGGGAAGAATCTTTTGAAGACCCATCTGTACCTTTTGGTTGTCCTTTTGCATACTGTCCACAGCCAGCTTCCAGCAGCAGGGATGGAGGTAAACGCCCCCGTTTTCATGGACGCCTGCGGGTTTCTGGGTCATCTGGCCAATGGTATCCACATAGCTGTGGTAGGCGGGCCAGGATACCAGGGTCCCCAGATCGGTTTCCAGGTATTTGTCCACGGCATCCATTATCTTCTGCTTTCTCTCACCCTCGGCAACCTGGGCCAGGACTGCCCAGAGCTGGGGGATCAGATAGATCTTTCCCTCCCGGCAGGACATGGAGCCCAGAGGCTCGCCCTGGTCATTAAAGGCATCGATGTAGTATTCACCGTCCCATCCTGTCTCGTTTATGATATCCTTCATTTCCTGGCCGCGGAGCCGGGAGAAGAACAAGTCTTCTTTCCTGTCAAGGGCCAGGGCCAGGGCGCCGAATCTCTCATTGGCCCGGCACCACGCAAGGGAAAGCCAGACGCTGGAGCCTTTTCCCTCTAATCCGGCCTGGTTCATCATATCATTCCAGTCACCGCCCCATAATTTGACCAGCCCATGGATTCCCCGGAAATCCCAGAGAAAATCCACGGCGCGTTTTACATGCTCATAGACGCTGGCTTCTGAACCGTCATTAAAGGGCACGGATTCCTCCAGGCATTTGACATCGCCCAGTTCCTCAATGATGGAAGCCGCAGCCATGGGGATCCATACCGCGCAGTCTGCAAAGTTGTTGTCACGTATCTCCCCGTCCAGCCAGGTTCTGGGAGCATACCCATTGCTGTACTGAAAGGTCAGAGCACGCTTGAAACGTTCCCAGGCCAGCTGCGGGTTAAAGGAAGCCAGGCATTCGCTGTCGCTTACCATGTCCCTGTATCCGTTGTGGCGCACCCTGGCCCAGCGGCTGCCCATGTTGGTCTGGTGCTTGGTCCAGAAGTTGATGAGGCAGTTAAGGGACTCGTCAGGGGTGCGGATGGTTACGCCATTTTCCTGTGCGGCATACTGCTCCCTGACATCCATGAGTCTCTGCTCCACGGTCCGGGCATTGTTTCTGCGGGCGGCTTCCTCCAGTTCACCGGAGGCTAGGGCCACGCCCAGTGCGTAATGGAACTGGGCATCTTCTCCGGGCTTAAGGGTAACGGTGTGTTCAAGGGCCAGGCAGATCTTTTCCCCAATGCAGCAGCTTCCCGTACATCCGCCCATTGCCAGGGCGTCAGGCTCCTGTTCATTGCCGTAGGTTCCGATAAAAGCGTTCTTTCTTGTATCATATCCGCTTACCTCGCGGTCTGCCAGGAAGTAGGCGGAAACTTCCTGGAAGTTTTCCGACTGGATCTTGGCATAGGAGCGGGTGGCAACCCCGTTTAATTCAGGCCGGAAACCGGCTGTGTCCACGTTGTAGCCCTGGGGGCGGTACACACCATCGGTCTCAGTCTTGGCGTAGGGGATGACTTTGATGGTACGGATTCGGTTGGATGTATTTTTTACTTTGATGCTCCATATCTCCTCATTAGCATCCTGAGGCACAAAGATGCGGAAACTGCTGGAAATACCCATATATTGGGAGAATATCTCCGTATAACCGATTCCGTGCACACAGGAAAAATCCTGGTATTCCTTTTTTACGGGCAGTCCGTTGGCTGTCCAGTATTGGCCGCTTTCCGTGTCCAGGATATAGACCTGGCGGCTGTCCGCCAGCAGGATCCGCCGTCCCAGATGACCCTGGATCAGGCTTTCGCCATAGCCCACCTGGGAGGTAAATGTTATATAGCTGTCATTATATAGGTAGTTGTACCAGTGGCGGGGCGTATGGGGGGTAGTGATGACAAACTCGCTGCCCTGGTTTCTGAAATATCCGTATTCTTTCATGTATTTATGCTATCTCCTTCCGGGTCATAACCCTTTATGCATTAACCCTTGATTGCCCCTGCGGTGATCCCCTCGATAAAATACCGGTTCAGGAACAGATAGACGATCAGTATGGGGACAATGGACATTACGGTTCCGGCCAGCATGGTACTCCATGCAGCCACGCCGTCACCCTGGTCCTTGAGCAGTACCACGCCCACTGTCAGGGGACGCAGTTCGGAGCGGGACAGGGTAAATGCCAGGGGCATCATATAGTTGTTCCATGTATCCCTGAAGGCCAGGATACCGGTGGTTGCAAGGATGGGTTTCATGATGGGCATCAGGATCGTGGTATAGACCTTAAAGAAGCTGGCACCGTCAATGGTAGCCGCCTCGTCTATCTCCTTGGAGATCCCGTTGCAGTATCCCATGACCAGGATACAGTAAAAGGGCTGGGCGGTTGCGATCTGGGTGATGACCATTCCCCAGATGGAATCCAGAAGCCCGAGCTTGCGGCAGAGCTGGAAAATAGGGAATAGGGTAACTGCCCCGATCAGGAACATCATAAAGCCAAAGGTGCCGGTGAGCAGTTTTTTGCCCGGGAAATCGCACCTGGACATGGCATATCCTGTCATGGAGGATGTGATGATGATACCGATCACCGATGCCACGGCAAAGAACACGCTGTTTAAGGTGTATCTGGCAAAGTTGGCCTGCTTCCAGGCTTTCATATAGTTCTCGGGACGCCATGTTTCCGGAAATATCTTAAGACCGCCTAACAGGAATTCCTCTGTGGATTTAAAGGAACCGCCCACTGCGTATACCAGCGGAAATACCAGCAGGAAAATGATGACTGCCAGCAGGGCGTATAATAAGATCATATCTCTTCTGTGGTTTGCTTTTTTCGACATGAAGATCCCTCCTAGTAATTCATGTTTTTGGTGGCGCGGATATAGAGCAGCGTAATGAACATAACCAGCACCGTGGACAGGATACTGATGGCAGAGGCATAACCCTGCTGGGCAGTGCCCATGGTCTCAAAAAAGTATCTGTAGATGTACATGGTCATGACTTCCGTGGAATTTCCCGGACCTCCGTTGGTCAGGGCTTTTACGGAGTCAAACAGCTTCAGCGCGTTCATGATGCACAGGGCCGTGATGGTCTGGAACATGCTTCCCATCATTGGGATGGTGATTCTGAAAAAGGTCTGGATCTTGTTGGCCCCGTCCACCCTGGCGCTTTCGTATACATCGGATGGGATGCTCTGAAGGGCTGATAAAAACAATACCATGTAAAATCCCACGCCGCTCCAGGTACAAAAGAGCACAATGACGATCTTGGCCATGGTTCCGTTGCCGAACCATTCAATGGCTTTTTCGATCAGGCCCATTTTGATCAGCACACCGTTGATAATTCCGTTGTAGGAGGCGAACATAAAATAAAATACGATTGCCATGATGGCAGTACTTGTGATATTGGGTACAAAGATGATTGCCCTGGCCAGGCTCTGGCCTTTGAACCGCTGGTTTAACAGCACGGCCAGCAGCAGTGAGCAGGGGATCTGCACCAGCGGGATGGCAACACCCATCTGCAGTGTGTTGATCACCGAGTTCCAGTAGGTCGCGTCCTTAAACAGGCGCGTGTAGTTTCTTAGCCCCACGAACACGGCGGGGGAAAAACCGTCATATTTGAAAAAGCTGTAATACAGTACGTACAGCAGCGGATACACTCCAAACAGTATTACCATGAGGATGGTGGGGGACATCATCAGATACGGCTGTTTATATTTGCCCAGACGGGCCAGGAAACCCTTATTTGTTCCGGCAGTTTTCACTTTTTTTACCTATCCTTTCTGAATTTTGGTCAAAAATAGAGCTGCTGCAAAACATTACATTTTACAGCAGCCCTGCTTTCTCCTATTTCACGCTGCTCTCATCAATGGATCCGCTGGCAATGGCGTCCTCCAGGCCTAATGTATAGCGCTGGTTCAGGTCTTCCACGGCCGCATCCAGGTCAGCCGAAATATCGGCTCCCTCAGCAGCCTTGGCAAACAGGTTGGTGAATACCGTGTTACGGTCATCACCCTCCAGGCTGATGAATTTGTGAGGTTCAAATTTAGGGATATCCAGGTCATCTGTCTTAAAGCTGTACTCCACACCCTGCAGGTTCAGATCCTCGATGCCCAGGGAATCCAGGTCATTGGCGCGGTTGTCATTTCTGGGAACCGGCATGTACTGGTTGGCAATGGTCTGGTTGGACAGCCAGTAGGTGTAGAACTTCTTGGCAGCCTCCACGTTTTTGCCGTTGCCCACAACCCAGTTTACGCCGCCCTCTGCCCAGTACTTGTCGGCAGTATCGCTTTCAAATACGGGAAGGGGTGCTGAATCCCAGTTGCATTTTGCATCCATCTGGGTTGCGTAGCTTCCGGGCATCCAGGTTCCGTCAATATACATTCCAATGGTCCCCGCTGCAAAGTTGGCCCTCAGGGTGTCGATTCCCAGTGTCAGGTATCCTGGGAACAGGGAGCCGTCCTTCATCATATCCACATAGAAGTTAAAGTAATCCTTGTTGGAGCCAAAGTCATAGGACTTGGTGGCATTGTTCCATCCGTAACGCTGTACATCGCTGGTGGCGTAGAGAATGGGGTCGATCACACGTTCCCAGATCTGGGCCACGCCCAGAGGCAGCCCGAAGCCGTATGCTTCCCCGCCGCCTGCCTCGGTGATCTTCTTGGCATATTCCCGCATTTCCTCCAGGGTTTTTGGCGGTTCCTCAGGATTTAAACCCGCCTTCTCAAAAAGGTCTTTGTTGTACAGCAGACGGTAGGCGCTGACACGTACCGGTACGGAGTAGAGTTCGCCGTTGAGATAGAACTCCTCTGGTGTAAATGCGCTGGGGTTGTAGTTTTCCTTTATCTCATCCGTGATGCAGTCATCCACGGGAATGATCTGTCCCTGCTTTGCCAGGGTCTGGACCGTGATGCCGCCGCTGCATTCCAGAATGTCGGGGGCTGAATCCCCGGAGATGGCCATCTGTACCACGCTGGAATAGTTTTCTCCATAATATTCATAGGTGGCATGGACTTCACTTTGTGACTCGTTAAAGGATTCGATCAGTTTCTGGATGCCCTCATCCGGGCCGCTTCCCTTGGTCCAGATTCGTATTTCCGTGGTCTCTCCAGACGCTGCAGAGCTTCCTGCCGAACTTCCGGCTGTCCCTGCCTCGGAACCTGATTTTGTGCTGTTGGAAGATGTGCTGCCGCATCCGGCGGTGGTAAATGCCATTGCCCCGGCCATGGCAAGAATGGTGATTCTTTTTAGGTTTTTCATAACTCCCTCTCCTTATATTTGATAGTGACATTATATCGGATTGAAAAACCCTTTTGTGAACCTGAGATTATATGGTTTTAACTTTTTGTTAGGTCTTATTTGTGTTTCCGGTATTCCACCGGGAGCATGCCCGCGTACTTTTTAAAGGTACGGGTAAAGTGCTGGTTGGATGTATAACCCACCAGTTCCGCTATGTACTGTATCTTGTGATCCGTTGTGGACAGCAGCCGTCTGGCTTCCTCCATGCGTACCTGGGTCACATAGTCGGTAAACGCTTCTCCTGTCTCGGATTTAAACAGCTGGCTCAGGTAGGAGGGGTTCAGGAAAAAGTAATCAGCGGCCTTTTGCCTGGTCACTGTCTGGTAATTCTGGGAAATGTAATGCTTCATCCGGTCAATGAGACGGGTGGAGGCTTCCAGGGACTCCTGCCCCAGGAACGCTATGATCTGTTCCGTGACAGTCTCCAGCCAGCGGCGCAGTTCCCCCGAGGTCTTAAACTGATACAGATAATCGGGCTGGAAGATCTGGGATGTGTCGTAGGCTCCGTTTTCAATCTGGTGCTGGAGCAGGATACCCTGGTAATCCGTAAGCAGCCGGATGATCTCCGTGTAGATGCCCTCCCTCTCCATGCCCATTCCGTCAAACATACCGTGACAGAAACGGCCCAAGCGGACCATGGCATTTTTCTGTTCCCGGTGCTGTACCGCGTCCAGCAGTTTTTCTTTCCATTCCAGCAATTCCTTGTAATCCACATCCTCCCTTTTTCCGCCTCTTTGAATGCCTCCCTGGTAAATACCGGTTTCCCCGGATTCATAAAAACGGCGCTCCAGGGCTTTTTCAGCCTCTGTATAGGCGGTGCGCACATTGTCCGGAAATGTAACCCCGCTGCTGATCCCGGCTGACATGGGTACGCGGCAGAACTGTTTTACGGTGTCAAGGAGACGGGAAATAACGGACTGAAAGGAATCCTCCGCCCTTTCCCGTGTCTGCCCATGGCTCTGTACCTCATGGGAGGAAGGCGCATGGGGATAAGGGTCATGGAGGGAAGGATCATGGATGGAGGGGAGATGGATGGAGGGGGTATACAGAAACAGGATGGCGGAAGTTTCATTGCCCAGGGAAACGCACTCGCAGCTGCCCGCCTCCAGGCAGATCTCCTCGATCATATTGTCAATAGCAAACTTGATAACGGCCTGTTCCGTGTCCCGAAGGGGAATGTCCGTATCCAGCAGGGCCACCATGGCCATGGATTTGGGAGGACACAGTTCCATGTTTTCCCACATATGCAGGATATGGGAAGGGGAGAGGTCTTCCCTCAGCAGCTTGCGCAGAAAATTCTCCTTGGCCCCGCGTTTCAGGTGGTAGAGGCGGACCGTGGCCTCCTCCTCCTTTTGTTTCTGCAGGCGTTTTTCATCCAGTTTTTTTACCGCCTGAAGGATCCTCTCCCGCAGATCCTTTTCCAGCACAGGCTTTAGCATATAGCAGGCAGCGCCTTTTTCCAGCGCTTTCTGTGCGTATTCAAAGTCACTGTAACCGCTCATGATCATGATCACCACATCAGGAAACTGTTCCTTTACATGGTCGATCATTTCCAGTCCGTTCATGGACGGCATGCGGATGTCCGTAATAATGATATCCGGTTCCGTCTCATTGATGATGTCAAGGGCCTCATCCCCATCATAGGCAGCCCCTTCGATCCGGCATCCCAGGGATTCCCAGTCCACCAGCTGCTTCATTCCTTCAATGATCAGCTCCTCATCATCCACTAAAACCACTTTGTACATGTTCATACTTCCCCCTTATCCTGTGAAGCCCGCGGCAGATGCAGGCTCAGTGCTGTTCCTATCCCCTCCTGGCTGTCAATTCTCAGTCCGTATTCCTTTCCGTAATACAGCTTCAGGCGGGTGTTGATATTGTTTAGTCCGATGTGCTCGCTTTCCAGCGTGTCCGGCTGGTCCAGGGTTGCCCGTATTTCTTCCAGCCGCAGGGGGCTGATCCCTTTTCCGTTGTCCTCCACCGTGATATCCACGGTCTGATCCGTGCACTGGGAACTGATGCGGATCTGCCGGTTCATCCTCCGCTTTTCCAGTCCGTGATGGACCGCATTTTCAATGAGAGGCTGCAGGGAAAATTTAGGGATGATCATGTCCATGACATCCTCCGGAATCTGTACATCCAACTGGAACTTGTACCTGAACCTGAGATTCTGCAGTTCTATGTAACAGGTGACATACTCCAGCTCTTCCCGTACTTTTACGTACTCGGTTTTCATATCTGTTGTGCGCCGCAGCAGAAGGCTGAGCTTTTCGATCATTTCAGCCGCCTCGTGGTCCTGGTTCAGCAATGCCTTCATACGGATGCCGTCCAGGGTGTTGTAAAGAAAATGGGGGCGTATCTGGCGCTGGAGCATCATGATCTCCGCTTCCTTTTTCTTGATCTCAATCTGGGCCTTCTCCTCCATCAGTACTTTGATCCGGCCCGCCATGTGGTTCAGGCCCGCGGCAATGGTGCGGATCTCATCATTGCTGTCCACCTGAATCTCCACATCCAGGTTTCCCCGCTCAATGGCTTCGATGCCTTCCATCACCCTGGAAACGCCCCGGCTCATCACCTTGGAGGAGCCCACAGCCAGGGCAACGGCCAGACCGCCGCCCAGGACCAGGAGCATGACGGCAATGCGGCTGAGTTCATTGAGATCCCTGAGCAGCACATCCTGGGGAACAATGTAGGCCACATACATGTCCAGATAGTCGGAGTGTTCCATGCTGATATTCCATGCCTGACCGCCCAGAACTACCTGGAACGGGCCTGATTCCCTGTCCAGCCTGTGTTGGATCTCCTCCATGACCCGGCTGCCCGGGTCAGTCCCGGAAAGATAGAACAAATTCTGCTTCCGGTCAAACAGGGCCACGCTGTTCTGGTCCAGTCTGTTTTTGCGGCATATCTCGTCCAGAAGCCGCCGCTTCATATCCACCCGGACCACCCCGTTGATCTTCATCTCGCTGTAGCTTCTCAGCTTTCTTGCAATGGAAAACACCTCGTCCGCATTGGTCTTGTGAAGGGGCATGACACAGAACATTTCCGGGTCATCCATAAAGGTGCGGTACCATTCCTCCTGGGAAATGTTGACGCCCTGGCGGTAAGGCACATTGGGGCCCCCGGTGAACACCCGGCCGCCGGAATCCGCTATGAGGATCCCGTCCGCATCGATCCTTACATTGAGGATCCGCTCAATGGAAGCCATAACCTCATTGTAGTAATCCACATACCTGGGGCTGTCCTCAGGGATCTGTTCCCCCAGCTTTCTGATCATATCCTCCTGAAGCAGGAAGGTCATGCTCAGGCGGTCGATCTCCCGCACCATATTGGTGATGGAACTGGTAATGCTGTCCACATAGACCTCGGAATATGCGATCATATTCTTTTTCAGCACCTGTCTGGATATTCCATAAAAGGCGGCAAACACGCTGCCTGAAAGCAAAATTATGCCCAGCAGAAGAAGCATCAGCTTTTTTTGGAATCCCATCTTCTGTTTTTCCCGCATTTATTATCCCCCCGCAATAGCATGTCCTTTGTTTTTTGACTAAAATTATAACATACAAAGAAGGGAATTACAAAGATAGGGAATTTTATTGTTAACATGGTTATCAACCCTGTGGTATTCATGCTATAATTGTAACTGTTTAGGACATCCGATGTAAAAATGGGTCTGTTACCTATAATTTAGGGATTAAGGAATAGGCGGAGCCGAAAAGGGCGGACCGGGATACCCGGAAGACAGGGAAATGTAATGGGGATGACCGGAAGATAAGGAATGGGGGAGGGCTTGGCATGGACAAGATCATGGGACGGTTTATCAGGGAGTTGGAGGAGGCGGAGGTCTGTCTGCACAGCGTGGCCCTTATTTATAGAGGGAAGGTTATAGGTGAGCGGTATTTCGGACCCTTTGGGCCGCATACTCTGCAGCGCATGTTCTCCGTGAGCAAAAGCTTTGTATCAGTGGCAGTGGGGCTTTTGTGTGAAGAGGGCAGGATCGGGCTGTCTGATCCAATCCTGCAGTATTTTCCGGAATATGCCCCGGACATCATTCCTCCTCAGCTGGCCAGGATGACCATCAGGGATATGCTGAGGATGCAGACCTGCTATGATAAGACCACGTACAAAAGGGACCCCGGACAGCCATGGGTGCCCAGTTTTTTCCATACACAGCCCCATCATGAGCCAGGGATGGTCTTTATGTATGACACGTCATCCTCCCATACCCTCTGTGCGCTGGTGGAAAAGCTGTCAGGAAAAGAGATCATGGAGTATCTCAGGGAGAAGTGCCTGGACGAGATCGGATTTTCTAAGGAGGCATATTTCATAAGGAATGAGTTTAATGAGGCCATGGGGGGCAGCGGCCTTATGGCTAAAACAGGGGATATGATCAAATTTGCCAGGCTGCTGATGGAAGGGGGAGTGTTCCGGGGAAAGCAGCTCTTGCCAAAGGGATATATGAAACAGGCTGTCTCCTTTCAGACTCCCACCCGGATGAGGGGAGCTGTGAAGGAAGAACGCCAGGGATACGGCTACCAGTTCTGGCGCCTGACCCATCACGGATTCGGTTGTTACGGCAAGGGCGGACAGCTGGTCCTGTGCTATCCGGATCATGACCTGGCCGTGATCACCACCGCGGATACCACCAGCCTGCCTGAGGGAAACCAGGCGATCTACGACAGCTTGTACCGGAATATCTTTCCAGCACTGTCCTCCCGGGGACATTCAGGAAATCCGTCCCGTGGGAGCGATGGACCATGTCCAGGCGGTTTGTCCTGTGGGGACACCTTGGCCGGTTACCGCGGCCGGTCCTGCGCGGGCAGGGGATCATCGGAGGATGCCGGGGCTGGCGGCATGACCTGGTCCGGGGAATGCCCCGGGGATTTCCTGTCCGCCAATGCCAGAAGCAAGGATGCCAAGGAAGCAGGCTCCGACCTTTGGGGAAAAGAGTATTGGTGCGAAGATGCAGGCGTCTGGAAAAAGATAGTGTTTTTCAGCGACAGGATCTGTTTTTGCACAGGGGATGAGGTATATGAACTGCCGGTGGGATGGGAAACCGCCCGGCCCGGAAGCTTCCCTCAGTACAATGATGCCTGTGTCACAAAGGCGGAGTGGCTGGATTTTTGCTCCCTTTACATAAGATCAGACATGCTGGGCGAAAACATGGCTGTTTTTGAAATGCAGGCTGTCTTTAAGGGCGCCGGGCTGCTGTGCTATATGAAACATACCCAGGAATTCCGGTTTGAGGAGTTTGCCGGGATATGGGAGGGGAAGCTGAAGAAGAAATAACCAGGAGGTATTAGCGTGTCAGGGATTGCTGTATTTTTACCCAATGAGACCATGTGCCGTCAGGCGGAGGCCATTCTCAGCAAACGGAAAAACCATGTGATTGTCAACAAGCCCACCACCATTGACAATGTGGTGGAGGAAACCAGGAAAGCCATTGAACTGGGGGCGAACATTGTTGTGGCCAGGGGACATCAGGCCAGTGACGTAAAGCTTTATACCAGCATTCCCACGGTTGAGGTGGTGATGACCGCCCAGGAGCTGGGACTGCTTATCGTTAAGGCAAAGAAGATGGTAAACAAACCGTTTCCCAAAATAGGGATCTTCTGCTGGGAGGGAATGCTCTGTGACACCACTTATTTTGAGCAGCTCTACGAGGTAAAGATCACCACCTATCATCTGGAGAATCAGGATGATTGGTATGAATTGGTGGAGCACGGCATTGCGGAGGGAATCGATGTGCTCATAGGAGGAGAAAAATGTGTGCGCTACGCCACGCAGAAGGATTTTCCCTCAGTGTTCCTCTCAACCACAGGAGAATCCATTGAAATTGCCATCAACCAGGCAGAGACCATGTATGAAATGGCTGAGTCTGAAAAGCACAGTTACGCCCAGTTCTCCACAGTACTTGACAGCTCCTTTAACGGTATTGTAAAGATCGGGGCGGACGGGCAGATCCAGACCATGAACCGGGTGATGGAGGAAATGCTTAAAACCAGCGTCAAATCAGCTGCCGGCCAGCACATATCAGAGATCATGCCATTCATGGACGGGGAAAAGATCGGGAAAGTGCTGGCAGGGGAAGAGGAAACCTATTCCGCCTTTATCAGCAATGAGAAAAACGCCATGGTGGTGATCGCGGAGCCTATTGTGGTAGAGCAGGTGATTACAGGCGCTATCATATCCTGCAACCGGACCATGAGGCTGGACTGGTCGGAGGACAAAATGAAGGAAAAACTTCTGGCCGGGTTTGTAGCCCATGAGAATCTGGACCATATGCTGCTCAAACGGCCGGGGTTTAAGGATGCCGTGGCCCTGGCCAAAATCTACGCCCAGTCCAGCAGCCCCATCCTGGTGGAAGGATATTCCTACGAAGAACTGGAACAGTTCTGCCAGGGAATCCACAATTACAGCCTGCGCAAAAACGGTCCCTTTGTGGTGGTGAACGCGGGCAATATACCGGTGGAGCGCCAGATGCACGCTTTATTTGGGATCTCGGAAGCCGGCTTTGATAAAAAGCAGAGAGGTGCGTTACTTAAGGCAAATGACGGAACCCTGGTGATACGCGCTGTGGATAAGCTGGAGCTGCCCGTGCAGAGATATCTTCTCAGCGCGATCCGCAAAAAAAGGTTTGGTCTCCTGGACATTGAAAATGAAAGCGTGCAGCGGGTGGATACCCGTATCATTGCGTGCACCTCCAAGGATCTGAAAAAAATGGTCAATGAGGGAAGGTTCCGCAAAGACCTGTACTACCTGCTAAAGGCCTTTGGGATCACACTTCCCAAAGCCTCGGAGCGCAGAATGGATCTGGAGATCCTGCTGGATGAATATTATAAGAAATACCTGGAACGTCATACCAGATACCATGTGCTGACACCGGAGGCCAGGGAAAAGATCCTCAGTTTCCAGTGGGATAACAATGACGTCCAGTTGGAATCCTTTTGTGAGCGTATGATCCTTACAGCCACCAGGAGGAAAATCTCAGGGGAATATGTTCAGGACCTTCTGGACTCCCTGTACGATCTGTCGGAGCAGGAGGTAAAGATACCCCAGACATCATCAGACAGAGGTTTTCTGGAGGAGGCAAAGATAAAGGATATCCGGGATGCCTTGATGCGATATAACGGGAACAGGATGCTTACGGCAAAGCATCTGAATATCAGCACCTCCACCCTTTGGAGATACATGAAGAAGTATGGGATCTGACCATAGTACGGCCTAAAACAGCGTTGCAGACCTCAGGCAACTGGCGGATGCAGCGCTGTTTTAGGCTGTTTTGCTGTTTTTAAGGGATTAATAAATAAAAATTTTTATTCTATATCTGCATATAGATTTCAGCGGTGAGATGATATGAAGCGTTTTGTTTTTAAATGAAATAAATTGAACGGCTAAATGAGAAAATAGATATATTGATTAAAAAATGTCTCGGATATCGTATAATATGTCAATTCTCACAAAAACAAAGCTCTGATATAATGATTTTCAGTTAAAAACATATGAAACGGGGAAGAAAAATGTTTGAATTTGCAGACAGAATATGTTTTACAAAGGCCGTATATTACAGTATGAAACAAATTCCTCTTTACAAACCGTTTAAGGACGGGACAGGGGGGATGGGAAAGTTTGCACCGGAAACGGGTTTCCTGGATTTATATGATGATGAAGGATGCTGCGCACACCATCTGGCCATTGGAAGAGGGTTTGTGGAGACCATGCTTCCAAAGCTGTTCGGCGGTGGAAAAAAAAGTTACAATGATTGGCGGCATGATCTGTACTGGCAGGTACGCAATGCCGGTTTTCAGAGCAGCCAGGCAGTGGATGTGGGGCAGGTGGACCTGATGATGCTGGATATCCTTGCCCAGAGACATGGAAAACCCCTGCACCGTTTTCTGGGGGCTGATAAGGACTGGGCTGTCTGTTATAAAGGGGGAGGTTCCCTGCTCCTGACCGATGATGAGCTGGTGGATGATATGACCAGATATGTGTCGGAGGGATATAAGACAGTAAAGTTTAAAGTGGGCAGTGACTGCGGCAGGGATATGGAGAGGGACATCCGCCGGATCGCTAAGGTCAGGGAAGCTGTGGGCAGTGAAGTCGGAATAGCGGTGGATGCGAACCAGGTATTTGGGGTGGAGGATGCGGTGCGGTTTGCAAAGATGGCGGAGTCATATGACCTGGAATGGTTTGAGGAACCCATCCACGCCCATGATATGAACGGCATCAGGGCACTGAAGGAGATGGGCGTCAATCAGCCTCTGGCATTTGGGGAATCCATGCGTATCTCCTATGCATATGAGACTTATCTGGAAAAAGGAGTGGATCATCTGCAGCCTTCCGTGGGCAGGATGACAAGAATGGATGACCTGTTGGCCATCAGGGATATGTGCAGGGCCCAGGGAAAGACATTTTCTTCCGGCGGACGCTTGTACCTGAATCTTTTGTTCGGATGCTTATATAATGAGGACGAACGGATTGAGTACCACGAACCCATCAGCGCGCCTGTGGGGGCATACACATTGTATCCGCCCACCAAAAAAGGAAATCGTTTTTACTGGGAGGATGGTTTTGTGGGAAATCCCCTTCGCATGAATATAGAGAAGCTGGAAAAGGACGGTCTTTTACTCAGCAGGGAAATTTATCTGCCGGATTAAGAACTGGAACTGACGGCAGCAGCCCGTGATCTGAAGATGCGGGAGTCTTGACCAGAGGGAAAGGTGAAAAGGAGGTTATGAATGAAGAGGACAGGAAGACGGGAGAAATATCTCTATTATAAAAGGCAGGCCACACCTTACATACTGCTTGCGCCCATATTGCTTTTTGTGTCACTGTTCCTGCTCTGGCCCATGATCAATGTGTTTGTCATGAGCGTTCAGGAATACAGGCTGCTAAAGCCGGATGAGAGACATTTTATAGGGTTTCAGAACTTTGTGACCGTGTTTACGGAAGACAAAGTAT
Source organism: Enterocloster citroniae (assembly GCF_040545455.1). Taxonomy (NCBI): domain Bacteria; kingdom Bacillati; phylum Bacillota; class Clostridia; order Lachnospirales; family Lachnospiraceae; genus Enterocloster; species Enterocloster citroniae. The sequence continues at coordinate 18,174 of NZ_JBEPLZ010000005.1, read as the reverse complement.
TTATGAAAGCGATTAAGAATTCAGTGGTATGGGTGGCTGTCAGCGTTGCGGCCCAGACCATACTGGGATTTTGGCTGGCTTATCTGCTGAACCAAAAGTTTAAGGGAAGAGGCCTGTACCGGGCCCTGGTCCTGTCCCCCTGGGCAGTGGCAGGCGTTATGGTGGCCATTATCTGGTCCCTGATCTACGGAGAGACCTTTGGGGTCCTCAATGACCTGCTGTTAAAGCTGGGGCTGATCGACCAGAATATATCCTGGTTCTCAGACAGCACCAGGGCTATGACAGCTGTCATTATTGCCAATGTGTGGAGAGGGATTCCCTTCTTTACCATCAGCTACCTGTCGGCACTGGCGGGAATATCCGATGATATCTATGAATCCGCCAGAATTGATGGCGCCAGGACAATGGTGACCCTGTTTAAGATCACCCTGCCCATGATCAAGGATACCATTGTCATCACCACCTTGCTGCGCTCCATCTGGACCTTTAATGCGGTGGATTTGATCAATACCCTGACAGGAGGCGGACCCAATAACGCGACCATGACCATGCCCCTGTATATTATGCAGAAGTTTAAGCTGGAGTATAATTACGGATATGCGTCCGCCCTGGCAGCCATTGCAAGCTGTATCATGATGGTGGTGGCGTTCACCTATATTAAAATCGGTAAACTGGGCAAGGAGGAGATGTATTGATGGGAACAAAAAGAAAACAAAAACTCAACAGGTTTTTCTTCCTGGCAGTGCCTCTGGCAATCTTTCTGCTGATCACCCTGGCACCATTTTACTGGATCCTGGTAACTGCGCTGAAAACCAGCACCGAGGTGTTTGCAAAACCCCTCACCTACTGGCCTGTCAATATCACCTTTGACAATTTTGTGAACCTATTCAAAAAGCTTCACTTTGAACAATATTTTATTAACAGCTTTATCGTATCCATCTCCGTTACCACACTGGTCAGCGTCATGGCACTGATTGGAGGATATGCCATGTCCAGGTACAAATTCAGGGGAAAGTCATTTGTATACGTGCTTCTTCTATGTACCCAGATGTTTCCGGCAGTGGTGCTGATGATCCCTCTGTTTCAGAGCATGAACAATCTGAAGCTGATCAATGACCTGCGCTCTCTGATCATTGTCTGTTCCTGTACAAACCTTCCTTACTGTATGTTTATGATGATGGGTTACTACAATGCGATCCCCCGGACATTGGAGGAAGCGGCCCAGGTGGATGGCTGTAGCCTTCTCCAGGCAGTGTTCCGGATCCTGCTTCCGGCCATGAAACCAAGCATTGTGGCCACCGGAGCCTATGCGTTTATTAACTCATGGAACGTGTATGTGTATGCCACTGCATTTATCACCAGAAAAGAAAAATATACGATTCCCCTGGCACTCAGCATCTTTCAGGGGGAGGCCAACACCAACTATGGGGGAATTGCCGCAGCCTGCGTGGTTGCCCTGATCCCTGCGCTGCTTTTATTTTCCATTATACAAAAGAATCTGGCAGGAGGAGCTACCAGCGGCGCTGTGAAGGGTTAGTCAGCCCGAAATGGAATGTCACTTTCCAGTCCCGGACCTGTTTTGGCCACAACGTCCGCTTTATGGACAGAATACCGGGGCATGGAGGAAATCACAATAAAAATTAGTAGGAGGAACTATACTATGAAAAAAACATTAGCATTGATCCTGGCAGCCTCTGTGGCAGCAGGAAGCCTGACCGGCTGCGGCGGTTCTGGAAAGGATTCATCTTCTGCAGCACCTGACAGTGGAGCGGGAACAGCAGCGGGAACAGAGACAGGTACGGCGGCGGCCGCTGGTGAGAAGCAGACGATCGAGTTCTGGTATCACGCATCGGACGAGCAGTCATCCGTTATGTTTGAGGAGATATTTGATGAGCTGAACGCGTCACAGGATCAGTATGAGTTTGTGTATACCGGATTTGCCAACAAGGACTTCCCGGACGCATTTGCAACAGCGGTGGCAACCGGAACCATGCCGGATGTGGTAAGCCTTGGTTTCTCCAATGTGATGACCTATGTTGCGATGGATGCATTACACCCCATCCAAACCGAATTTGAGGCATGGGAGGACTCGGGAAAGATCGTCCCATCCCTTATTTCCACATTAAAGGACTTGGCAGGAGGAGAGGACCTGTACGGTGTTCCCTACGGATACAATCAGGACCTTTCCTGGTACAACGCAGGGGTATTTAATGAAAAGGGGATCCAGGTTCCCCAGACACAAAAGGAGTTTTTGGCAGACTGCGAGAAATATGCGGATAAGGACAGCGGAACATACTTTTTCAGCCTTCGGGGCAATAAGCCCTATGATAACCTTCTTGGATGGCTGTTTACCTACACGGACGGCCTGGGTTATGAGGGCTCCTACTTTGATGAGAACGGGCAGTGCATTATCAATGCGCCTGAGTTTGCGGAGGCCATGGATGCATATGTAGACATTTATAAAAACGGATGGGTATCCGGGGATAGTGTCAACAATGGATTTAATGAGATGGTGGCTGAGTTTGGCGCAGGCACAGCCCTGTACATCATGCACAACTCATCCTCCGAGAAGAGCCACAAGGCTAATCTGGGCGATGGAAACTATGGGATCACCAAAGCCTTGACCAATGACAAGGGCAGGTACTTTACATCCGCCATGCAGCCCAACATCTTCTCCGTGTGCGACAAAGGCGAGGGCGCTGATTACAGCGGCGCAATGTACCTGATCAAATATCTGTGTTCAGCAGATATCATGAACCATATGGATGAGCTTATGGCTAAGGTCCCCACCAACACGGACTGCTACGAGACAGACTGGTTTAAGGCAGACCACACAATGCAGACCTGTATGGAGATCGTGCAGGATGAGAATTTTGTACAGATCCAGAATCCGTATTGGCTGACCTCATACTTCTCCTTTATCAACGGAGATATGACAACTGACTTCCAGGCCGTTATGCTGGGTGAGATGACCTCTCAGGATTGCCTGGATAAGTGGGCGGATTTCCTCACAAAAGAGCAGGCCGCTTACAAATCAGGACAGTAAGACACAAGGCGCAGGCAGCTGGACTGGCTGCGCCTTTTACATGAAAGGTTGCCGGAGGGGGGTCTGAGGCATACGGGACACGCCCCGGCAATATAAAGGAGGATGCATCAATGGATTGCATATTATTACAGGATGATTTTACATCATTTCCAATCGGCTCATTTCCCTACGACCATGCCCATACGGCCATGGGAGAATATCATTATTATCCGGTTCAGGGCTACACGGGCCAGTGGTATGATCCGATCGTAAATGCCAATTACCGGGGACCTAGCTGGCTGATCACGGAAATGGACGGGGACAGGTATATGGAACAGATGAGGGTGCGTAATCCCCTGACAAAGAATGTCAGCCCTCTTCTGGTTGCCGGAGAGGTGGAATGGAGGGATTACACGGCACAGGTCAAGGTGCGGCCTTTGTGTACCACGGAGGAAGCCGGGCTGGTATTCAGATACCAGACATCCCTGATGAATTATGCATTCTATCTCAATGACCAGAAAGTACAGTTCTGGAAGATTCATAAAAAAAACAGATACCTGATAGCCGAGGCAGAGTACGCATTTACGTCTGACGAACATTACCTTTTGGAAGTAGAGTGCAGAGGAAGTCATTTCACAGGCAGGATCAACGGGGAGACCGTGCTCACAATGGAGGATTCAGACTACGCCTATGGAAAGATTGCGATTTCCAGCTATATGCCGGCCCAGTTCACCGATGTCCTGGTCCGGACAAGTGAGGAATCCTACGAAACCTTTCTTAAGGAAAAACGGGAAAAAGAACTGCGGGTGGCAGAAAAGCGGAGCAGATATGCGCAGCCAAAGCTTCATAAGGTGATCGACCTGAAGAATTATGGGGCAGCAAGGCAGATACGTTTCGGACACCTGATGGGGGGAGATGACTGGTACTTTGTTATGGCCCAGCACCAGAAACGTGTCCATAAGGATCGCTATTCCAATATCAGCTGCCTGACTGCGGTGAATATGGATACAGGGGAGATCCTCTGGCAGGTGGGCGAGCCCTCCGGCCTGAAGGAGAACCAGAATGTCACAGCCGATCTTCCATTCCAGGTCTATGATATTGACGGGGATGGGTATGATGAGGTGATCATGGCCAGGGACTTTAAACTGATGGTGCTGGACGGCCGTACGGGAGAGGTAAGAAAATGGATCCACACCCCAATGAATGAGATACCCGGGGACCAGCTTCTGGGAATCGAATTCCAAAAGCACGGATTTGACCGGCTTAACGTGGATGCTGTCAGGATCGTAAATGTGTCAGGCAATGAGCGCCCATCAGACATCCTGATTAAGGACCGGTATTCGCGCCTCTGGGTGTATAACAGCAATCTGGAGCTTTTGTGGAAATTTAATTACAAAAATACAGGACACTTCCCATATGGTTATGATTTTAACGGGGATGGAAAGGATGAAATTTTCAGCTGCTATAATATGATAGGCAGTGACGGGAACCTGATCTGGACACTTCCCATTGAGATTGACCACACGGACGAGATCATTGTGGGAAAATTTGACCCGGACGAGGATGAGATGATCGCAATGGTTTCCGGCTGGGAAGGCTTTATGATTGTGGATAAGCAGGGAAATATCAGACACCGGGACCTGAACGGGCACGGACAGCGGATCAGCGCGGCCAATTACTGCCCGGATAGGAGAGGACTTGAGATCTGCACCACAACCTACTGGGAGTACCAGGGTATCATCTATCTCCATGACTGTAAGGGAAATGAGCTGTGGCATATGGAGCCGGGATCCAATGGTAATATTATAGCGCCTGTGAACTGGCAGGGGGACGGGACGGAATTGATCCTCCTTAACGGAAATATCAAGTACGGAGGTATGCTGGACGGTGATGGTGACGTGGTGGTTACATTCCCGGACGATGGCCATCCGGATCTGTGCGCAGAGGTGATCAACATGACCGGTGATGCCAGGGATGAGATCGTGCTATGGGACGCCGGACGTATGTTTATCTACACCCAGGACCGTCCATGCGCTATAAAAGACCGGGAATATATCCCGGAAAAATATCCCCATTATAATTCCTCCAATTACCGGGGAGAATATTCCTTTGCCAGGTGGACCCGGAGAACAGGGGAGGAACATGAGATATCGTAATCCGGTGCTGCGTGGATTTCACCCGGATCCCAGCATATGCAGGGTGGAAGAGGACTTTTATATGGCTACCTCCTCCTTTACCTATTGGCCGGGGGTGCCAGTGTTCCATAGCAGGAATCTGACGGACTGGTCTTTGGCCGGGCACTGCCTGACCAGGGACAGTCAGGTACGGCTGGAGGAGAGGCGCAGCTCCAGGGGAATCTTTGCACCCACTCTGCGCCATCATGAGGGCAGGTTTTATATGATCACCACGGATGTGGACGGGATCGGAAACTTTATTGTGCATTCCCCATCCATTGGCGGGCCATGGTCCGACCCTGTGGTCATTGACCAGAACGGCATCGATCCGTCCCTGTTCTGGGATGAGGACGGGACCTGCTGGTACTGCGGGAAGGGGAGTCTGGAAGGAAAACGGGGGATTATTGCATTTGTGCTGGATCCCCTGACCGGTGAGATCCTATCGGATAAATATGTGATCAGTAAAGGCTGTGGTGGAAAATGCGCGGAAGGTCCCCACATTTATAAAAGGGATGGATGGTATTATCTGCTGACCGCGGAGGGCGGCACGCAGTACAGCCACAGGGCAGTGATACAAAGGTCCAGGAACCTGATATCAGGATATGAGCCCTGTCCCCACAATCCGCTGTTATCCCATCAGGAGGAGAACTGGAGGGTGGTCCAGGCCGTAGGACACGGGGACCTGGTTCAGGACCAGTACGGAAACTGGTGGGCTGTGTGTCTGGGAATCCGGATGTTTGGGGATTACCTGCTTCATAACCTGGGCCGGGAGACATTTCTGGTCCCTGTGGTGTGGAGGGACGGATGGCCTGTTATGGGAAAGGACGGACGCGTGGAACTAATGATGGACAGCAAAACGGAACGAATGATGGATGGACCGCCCGGAACAGAGAGGGATGAAATGTGTGCGGCCGAACCTGAAGGGGACGGAACCGGGACTGCAAAAGCGGAGGAAACAAAAGCGGAGGAAACAAAAGCGGAGGAAACAAAATCAGAGGAAACAGAGTCAGAGGAAATTGTCCGGGAGCAATGGGAATTGGATTTCAGAGCGGACAGGATGCCCGGGGATCTATGGTACATACGCAATCCTCACCCACACTGCTATGAAATCGGGGGCGGGCGTCTTGTGCTCAGGGGAAATGATACCGGGCTTGACAACGCTACGGGAAGCCCTGCCTGCATTCTCAGGGAACAGAGGGAGTTTGTGATAGATGCGCGCTCCTGTGTGGACCTAAAAGACTGCGGGCAGGGGAGATTTGGGATGACAGCCTATTACAGCAGCTATAACCACTACGATATGGCGGTTGTGAAAGATGAAACAGGATGCAGGCTCACCCTGTATAAGCACATACATGACCTGGGCGCTGTCACCGGTGAGATCCGGCTGGACCGGGAGAGGGAAAAGCTGTGGCTCAGGATACGGGCAGACAGAGAAGGATATTATTTTGACTACAGCTTAAACAGCAGGGACTGGACAGAGCTGGGCCGGGGAGCGATTGCTGGTTTATGCACGGAGGCCATGATGGAACGGTCATATACGGGAACCATGGTGGGACTGTTTGCAGAGCATGGACAGGGCGTGTTTGAAGAGGGATTTTTAATCATTAGTGAATGGATGGAGGGGGAAATGATCCATGGAATACCAAGATGAAATACTGTGTTTTACAGGAGCAGCCGTCATAAATATAGCGCCGGTTCCCCAAAAGGAGCATTTTTATGACGCCACAGGAGGGCCGTTTACCCATTCCAAGGTAAACAAGTATCTGGAATTGTACACAGAGGACGGAATCATAGGCGTATGTCCCTGCTCCGGCATTATGGAGCTTACTATACTTCCCCTGATTCTTACAGGAGAGAAAAAGACTTTCAGGGAGTGGATGCACAAGGTCTATTGGGCGTGCAGGAACTCCGGGTTTGATGGAGAAACAGCGGCGGAAGTGGGAAGACTGGAGTATATACTAATCGACATTCTGGCAAAACGGGTCCGGATGCCCTTCCACCGTTTCCTGGGGGCTGTAAGGGACAGCGTGGCCGTGTATGGCAGCGGGGGAAGCACTCATCTGAGCGGCAGGGCCCTGGCAGCAGAGATGGAGCATTTTTTGGAATGCGGCTACCGCACTGTTAAGATGAAAGTGGGAACAGAATTTGGGACCCGTTTGGATTATGACGTGGAGCGGGTGAAACTGGTCCGGGCAACCATTGGTCCGGATGTGTCCTTGGCGATTGACGGAAACCATGTGTTTTCGCCGGAGGGTGCCAGGCGGTTTGCAGACAGGGTGGAGGCTTATAACATTGCATGGTTTGAGGAGCCTGTCCACGCATATGATTTTGCAGGTTACTGTGAGTTGGCCCGGGATCTTCCCATAATCGTGGCAGCGGGGGAATCTGTGAGAAACCACTACCTGTTTAAGCCTTATTTGGAAGCGGGCGTCAGGCACTTCCAGCCCACGCCTTCCACTTTTTCCGGGGTAAAGGAATGGATGATGGTAAGGGATATGGCGGCAGATAACGGACTGGATTTTTCCTCCGGCGGCCTTCCTCTGTTTGCCTGTCCTCTCATGGCCACTGCAGGGGAGGATACCATGGAGGAGTTTCTGGAGGTATGTAACCAGCCGGTTCTGGACTGCATGGAAGTTACCATTGAGAACAGGGATGGAAGGTTTCATATCCCCGACCTGCCCGGACTGCCTTTCCGTTTGGATGTGGAATGGCTCAGGCGGAAAGGATTTTTGTTGTCCCATATGTTTTACAAGGCTTTTTAATATATTGTAACAGTTCAGGAAGATGAGCCGTCCTGAACAATTACAATATTTATCACAGAATAATCCGTACAGGGTGTGCTATTCCTACCATCTCCCGCATAAGATATAAAAAAATCCTCAGGAGACTCATTTTGAAGGAGTATATTGAAGAACGTGCGGTAGCCATCGCCAATTACATCATAGACCACAATGCCACGGTAAGGCAGACGGCGAAGAAATTTGGGATAAGCAAATCCACAGTACATAAGGATGTAACCGATCGGCTGGAACACATCAATCCCACCCTGGCTGCCCAGGCAAGGATTGTACTGGACGTAAATAAGTCCGAGCGCCATATCCGGGGAGGTCTGGCTACCAGGGAGAAATATCAGCACAGGCTTCAGATGTGCAGCAGGGAGACAGAAGAGTAGTAGCTGGATAAGGGTGCATTTGCAGGTAGAAGGATATTCCTTGCCTGCAACTGCATCCTTTTGTTAATGAGTACAATACAAAAGAACGGAGGTTGCGATGAAAGAGACGGCCACAGGATTTGAGACATACTTCAGGCAGTATTTAAAGCGAGGTATTTCCGGGGGCGGACCATGGAGTCGTTGGGATTATAAGGATGATCTCATAGTTAAGGGGTGTTATGACCTGTTTTGTGTCACAGGGGATTCCTTTTACCGGGACGTTATTTTTAAAATAACAGAGGGCAGGATGCTCCCGGATGATGCGCCCTGCCCCTATAATCTGGACATGATCAGCGGAGCCAGGACGGATATGGTCTTTGAACGACTGACTGGGGAGGATAGGTTTCACCAGCGATTTTTGAAGAAGATGGAGTTGTTTAAGGAATATCCCAGGACCAGAAACGGCAATTTCTGGCACAAGGATATTTACCCCAACCAGGTGTGGCTGGACGGACTTTATATGGCCATGCCGGTTTATCTTCAGGATCCCGTTAATTCAGAAGACGCAATGTCCCAGTATGAGAATGTGAGAAGAATACTGTTTGTACCGGAAAAAGGGCTTTATGTCCATGCATGGGATGAGGAACGAAGGAGAGAGTGGGCCGACCCGGAAACCGGCCTGTCTCCCAATGTATGGCTGCGGGCAATGGGATGGTATCTCATGAGCCTGGCGGACTGTTATGAGCTGGTGGAACAAAAACAGGAAGAACGTCTGGCTGAGCTGCTCCAGGAAGCGCTGGATCACTTGATGAAATTCCAGGATCCAGGGACAAGGATGTTTTACCAACTGGTGGACCTGCCCGGGGAGAAGGGGAATTATCCGGAGACATCCGGCAGTGCTATGGCGGCATATGCCTGTATGAAAGGGGAACGCCTGGGAATGCTGCGGTCCGGCAGCTTTGAAGCAGGTGCGCAGATCCTTAAGGGTATTGGGGACACTTGGCTTCGGAACAGGAATGGGACCTGGACACTGGGAGGCATCTGCGAAAGCGCGGGCCTGGGACCGGGGCCCTATAACCGAAGGGACAGGGATGGCAGCGTGAAATATTATCTGAGTGAACCGGTGGTGGAGGACAACCAGCACGGAGTGGGTGCGTGCATGATGGCCTGGAGCGAGTGGCTTCTGGGAGATAATCCCCCACACTAGATATGATGATAACAATCTGCTACAATTATTTTATCAAGGGGTAAAATGGGGGCAGATATGTTAAAGGATAAGATAAAATTGAAGATCGTGCTGATCGCGCCTACTCCGGGCTGGGATTCTATTTTTCAGGAGGTATTGAAAGTTTATCAAACCAATAATCCCAGGACTTATGAGGAGTATACGTTTTCCCTGGAGACGATTGCCAGGCCGGATTATGTAAATTTCCAGAACTTTCATGTGCCCATGGACGCGGATGTGCTGATAACCAGGGGAAGCGCCGGGGTCATGCTGCGAAAGATTGTGGAGATACCAGTGGTTCAGGTCCATATTGGCTTTAACTCCCTGGAACGGGATGTCAAGCGGGCGGTCAGCATGTTCCATTCAAGGAAGATCGGTCTGATCGGCCACAATTTTATCATGTTTAATCTGTCGGACATTAAGAAGATAGGAGGTGCACAGTTAAGTATCTACAATGTTGCGATCCCCAATGATCCGGAGGAGATTAAGCCTGCGGTGGAGGCGGCAATGGACCAGGCGGCAGAGGATGGATGTGATACCTTTATCTGCGGCAACTATGGATATTCTTATGGAAAAAGAAAAGGGTTGAACGTGATCTTCCAGGATATCAGTTTTGAGGAGGCATGGCACGCCATTGTGGAGGCTCAGCACAGCGCGGTGGTCTATAGCCGGCAAAGGCTGAAAACGGAGTTCTATAAGAATATTCTGGATCATTCCTTTGAGGGGATCATCTCCCTTGACAAGGAGTTGCATTTTCGTGCCTATAACAATGCAGCGGTCAAGATCCTGCTGGGGGACATTCCTCCATCTGACAAAGTGGAAGAGCTGATGCTTAAGGTGCTGGAACAAAGCGGGATCATCGGGCGCCTGCAGTCAAAAAAGAGCGAGACGGACAGTATTATTTCCTGCGGAAACCGCTTTTTCGCGGTCAATATTGTGCCGATGAAGTCAGGGGGCAGATTTGACGGAAGCATGATCATGATCCAGGATGTGACTCACATCCAGCAGCTGGAAGGACGGATCCGCAATCAGATCTATGCCCACGGGCATGTGGCAAAACGCTCATTTGACGATATTGTGGGGACAAGCCCTGCCATGTGCGATGTGATAAAACGGGCCAGGGAATACGCAAAAACCAGGGCCAATATCCTGATCTGCGGAGCCACAGGAACGGGGAAGGAGGTGTTTGCCCAGAGTATCCACCAGGAAAGCCTGTGCAGCCAGGGACCTTTTGTGGCTGTGAATTGCGCAGCCCTGACCGAAAGCCTGCTGGAGGCTGAACTATTCGGCTATGTAGGCGGGGCCTTTACCGGGGCAAATAAAAACGGGAAAGCCGGTTTTTTTGAACTGGCCCATGGGGGTACCATCTTCCTTGATGAGATATCTGAGATCCCTCTCAGGGTACAGGGAAAGCTGCTGCGTGTGCTGCAGGAGCGGGAGATCATACGTGTGGGGGATGACAAGGTGACTCCGGTAGATGTAAGGATCATATGTGCAACTAATAAAAACCTGGAGGAGATGATCGCCCAGGGCAAATTCCGGGAGGATCTGTATTACCGTCTGGATGTACTGCACCTGAGGCTGCCAAAGCTTTGTGAGAGAAAGGAAGATATTCCCCTTCTGGCAGAAAGCTTTTTCAGGGAATACATGAAAACAAATCAGAGACAGATGAGTGTGGATCCGTCTGCCTATGCCAGCCTGCAGCAGGCAGAGTGGAGCGGAAATGTAAGGGAACTGCGCAATATCTGCGAGCGCGTCTGTGTGGTTGCGTCTGAAAATATTATTATGGGTCAGCAGATTGAAGACGCCCTGCTGCAAAGAAACAGTGGACAGCATAGTATTCCTCCTGTGATGGAGGGCAAAAGAAATCCCCTGGAGGAGGCTGAACTGCGCTATCTCCAGGAAGAGCTGCATAAAGCCGGAGGAAATCCTGCAAAGGCGGCAAGCCAGATGGGAATCAGCCGGGCCACTATTTACCGCAGGATAAAGAAGTATGGCTTGTGATTTCCTGGGAAACAGATGGAATTGATCATGGGAAAGCGTATCATAGATGAGACATATTCTCAATTATAAAATAAAATTCTCATAAATGAGAAGCTATCAATGTAGAAAGGCGGATAAAGTGCAGTAAACGGTACTTTACCTGCCTTTTCCATTTGGCATCATATTTGCTTTTATAAAATTGTAAATAAAATAAAAGGAGAGAGTAAGATGAAAAAATTTAAAGTCCTGTTAACCTGTGTACTTTCCATTTCTATGATATGCGGATGCAGCCAGCTTTCCGCACCTGAGAGCACCACGTCCGCACCGACTTCTGCTCTTGCAACCACCCAGGCTTCCCAGGCATCAGATCAACCGGAAGCATCAGAAGCGCCGGGGCCTGAACTGGAACCCATAACCTTTAAGGTTGGATTTATTTCCTCCCAGGCAGCCACGGATGAGGCCCACAATCTGATGTGTGATGAGATCGAGCGTCTGTCCGGAGGGGCTATTAAGATTGAGCGTTACCTTCAGGGACAGCTGTACACCGCTGATTCAGACGGGAGTATTGCATTGTCCGAGGGCACATTGGACATGGTTATCATGGGGGACCTTATGGTATCTGCCGCTGCCCCCGAGATCGCGGGATTTACCCAGATCCCATTTGCTTTTGATTCCAAGGAGCAGTGTGAGGAGTTCTGGAAGACCGTTGCGGACCAGTGCAATGAAAAGATGCTGGAAAAATATGGGTGCCGCATTCTCTTTGACCACCTTGCCATGCGGGGACCCCGTGTGGTTGCGGCCAACCGTCCATTGATAAAGGCTGAGGATTACAAGGGGTTAAAGATGCGCCTTCCCTCTATTGCGGCCAGTGTGGCATCCTTTGAAGCCCTTGGGGTGAGCCCCATGACATCTTCTATGGGAGAGTTATATCAGGTTTTGCAGACAGGCACGGCCCAGGCGTGTGAATCCCCCATATCCACACTGGATTCCATCGCGATTTATGAGGTCTGTGACTACGCCATGCTGACAGATCACACCTATTCGTTCCGCGCAGCCCATGTGAATGAGAAATGGTGGAGTTCCCTTTCACCGGCGCACCAGGAGATCATCCAGCAGGGCATCAAGGTGGGATTTGACCGCTTTAATGAGCTGGAATCCAATGGTGACGAGGCAATTCTTCAAAAATGGCGTGACAATGGAATGACTGTCATTGAGAACAGTGAGATCGATACCCAGAGCATCAAGGATGTGGTAACTCCGGTGATCCTGGAAAAGTATAAAGATGAGTGGGATATGTCTATATGGGATGTCATTCAGTCACTTAGATAATTGCAAGAGGATGCGTCCTGATCCTCAGAGTCATCCGGGAGGTGTTTCATATGGGGACATTAAAAAAGATTGAAAAACTGGTTTTGGATATCTCGATCCTTCTTTTTGTTGTGATGCTTGGAATTGTGCTTTTTCAGATCCTGGTTCGCAACCTGTTTGGAAAATCCTTTGCCCAGCTGGAGGAGCTTGCCATCATCATCCTGCCCTGGTTTGGTTTTTTCTGTGCCACCTACACGCTCTACCGGGGTAATCACGTGCAGATCGAGTATATCTATGGAAAACTGCCAAAGACTGTGCGCAGGGTCATATTCTGTCTGATCCAGGCGGTGCTTCTGCTGCTTATCGGCGCCATCTGTTATTACAGCTTTGGGCTGGCCATGCGCCAGATGAAGGTGGTCACACCAGCGTTGGGGTGGCCCAACGGAATATCCTATATAGGGTTTCCGATCTGCTCGCCTTTGATGGCGGCGCCGCTGGTCTATAACATTTATAAGATAGTCTGCTGGCCGGAGGAAGACGGGCAGGGGATTGATTTATTACATAAGGGGGATTAAGGGTATGGCAGGTGATCTGTTAGCGTTTTTACTGTTGTTTTTTCTGGTCCTGATCGCTCTAAGAGTGCCGGTATCCTATTCCATGCTGCTCACCAGCCTGGTGTATATCCTCTTATCCCACCGAATGCCCATGTCCTTTATCCCCCAGGGAATGGTCTCAGGTCTTGCAAGCTACAGCGTGATGTGCTCCCCGTTTTTTATCGTGGTGGGCTGTGTGATGAATAAGGCAGGTGTTACGGATGAGATATTTGAGTTTGCAGATTGCCTGGTGGGCCATATCAAGGGAGGACTGGGACATGTGAATGTGGTTGCAAGCCTGATCTTTGCAGGCATGTCCGGCTCTGCCAATGCGGATGCTGCCGGTCTGGGGAATATTGAGATCAAGGCAATGACAGAGAAGGGCTTTGACCGGGATTTTGCCGTGGGCATCACGGCGGCATCCTCTGTGATTGGTCCCATTTTCCCGCCGTCCAATCCAATGGTGTATGTGGGGATTATGGCAGGAGTATCCATCGGCGCCTTGTTCCTGGGCGGTATTGTGGTAGGAGTATTGATGATGCTGTTTATGTGCATCACGGTCTACGCGGTTGCGCGCAAACGCAATTACCCGGTGAGGAAGCGGGCCACGGTCAGGGAAATATGCCATGCGTTCCGCAAAGGCTTCTGGGCACTGATGACTCCGGTCATCCTGATCTTCTGCATCCAGAATGGAAATGTCACGCCCACTGAGGCCGGGGCAGTGGCCCTTGTATATGCGCTTTTTATCAGTATGTTTATCTACAAGACCATTAAGTTTAAAGATCTGTACGGCATCATGGCACAGGCCATAAACAGCATTGGCCTGGTGCTGATGCTGGTTTCCTCGGGAAAGGTGTTTGCCTGGGCCTTGGGGGACCAGCAGGTTGCTGAGATCGTGTCCAAAGGGCTGTTTTCACTGACCACCAATCCCTGGCTGATCCTGCTGCTGATCAACCTGTTCCTGCTGTTTCTGGGGACGTTTATGGAGTCTGTTGCCGCCATTACCATTGCAGCTCCCATCCTGTTCCCCATTGCCCTCTCCATAGGGCTTAATCCGGTGCAGTTTGGGGTTATCTTTGTGCTGAATCTGATGATAGGGGTCTTGACCCCGCCCATGGCAGTCGTCCTTTTCATTACATCGAAAATCGGAGAGATCAGTTTTGAGAGAGCTTTTAAAGCCGTATTACCCTACTATGTGGCATTACTCCTGGTGCTTGTGTTGGTAAATCTTTTTCCGGTGCTTACCCTGGGATTACCTGATTTAATGCTGGGCGGCTACAAGTAATTTTCAGGAGGTATGATATATGCATAGCAAAATGAGAGTCGTGCTGGGCCAGTTCCAGACGTTTGATGAGGAGATGGCAAAGTTTGCCCTTCAGCTGGGAATATCGGAGATCCAGATGAATACACCGGCTCTGCCCGGGGAAAAGATCTGGACTTTTGAAGCTCTTAAGGACCTTAAGGAGCGGATTGAGAGCTACGGCCTTAAGTGGACAGCCATTGAAAATGTTCCTCTTATATTTTATGACAAGGTGATCCTGGGTCTTCCCGGGAGGGATGAGCAGATTGAGAACTATTGCCAAACCATACGGAACATGGGAAAACTGGGGATCCCCATGCTGGGACATCATTTTTCCCCTACCTTTGTGTGGCGGACCACCACACAGGCGCCGGGCCGCGGCGGGGCAAGGGCCACTGCCTTTGATGAAAGACAGCTCCGGCCCGGGGACAATGCGTTCCGGGAGAAGATGGCCCGCAAACGCCATCTTCTGGATTATGATGTGTTTGAGGCAGTGGATGGAATGACGGCTGATGACCTGTTTGACAATTACAGGTATTTTATGGATGCAGTCCTTCCCACAGCAGAGAAGGCAGGGGTCATGCTGGCCCTGCATCCGGATGATCCTCCCCTGAGAAGGTTCGGGGGGATCCAGCGTATGGTGACTTCCCTTGAAGATTATAAGAGGGCCATGGAGATCGGGAACAGTCCGGCATGGGGCGTCAACCTGTGCCTTGGCTGCTGTTCCGAAAAAGGGGGAAGGGATTGTGCTCTGGAGATGATCCGTTATCTGGGGGTAAGAAAAAAGATACTTAGCGTGCATTTCCGGGATGTGCAAGGTACATTGCCCTGCTTTCAGGAGTGTTTTCTGGGAGAGGGAAACTATGATCCCGCGGAGATCCTGTATGAGTTGGGGAAGGTGGGGTATGAGGGGATCATTATGGAGGACCATGTGTTGAAAATGGATTATGACTCGGACTACGGCCACCGCGCCCGGTCACACGAGATCGGATACATACAGGGGATGATCCAAATGATGGACTTTGCCTGTGGAGAAAAATGAACTTAGTAGGAGGACCATGTTTTATGGCTTGGAATTATCAGTTTATCGCGCGGCTGCCAGAGGATTTTAAGGAGGAGGATATCCTGTTTCTCCGGCAGCTGGGTATTCCGAACGCGTATCTTGCATTGCCCCGTGACCAGCACGACCATCAGTCCCTGAAAAGGATCAAGGAGCAGATTGAGGCAGGAGGAATTAAATTTACATATGTTCACAGCAACCGTTTTACCTTTAATTCGGCCATTGCCCTGGGGACTGAGAACAGAGAAAGGGAATTGGAAGCATATCTGGAATTTTTGGAGATCATGGCAAGTCTGGGGCTGAATATGATTGAGCTGAATATGATGCCGTTTTTTGTATACTCCTCCAACCTGACCTCCTATACCAGGGGGGCGGTGACCAGAACCGTGGACCTGCAGACCATTCTGGACAGCAAGACCGCGCCCCTGGCCAGGTCTGCCTATATACGCAAAGGGCAGGAGGAAGAAAATCTCCTGCTGGAACAGGAATACCAGAGGGCGGCGGCCAGAGGATATACCAGGGAGGAATTGTGGGAAAACTTTGCAGTCTTTATGGAGCGTGTCCTTCCCACTGCCAGTAAATTGGGCATCCGGATCTCCCTGCACCCAAGCGACCCGCCCTGTGTTGAAACCGTGGGAGGAGTTCCCAATCTGATCCGCAGCTTTGAAGATTATAAAAAGGCGTTCCGGATCGCTGACAGCGATTCCCTGGTCATGACCTTTTGCTGCGGGTGCTGGCTGGAAGGAGGGGAGAGATTCGGCGATATAATGGAAGACGCCAGGTGGGCGCTGGAGCATAGCAAGATAGCCACCGTTCATGTGAGGAACATAACCGGTCCGCTGCCCCATTTTGACGAGACATTTTTAGACAATGGATTTTTTGATATGTATCCTTTTTTTGAGCTTCTCAGGCAATACGACTACCAGGGTTTTATCAATCCGGACCATCACCCCATTATGGTAGACGGACCCATAAGAAGGATCCCTCAGGGATACGCCTACGGCTATATGAGAGCGCTGGCCAATTGTGCGGACGAAGCAGCACGGGGCGGGATTTTTTAGAATCCCGCCCCGCCCTAATTTGCTCCAGCTGTTGAAACTCAGGAACCGCTCACCATAACCCCGTCCCCTCCGATGACATATCCGTCTACCGTGGTGTTTGTCAGCATTTCTCCGGTGTCCGTGCTGAGATAGTACCACTTTCCATCACTGTCCTGGAACCATCCTGTCTGCATACAGCTGTTTTCGTCAAAATGATACCATTTACCATCGCCTGGATTTTTCACCCAGCAATTGGCGGCATAGGAGCCGTCTGTTTTTCTGTATTTATAGTGTCCGTTGTCATTGATCCACCTGCCCTGGGCTTCATCCGCAGAGAGCATGGATGCTTCCTCCTGATCATAGGCGGCCATAATGATCATGATGGTGCCGCTGCTTTTGTAATATCCAACCCGTGTAAACCAGGTGTTCTGGACAGCGGCAACTGCATCCTCCGTGAGATATACATAGCTTTCCCTGTCGGTGGCCGTGGCGCGGATAAACGCAACGTGGCGGATGTTATGTCCGGTGGCGGATGCCAGGGAGTACACCTTTGACAAAGTGATGCCGCTGCCGTAATCGTAGGCAGCCTTGGCAACGCCGGTCAGATCCGAATCATAGGACAGATCAGACACGCCTTTCTGCCTGCGGTAGGTGTTCAGGTAGGTGAGCTGGTCCGATTGGCCGGAGGGGAAGGGATTCTCCAGGGTCTTGTCCGCGATGTTGCTGATCACACGGCCGTTCTCATCCGTGTTATAGTTTTTACCGTCAATGGTGATGTTCCTGTTTTTCAGCACAAAGTTCTGATAGCCAAACACATAGTCCTGCCCATCGATGGTTTCCACACATTCGCCCTGGACCACGCGTCCGTCCGGCTTGAGATAGAAGGTCTGGCCCTGGTCATCCAGCCAACCCGTCTGCATGATCCCATTCTCATCAAAATGATAAAATTCAGCCGCGGTGTATCTGCCGTTCTTTTCATACACGGCCAGCCAGCGGTTTTTCAAAAGCTCTCCTGTGCTGTTTAGGGTACAGGTCCACTGGGAGCCTTCCTGGTTCCAGGTGATCTGGCTGGACGAGGATATGCGGCGTCCAAGATTCATGGGAGACTGATTGTTGGGATCCTGTGCAAACGCGGTCATAAAGCAGATGAGCGTAAGCATTGCTGCGATCACCATGGTTTTTATTGCTTTTTTCATATGGTATACCCCCTTACTTATTCTGGTAGTGTCAAGTTTCACTACCTGTTTTATTGTTTAAACCTTGATTTTATGGGAGTTTGCAATAAAAAGAGCAATGACCTCCCTTTTTTTGGTAT